>NZ_CP109150.1:3963563-4268453 GCF_035920365.1 Micromonospora sp. NBC_01740 | reverse complement strand
CAGTGGACCGTCCTCCAGTTCGAGCCGGGCCAGCCGGCGGTGCAGGGGCAGCACCGCCTCGACGTCGACCTCGCCCGTCGGCAGCCCCGGCAGGTACGGCTCGAGCACCGACGCGGTGAGCGGGACGACGACCTCGCGCAGGGCCCGGTCGTCGGCGTCGACGTGCAGCCGGACGTGCGGCCCCTGGCGCCAGTGCCGGGTGAACCAGCTGCGGTGGCCGTGGACGGCGAGCTCGCGGGACAGGGGCCGGACGGCCTCGACGATCAGCCGGTCGGTCGCCGTCCCGTGGTGGTGCACGTGGATGCTCTGCCACGACGTCGCGGTCACGCCGGTCTCCCCTGGGTCGTGCGGTCGGCGAACGCGCGGTCGACGAGATGCCGCAACTCCCGCTCCCCGGCCACGGCCACGCCGAGGCGGTTGCAGGTCAGGTGGGCGCAGGTGTCGACGACGCGCCACCGGAGGGCCGGGTCCCCGATCCGCGCGGCCAGGGTGGCGATCGCCCCGGCCCACGTGCCGAGGGTGCCGGTCGGCCTGTCGGGCGGCGCCTGGGCGAACAGCCGCATCCGGTCGACCAGTTCACCCAGCACGTGCCGCTGCCGGTGGTAGCGCTCCGCCACGGCGCTCGACGGGGTGCCGCCGCTGACGGCCGTCAAGGCGACGCCGTCCGCCGGCAGCGGAGCGACCGTGGGGCAGAGCCACCTGCTCAGCGCCAGCACCGCGAACGCCGCCGTGGTGCGCTGGTTCGCGGTCGCGCCGGCGGCCAGCAGCCGCAGGACGGTGTCGCTGCACGTGACGAAGTGGTCCTCGGCGGCGTGCAACGAGGCACCCGTGCCGTACCGGTGCGTCTCGGGCCGGTACGGCACGTGCGCGAAGGAGTTGTTCGGCCGACGGATCCGCTCGTAGTCGGCCATGCCCTCCGCCACCGCCAGACCCGGCGCGTACCGGGCGTACTCCTCCTGGGTGAGCAGCGCCGGGGCCGGACGGCGGACGAGGAAGGCCGCGGCCTGGTGCTCGACGATGGCGCGCACGTCGTCCTCCCGCCCGGACCTGGGGAGGATCCGGATCCGCAGGTGCGGCCCGCCCTCCCAGTACCGCAGGAAGAACGTCCCGACCGAGGCATGTTCCGCGTCGAGCCGGGTCCGCAGCGCCGCGACCAGGTCGGTGACGACGACGTCGAGGTCGCCGTCGTGGAACACGTGCAGGCTCGTCCACTGCCGGGGCGCCGGCGCCGCCCGGTCATCCCGCATGCGCCGTACGCTCCTGATCGGCGAGGTGCTCGGCGAACGCCCGCCAGCTTCCGGCGCAGGCCACCGCGACGGCGTGCAGGGAGCCGCGGCAGTGGCCCGGCACCGCCTCGGCGATGAGTTCCGCCCGGGGGGCGAAGGCGAGCGTCGCGGACGCCAGCCGGAGCAGCGCCCGGCCCTGGTCCGTGTAGCGCAGCGACGGGTCCCGCGCGAGCACCGCCAGCCGTTCCCGGACGGCGGAGGCCGGCTCGGTTCCCGGGCGCGCGGGTCCCACCGGTGCGGCGGTCGGCGCCGGATGCGCGTCGGCGGCGTCGCCCGCGGCGAGCTTGCGGCGCACGTCGAACGCCGTCCCCACGGAGATGCCGGTGCGCCGCGCCACCTCGCGCAGGCTGACGTCGGGATGCCGCCGCATGATCTCCGCGGCCAGCCGCCGGCCGGCCGCCGCGGAGACCGGGTGGGAGCGGCCGTCGCGCCCCAGCCGGGCGTTCAGCCGACCATCGTCGTCGGTTGAACCCCGCCGCAGGGCGGCGACGGTCCGCGGGGCCACCCGGCACACCGAGGCGATCCACCGGTCCGACCAGTGTGGATGGGTGGCGAGGATGCGCCGCGCCGCCGCGGCGCGGTCCTGCGCCGGCAGCGGCATGCCGTGTGCGGCGTTGAGCCGCACCGCCGCCACGAAGGCGTCCGCGTCCGAGCCGTCGAAGTACACGACAGGCACGGTCCGTTCGCCTCGGGCGCGGACGGCCGCGAGCCGGTGCGAACCGTCGATCACCCGTCGCGACGACCGGTGCACCACGATCGGCGGAAGGTCGTCGGTGAGACCGGCGAGCCGCTGGACGTGCGCCGGGCTGACCCCGGTGAGGCGGGGCGACAGCCCGTCGCGCAGCGACTCGACCTCCGCCTGCTCGACCTCTCCCGACCTGACGGCGAAGAGGTCCGCCGAACGGCCCGCTCCCCCGTCGTGCCCGCGTTCTGGCTGTCCCGACATCGACGTCGCTCCGATTTCCTCGTCCTCGGCGGCTGGACGGCGGAACGATACGGCGGGCGACGTACAGGCTCCGTACACGCGAGGTACAGCCGCCGGCCGGACGGGTCCGGAGCGGCGTCGCGTTGTCGGCCGGCGCGGCCCGCCCGCCCCCGCCCGGCCGACGTCCTCGCCCCGGTGACCGGCGACGTCCCCGCCGCGACTGCCCGGGACCGGCATGTACCCGCCTTGTATCCGCGCGCCCGGCCCGGTCGGGCCCGGCGGCCCGGTCGTCCCACCGATCTCCGCGCCACCCGTGCCCTGCGCGGGCCCGCCGTTCAGCCGATCGGCTCACGCGCCCGCACGGCGACCGCCTGGCGCAGCGGAGCGCGGGAGGCCGGCACCCGCCACCCGCGGAGCGGTCGGCTCCCGCAGGCTCAGAGTCGGCCGAAGTGGTCGGCGTACTGCGGATCCCGGTAGCCGGACAGCGGACCGAGCAGGTCCCGCGCCTCGGTCTCCAGGATGGACGCGGCGCTGCGGTCCCCGGCCGCGCGGGCGATCCGGCCCTGTGCCTGCCGCGCGACGGCCCGCAGGTAGCGGTCGCCGATCCGGACGGCCACCGTCCCCGCCTCGTCGGCGTCGCGGGCGGCGGCGGCGTGGTCGGCGAGCCCGAGGTGGGCCGCCGCGCGGGACAGCAACGCCTCGCAGCGCGACGGCAGGTCCTCGGACCACTCGGCGATGGCCATCGCCTCGTCGAGGCACTCGCGGGCCTCCGACCACTGCCCGGTACGGCACAGCAGTTGGCCCCGTGCGCCGAGGGCGGCGCCCCGCAGGCCGACGGCGTCGACGTCGCGGGCGATGCGCAGCGCCTCCTCGACGTCCGCGAGCGCCTCCTTCTCGGCTCCCGCCGACAGGCGAACCGGGGCGGAACTGCTCAGGGCCGCGCCGATCATGAGCAGTTGGCCCGACTCCCGGCGCAGCGCGAGCGCCTCGTCGTGGTGGCGGAGCGCAAGCGGCACGTCGCCCATCCGGTGGCGCAGGTTGCCGAGCGCCTCCAGGCAGATGGAGATCTGCTCCCGGTCCCCGAGCGGCCGGAGCAGCTCGAGGCAGCGCAGCAGATCCGCTTCGACCACCGACGGTTCGGCGCTGCCCGTGTGCAACGTCGCCCGGTAGAACAGCGCGGCGCAGTGTTCGAGCGTGAGGCCGAGCCGCCCGGTGGTGGCGACCGCGCCGTCGACCAGGGTGAGCGCCTCCTGGCGGTAGCCGTACCGCCGCAACGCGGCGACGCTCGCCCAGGCCAGCGCGGCGGCGAGCGTCGCGGTGCCGGTGGTGGAGGTGGACGCCTGCCGGAAGGCGGCCAGGACGTTGAGGTGTTCCTCGGCCAGCCACCGCGCCGCCTGCGCGGGGCTCTCCGGCAGGTCCTGCCAGGCGGGTCGGTCCTGGTCGCCGACGCCGGTCGGGGCCCACCCGCACGCCGGTGTCCCCGCCGGTCCGAAACAGTGTCCGGCGTTGGTCATCCGCTCGAGTTCCCGGGCGCCCTGCACGTACGTCTCCAGCAGCCGCCGCAGCCCGGCCTCCCGGTCGTCCGCCGGCTCGTCCTCGGCCCGTTCGACGGCGTACAGCCGGACCAGGTCGTGGATGCCGTAGACGCCCGGTTCCCGGGGCTCCACCAGGCGCTCGTCGGCGAGCCGTTCCAGGAGACTCTCGGCGAGCGCGGGCGGCTCGCCGAGGAGGGCGGCGACGGCGCGGGCGGTGACGGTCGGCAGGCGGGTGCTGCCGACCAGCCGGAAGGCCCGGGCGCAGAGCTGCCCCCGGGCGCCGCCGTCGGACAGGGCGGCGTAGGTGAGCGCGATGGACGGCCGGACACTGAGGTCGTCGAACTCCAGCTCGCTGAGGCGCAGCCCGGGATCGGCGAGGCGCTCCACCAGACGGGCGATCGGCCACTCCGGCCGGCTGGCCAGGCGGGCGCCGACGATCCGGATCGCCAGCGGCAGCATGCCGCAGAGTTCCACCAGGCGGGCGGCCGCGTCCGGCTCGGCCGCCACCCGGTCGGCGCCGCACTCGCCCGCGAGCAGCCCGACCGCCTCCGTGCGGGACAGCAGCCCCACGGCCAGGTGTCGGCCGTTGGGCAGCGTCGCGAGCATCCGCCGGCTCGTCACCACGACACCGCAGGAACCGTCCGCCGGCAGAAGTGCCCTGACCTGGGCGGCGTCCCGGGCGTTGTCGAGGACGACGAGCACGCCGCGGCCCGCGATCTCGGACCGGTAGGCGACGGTGGCCTCGCCGACGTCGGACGGCACCGCACCGCCCGGCATGCCGAGCGCGCGGAGGAACCGGCCGAGGACGTCGACCGGCCTCAGGGGCGGCAGGTCGGCGTCCGCACCCTGCAGGTCCACGTAGAGCGTGCCGCCCGGGTACCGGTCGGCGAGCTGGTGCGCGATCCGGACGGCCAGCGCCGACTTGCCGGCCCCTCCCGGGCCGTGCAGGGCGACGACCGCGCTCGTCGCGGATCCGCCGAGCCAGCCGCACACGGCGTCGATCTCGGCCCGCCGGCCGACGAAGGTGTCGACGGCGGGAGGCAGTCCGCGGACCACGATCCGCGCGGGCGGCGGGCGCTGCGGCTCGCCGACCAGGTGCGGGCGGTGGTCGAGGATGTCGCGGTAGAGCGCCTCCAGCGAGGGGCTGGGATCGATGCCGAGCTGGTCGGCCAGCATCCGCCGGGCCCGCAGGTACGCGTCGACGGCACCGGCCACGTCGCCCGTACGGTAGAGCGCGGTCATCAGCTGACCCCAGCCGCGTTGCCGCAGCGGGTGGGTCTCGACGTGCTCGCGCAGCCGACCGACCAGTTCGGCGGAGGCGCCCAGGTCGAGTTTGGCCTGGACGTGTTCCTCCTCGACCATGAGGCGCTGCTCGTGCAGGCGCGTCAGGCGTGCCGCCATCGCGCGGGGCAGCGGCAGCCCGGCGAGCGGCGAGTCGCGCCAGAGGGTGAGCGCGTGGGCCAGACTCGCCTCGGCCTGCCGCAGGTCGCCCCGGGCACGGGCGTCGCGGCCCTGTTGCGCCGACTCCTCGAACTCGTCGAGGTCGCGCTCACCCGGGCGCACCGCGAGCAGGTAGCCGCCGGTGCCGGTGTGCAGCCGGCTCGCGCCGTCCGGCTGGTCGCGCAGCGCCTGGCGCAGCCCGTGGGCGTACGTCCTCAGGTTGGCCGCCGCGGAGGCGGGCCGCGGCTCGTCCCACAGCGTCTCGGCGAGGTGTTCGGTGTGCAGCACCTCGTTCGGGTCCAGCAGCAGGGTGGCGCAGAGTAGCCGTTGCTTCACCGTGCCGAGCGGCACGGGCCGGTCGTCGACCTGCACCTCGAGCGGTCCCAGAAGCTGGAATCGCATGCCGGACATCCGGCATTTCTACCACAGGGACACGCCGGCTTCCGATCGTCGCCCGCCGGTCGCCGGATGCCCGACGACGGCAGGGCCGGCACCATCCTCGGATGGTGGCGGCCCCGCCGTCGTGGGTCACGCGTCAGCGGCGCGCCGGCGCCTCCCGACCGTCGGCGTCCACCGTGACCTGGTCGAAGGCCGGAGCACCGTCGACGGCGTCGGCGGCCACGGCCGTCGACCTGGCGGGATCGGGCAGGTCCAGGCTGCTGCGCAGGCCGACCGGCTTCAACAGGACCGCGGCGATGATGCCGACGACGGCGATCGCGGCGGAGATGAGGAAGATGTGGCCGGTGGCGTCCCCGTACGCCGCGCGGACGATCTGCTGGACCGCGCCGGGCATGGCGTCGAGGTTCAGGCTGCCGGCTCCCGCGCTGCCGGAGGCGGGGATGCCGGCGGCGGAGAGGTCGGCGGTGATCTGGTCGGTCACCCGTCGGGCGAGGACCGCGCCGAGCACCGACACTCCGATCGTGCCGCCGAGCGAGCGGAAGAACGCGACGGTCGAGCTGGCCGCGCCGATGTCCCGGAGCGAGACGGTGTTCTGCACGGCGAGGACGAGGTTCTGCATCGTCATGCCGACCCCGACGCCGACGATGAACATGGCCGCGCCGACCAGCACCAGCGAGGTCTCGTGGTCGATGGTGCCGAGCAGGGCGAACCCGATGACGAGCACGATCGCGCCGAACACGATGTACGGCTTGATCTTCCCGGTCTTCGTGATCAGCCGGCCCGCGATGATCGACGATCCGAGGACGCCGGCCATCATCGGGATGGTGAGCAGCCCGGCCTCGGTCGGGCTGTAGCCGCGGCCGATCTGGAAGTACTGGCCGAGGAAGACGGCGCCGCCGAACATCGCCATGCCGACCGCCAGGCTGCCCAGGATGGCCAGGGCGGTGGTCCGCTGGCGGACGAGATCGAGCGGGACGACCGGCTCGTCGGCCCGCGACTCCACCCAGACGGCCAGGGCGAGCAGCGCGACCGCACCGCCCACCATGGCGGCGGTCTGCCAGGAGGCCCAGGCGAACGAGTCGTCGACGAAGGAGATCCAGATGAGCAGCACGCTGACGCCGGCGGCGATCAGGGCCGCGCCCAGGTAGTCGATCTTGACGTTCTCGCGGCGGACCGTCGGCAGGCGCAGGGTGAACTGGAGGAGGACCAGCGCGATGGCGGCGACGGGGACCCCGACGAAGAAGCACCAGCGCCAGCCGAGCCAGGACGTGTCGACGATGAGCCCGCCCAGCAGCGGGCCACCGACCGTCGCCACCGCCATGACGCCACCGAGGTAGCCGTTGTACCGGCCGCGCTCCCGGGGCGGGATCATCGCGGCGATGGCGACCTGGACGAGCGCCTGGAGGCCGCCGACGCCGATGCCCTGGAACGCGCGGGCGGCGATGAGCTGGCCGGCCGTCTGGGCGAAGCCGGCGATCACCGAGCCGACCAGGAAGACGACGATGGCGATCTGGACCAGGAGCTTCTTGTTGAACAGGTCGGCGAGCTTGCCCCAGATCGGGGTGGTCGCGGTCGCGGTGAGCAGGGTGGCGGTGACCACCCAGGTGTACTGGGTCTGCGACCCGTTCAACGCGCCGATGATGTTCGGCAGCGCCGTCGAGACGACGGTGCCGCTGAGCATCGCGACGAACAGCACCAGCAGCAGGCCGCTGAGGGCCTCCAGCGTCTGCCGGTGTGTCATCGGCGCGTCGCCGGCCGTGGTGGTGGGTGCGCTCATCGCGCGGCCTCCAGGTTGTCGTGGTGTCCGAGGACGGTCTCGATGTCGCGGGTGAACCGGCCGAGCGCGGTGGCGAACGCCGCCACCTCCGCGGGGGTCCAGTCGGCGAGCGCGGTGTCGAGGATCCGGCCGTACCAGTCGTAGGTGTCGGTCAGGGCGGCCCGCCCGGCCGGGGTGACGGTCAGCAGGCTGGCCCGCTTGTCGGCGGGGTCGGCGCGCCGCTCGACCAGGCCGTGGCTGACGAGCGAGGCGACGGCGCGGCTGACGGTCGACGGGTCGAGCCCGCTATGGGCCGCCAGCTCCCGGGCGTGGCAGTCGGCAGGCAGCTTCTCGATCTGCATGAGGAGGCCGGCGAGGCCGACCGGCACGGCCGGCCGGACGTCGGCCCGGTGCCGTTTGATCAGCCGTACGCTCCGGATCAGCTCGGACAGCCTCGCACCGAGCTCGCGGCCGGCAGTTTCCACGCCGCCTCCCTTGTCGCAGATGGTTGCCGCACACAAGCATCTGCCGATCTTGCTCACAGCGCAAGTTTGCGCGATGAGAACTGAGTCACCGCCCCGTAGGCTGTCGCCCATGGCGGAGACCACCGGGCTGCGGGAGCGCAAGAAGGCGGCCACCCGCCTCGCCCTGCACGAGGCCGCCCTGCGCCTCGCCACGGAACACGGGCTCGACCGGGTCACCGTGGAGGCCATCGCCGACGCCGCGAACGTCTCCCGCCGGACGTTCTCCAACTACTTCTCCAGCAAGGAGGAGGCGGTCTTTCACGGTGACGCCGTACGGCTGCGCCGGCTGCTGGAACTGGTCCGCCGACAGCCGGCCGACGCGCCGCCGTGGGCCGTGCTGAGCGCGGCCGCCGAGCGCCTCGCCGTCGAGGCGTACGGCAACGCCCCGCCCTCCTGGCTGCTGCACCGCCGTCAGCTACGCGGGCACCCGGGCCTCGTCGCGCACCAGATCGCGGCCTACACCGCCATCGAGCGCGATCTCGCCGACGACGTCGCCCAACGGTTGACCGGCCCCGACCGGGCGCTGCGGTCCCGGGTCGTGGCGGCGACCTTCCTGGCCTCGCTGCGCGTCGCCATCCAGCACTGGATCGACCACCCCGACGGGCCGCTGCACGACGTCCTGCGCACCGCGCTCGCCGAGACCGCCACCACCCCGGCCGTCACGCCCGCCCCGCCGGTCACGCCTGCCCCGCAGATCACGCCCACCCCGCCCGTCACGTCCGCGCCGCCGGCCGTCCGCTGACGCCCGGCGGGAGCGGTCCCGCCGGGCGCGTTGCCGCCGCCCGGCGGGAAGCACTTTCCTCAGGGCAGCTCGGGCGGGCTCATGTGGGACCAGGTGGCCCCGTCGGCGGAGTACCACAGGTCCGAGAAGTAGGGCCAGGTCCGCTGCACGTACCCGTCGGAGCCCGGCATGGGATCCGCCGCGGCACCCGGGACCGGGTCCGTCGGGGACAGGCTGAGCCCCCCGTCGCGGCTGATGAACATCAGCGGACGGTCGCCGGCGTGGACACCGGCCTGGACGACCAGTGCCCCGTCGGGTCGGACGGAGGCCTGGACCGACCGCTCGCCGACGGTCGCGCTGCCGGTGGTGCGCTGCCAGGTCAGCCCCCCGTCGTCACTGCGGTGCACGACCAGTGCCGCACCGACGCGGCCGACGGCGTAGACGGTCCGCCCGTCCCGCGTCGCGATGTCGAGCGCCACGTCGTTGCCGGCGGTGAGCGCCCCGGCGAACACGTGTCGGTGCCAGGTACGGCCCCCGTCGCGACTCACCGCGACCGCGCTGCCCCGGCCGACGAGCCGGCCGTCCATGACCGTCTCGCTCTCGTAACCGCTCGCCCAGATGCCCGCCTCGGCCGAAGCGTCGCCAACCAGGGCCGTCTGCTTGAGCCCGGAGGTCTGCGGCACCTGCACGAGGTCACCGGTCACCGGGTCCGCCGCCATGATCTCCTCGAAGGGGCGTCCCAGCCAGTGGCTCGCCACCCACCAGCCCTCGGGGACCTGGGCGGCCCTACCTGGCGTCACCTCCCGCCAGCGCTCACCGCCGTCGACGCTCGAGAGCCAGCCCTGACGCACCGGGGTCCCCTCGCCGCCGTGCTGGTAGTGGGCGACCAGGGTCCGCCGCCCCGCCGCCGCGATGACGGACGACGCGTCGCGCGGCAGCGGAAGCGGGAAGCTGCGCCAGGTCGCCCCCCGGTCGGCCGTGCCGGCCACCATCAACACGCAGCCCTCCCCGCGGCAGTCGTGCCACCGCAGGTAGAAGTGGTCGAGGTCGCCCGCGACCATCGGGCCCGTCCGGACGGGGCGCCCCGCGCCCGGGACGGGACTCGCGCTGGGCCCGGGCGACGGGACGAAGACCGGCGTCGGGGTGGGTTCGGTACCGGGCACCGGCGGCGGTGGCTCATCGGCGCGCAGGCCGACGGTCGTCGCCGCCGCGACCAGCGCCAGAGCCGTCAGCGAGAGCGCGGCGGCACGGGTGCGCCTGCGACGGCGGGCCCGGTCCCCCACCTCGGCGAAGTCGGGCTTGAAGGCCGCCTGGGCGGCCCGGTCGAGCCCGGCGAAATCCAGGTCAGGCATGGCGGCAACCTCCCTTGTTCACGGACATCGGCGAGGCGGTCGTCAGCTGGCCGGAGTCGTCGAGGTCGGCGGCGAGGGCGCGGCGGGCCCGGACGAGCCGGGTCTTCACGGCCTCCACCGAACAGCCCAGGGCCACCGCCACGTCGACGACCGGCAGGTCGGCGATGTGGTAGAGGACCACTGCCTCGCGCGCCGGTCGCGGCAGCCGCTGGAGGGCGGCGACGAGGGCGACGTGGTCGGGCGACAGGCCCGCGCTTCCTCCCGCCCCGGGATCGAGCCGGCCGGAGCGCGCCAGCCGGGCGAAGACCGCCCTGCGGCGATACCGGCTGCGGGCGATGTTGAGGGCGACCGTACGCAGCCACGCCTCGGGGTGTTCCAGCTCGCCGAACCGCCCCGGCCGGGCGAGTGCCCGTACGAAGGCGTCCTGCACGACGTCCTGGGCCTCCGCGTGGTCGCCGATGATGGCGAACAGTTGCGACACCAGGCGCGGCGCCGCGGCGGCGTACAACTCCCGGATCTCTTCCTGGGTCGTCACATCGTCTCCTCCTCCTCGGCCTGTGCACCCTTGAGACCAACCAGCGACCGCCGTGGTGACACAGGTCTTCACGCCGTGTGAGTGTGACGACACCCGGGGCGGGCGGTGGGTGCCTGGCCGGCGCATCGCGCGGGCCGCTTGACCTTCACACGGTGACAAGGTCTTCACTGTGGTCGGGGAGGTGGTCGCGATGACCGTGCCGAAGGACGACACGCACACGATGCGAGCGCTCCGGCGGCTGGAGGACAGCAACCCGTCGGTGCGGTTGCAGGCAGCGCTGGCGCTCGGCACGACCCCGGACCCGCGGTTCGTCGACAGGCTCGTCGAGCGGTGCGCGATCGAGTCCGACTTCCACGTACGCGAGATGCTGACCTGGGCGCTCATCCGCCACCCGGCACCGACTACGCTCCCGAAGCTGGTCGACGAACTCCGCTCGGAGCGCGCGCAGGCCCGAAGCCAGGCGTTGCACACGCTGTCCAAGATCGGGGACCGGCAGGCGTGGCCCGCGATCACCCGGGCGCTGCTGACCGACGCCGACGACGAGGTGGCGCGGAGCGCCTGGCGGGCAGCGGTCGTACTCGTGCCCGAAGGTGAGGAACCCGCGTTGGCCGCGGTGTTGGCGACGCAGTTCGGGCGCGGCGGGCGCGCGACGCGGTTGAGCCTGAGCCGGGCGCTGATCGCGCTCGGCCAGGTGGTCACGCCGATCCTGCGCGCCGCGATGACGGACCCCGACCCTTGCGTACGCCAGCACGCCAGCGCCACGGAACGGCTGTCGCGCGACCCGGACGCCGGGCTCGAGCTCGCGGTCGACGAGGCGACCCGCATCGTGGCCCTCGGCATGACCGGCCAGGAGGGTTGACAGGCGTTGTTGATCGGTGAGGTGGCACGGCGCTCCGGCGTCAGCGCCCGCATGCTCAGGCACTACGACTCGCTCGGCCTGGTGCGGCCGACGGGTCGTACCCGGGCCGGCTATCGGGAGTACTCGGGCGAGGACATCCGGCGGATCCTCCACATCGAGAGCCTGCGGTCGTTGGGGCTGTCGCTGCGCGAGGTCGGGCGCGCGCTGGACGATCCCGGCTTCACGCCCTCGGGGCTCGTCGACGACCTCATCCGCCGGACGCGGGAACGCATCGCGGCGGAGACGGAGCTGCTCACCCGACTCCGTCAGATCGACGCCACGGAACCCGCCGGCTGGGACGGCGTCCTCCGGATCGTCGCGCTCCTGCAGGCACTGGGATCGGAGAGCGCCGGCAAGCGCCAACGCGCGGCCCTGTCCTCGACCGAAGAGGTTCCGGTGCCGGTGGGAGCGCTGGTCGAGGCAGCGTTGAGCGAGACGGACCCGAACGTCGCCGGTGCCCTCCGGTGGGCGCTGGCGCGGTCGGGCGACGGGGGCCTGGCACTGCTCGCGGAGGGCCTCGGCTCACCGGTGGCCGAGGTGCGCGAACGTGCCGTCCGGTCCGTCGCCGAGATCCCGAGCGGTGCGGCGACGGCGCTGCTGCGGAACGCCCTCACGCACTCGGACCTCGTGGTCCGCAGGTGTGCCGCTCTGGCGCTCGGAGCGCGTGGGGCAGCTGACGCGGTCCCGACGCTCATCGACATGATCGTCGAGGAGACCAACGACGCCGATGCCGCCGACGCGCTGGGCGCGCTGGCGACCGATCCCGCGTCGGCCGACCAGATCGCCACCGGGCTCGTCGACCGCCTCGCCCAGGCAGTGGTCGGATCGTCGGCACGTCGGCGGCTGACCCAGGCGCTCGCGGACGTCCCGGGGATCAGGACGTCACGTGCCCTCGCGGAGCTGGCACAGGACGAGGACCGCGCCGTCGCGCTCACTGCGGCGTACGTCCTCGGGCTGCGCGACGCGCGGTGACGGTTACCCCCTGACCGGAAGGCCCGCCGCGTTTCGCGCGCTCGGGTGCGGCCGCGTCGCGAGCCGCGGACGGCGCCCTGGCTGGGGACGGCTCCGCCATGTCCGGATGTGCGGCCCGGCCGTCCTTGTGGCCCTCCGCAGAGGATGACCAGACTGCTCGTGTGGAGATCGCCCGGATCCGCGAGGTGGTCGTGGTGGTGCACGACGGCGTCGTGCTGCTCGACGTGGCGGGGCCCGTCCAGGTGTTGCACGGCAGCGGCGGCTACCGGGTCCGGCTGGCCTCGGTGGACGGCCGCCCGGTACGCACGGACGTCGGCGTACCTCTCGACGTCGAGTTGGCCCTGCACCAGGTGCGGCACCGGTTCGACACGCTGCTGGTGCCCGGCCTCTCCCTCGCCGCGGCACAGCCTCCGCCGGCGCTCGTCGCCGAACTCCCCCGCGTCAGCGGGCTCGCCCGCCGTACGGCGGGCATCTGCACCGGCGCGTTCCTGCTCGCGGCGGCGCGCCTGCTCGACGGCCGCCGGGCCACCACCCACTGGGCGGCCTGCGCCGACCTCGCATCGCGGTTCCCCGCGGTCCGCGTCCGGCCCGACGCCCTCTACGTGCGGGACGGGCCGCTGTTCACCTCGGCCGGCGTGACCGCGGGCATCGACCTGACGTTGACGCTGGTCGAGGACGACCACGGGCCGGAGCGCGCCCGCACCACCGCCAAGTACCTCGTGGTCTTCCTGCACCGCCCCGGCGGTCAGTCCCAGTTCACCGTCCGCGGCAACACCACGGCCGCCCCCGGCAGCGCGCTGCGCCGGGTCCTGGACGCCGTCGCCACCGACCCGGCCGCCCCGCACACGCTCGCCACGATGGCCGCGCACGCGTCGGTCAGCGAACGGCACCTCACCCGCCTGTTCCGCCGGACGGTCGGGACGACCCCCATCCGGTACGTCGAGCAGGTCCGGGTCGAGGCCGCGAAGACCCTGCTCGAAGCCACCCACGACGGGGTGGCTCGCATCGCCCGTGCCTGCGGCTTCGGCTCGGACGACAGCATGCGCCGCGCGTTCCTGCGCGGCATCGGCACCACCCCGGCCGAGTACCGCCAACGCTTCCGGTCCACGCACCCGACACCCGAAAGATGAGGTACCCGTGACGCCTTCCTTCTCGCGGCGCACCGCCCTCGGCACCGGCCTGGCCGCCGGCGCCGGCATGCTCACCGGGCTGGTGCCCGCCGCCCCGGCCGCCTCCCACGCCGCGCCGGACGCCGACCTGTCCTTCCCGTCGACCCGGCTGGCCCGTGAGGCGGCCCGACTGATCGACGAGGCGCAGGAGGCCTACCTGCGCAACCACAGCCTGCGTAGTTTCCTGTTCGCCCGCGAGGCCGCCGCGCGGGCCGGTCGGCGGCCCGGCCACGACTACGACGAGGAGGTCGTGTTCCTGATCTGCGCCCTGCACGACATGGGCCTGACCGCACGCGCCAACTCCGACCAGCGGTTCGAGATGGACGGCGCCGACTTCGCCGCCCGGTTCCTCGAGGAGCGGGGTGTCACCGACCGCCGGGTCGACACCGTGTGGGACGCGATCGCCATGCACACCACGCGCAGCTTCCGCGACTCACCCGTCTTCCAGCGTCGCCGACCGCCCGAGATCGGCATCGCCCAGACGGGAATCAGCATCGACCTCATGGGCGTCAACAGCCCGGTGCCACCCGAGTACGCCGACCGCGTCCACCGACGTCATCCCCGCCTCGGCGGCGCCCGGGCCGTCACCGACGCGATCGTGGCGCAGGCACTCGCCAATCCCCGCAAGGCCCCGGCCGCGACCCTTCCCGGCGAGATCCTGCACCAGCGCCACCCCGAACTGCCCTACCTGACCTGGGACATGCTCCTGGACTCCAACGCCTGGGGCGACTGAACCGGCCCAGCACCCGCTGGCATGACCTCCGCCGTGCCGATCCCGGCAGCAGAGGCGGCGGGCCGGTTACCCTCCCCCTCGTGACCCACGAGAACGAGATCACCGAGCCGGTCGACCTGTGCCTCGCGGGTGGGCGGCTCAATCCCGCCGCCGTGGGCTGGAGCCGCCGCCCGCTGCACCGGGCGAACCTGCGCGGCTGGGGCCGCAACAAGCGCTGGGAGTACTGGGGAGTCGTCACGCCGACCCACATCGTCGGCCTGGTCGCCTCGTCGCTGGACTACGCGGGGGTGCACAGCCTCTACGTGCTCGACCGCGCGACGAAGGCCGAGATCGACAGGAACGCGGTGGTCCCCTTCGCCCGGGGCGCCCTCTTCCCGCCGGTCAGCGGGGCGGGCGCCGTACGGGCGCGCGGCGGCGGACTCTCGATCGACATCGACCAGGCGCCGTCGGCCACCGCCATCCGCGCCGCCGCCCCCGGTCTGGAGATCGACCTCGTGGTGTCGCTGCCAGCGGGTCACGAGTCGCTCGGCGTGGTGGTGCCCTGGAGCACCCGCCGGTTCCAGTACACCGTCAAGGACCTCGGCCGCCCGGTGCGCGGCACCCTGCGGGTCGACGGGGTGGACCATCCGGTCGCCGAGGCGGACTCCTTCGCCGTGCTCGACCACGGTCGCGGCAGGTGGCCGTACGCGATCCGCTGGAACTGGGCCGCCGGCAGCGGCCCGGGTCGGGCGATCCAACTCGGCGGTCGGTGGACCGACGGCACCGGCTCGACCGAGAACGGCCTCTTCCTCGACGGCCGGCTGCACAAGATCGGCGACGAGCTGCGCTGGGAGTACGACCGCGCCGACTGGTCGCGCCCGTGGCGGATCAGCGGTGCGCGGGTGGCCGTGGAGTTCCACCCCTTCCACGAGAAGATCGCCAGGACGAACTTCGGTGTGCTCGCCAACGAGACGCACCAGTGCTTCGGGCACTTCACCGGCTGGGCGGCGGCCGACGACGGCGAGCGCGTCGACCTGGACGGGCTGGTCGGCTGGGCCGAGGAGGCACGCAACCGCTGGTAGCGGCACCGGGGCCGGACGAGGGCGCCGGGCAGGACGGGGGCGGCACCTGGCCCTAGGGTGGGCGGTATGGCAAGCCCTGGCCCCTCCGCCGACGGCTCGGCGGCCCGGAATCCGCTCACCCTGCTCACGCTTGACGAACTCCGGCAGCGCACCAGCGTGAAGTGGCGCATGTTCGCGCCCGACGTGCTCCCGCTCTGGGTCGCGGAGATGGACGTGCCCCTCGCTCCCCCCGTGGCCGACGCGCTCCGCCGCGCGGTCGACCTCGGCGACACCGGCTACTCCTACGGGACGGCGTACGCGGAGGCGATCGGCGACTTCGCCGCACGGCGTTGGGGCTGGCGGGACTTCCGCGTCGCGCACACCTCGGTCGTACCCGACGTGATGATGGGCGCCGTCGAGGTGCTCCGGCTCGTCACCGACCCCGGTGACGCGGTCGTGGTCTGCTCCCCCGTCTACCCGCCCTTCTACGCCTTCGTCACCCACGCCGACCGGCGGGTCGTCGAGGCCCCGCTCGGGCCCGACCGGCGCATGGACCCCGCCGCCCTCGACGAGGCCTTCCGACGCGCGCGGGCCCACGGCAGCCGGCCCGCGTTCCTGCTGTGCAATCCGCACAACCCGACCGGCGTCGTCCACCGGCGCGACGAGCTCGAGACCGTCGCGGCGCTGGCCGACCGGCACGGCGTACGGGTGGTCTCCGACGAGATCCACGCTCCCCTGGTGCTGCCGGGGGCGCACTTCACCCCGTACCTCACGGTGGCCGGCGCCGAGAACGCGTTCGCCCTGGTCTCCGCCTCGAAGGCGTGGAACCTGGCCGGTCTCAAGGCGGCGCTCGCGGTCGCCGGACCGCAGGCCGTGGCCGACCTCCGCCGTATGCCGGAAGAGGTCAGCCACGGGCCCAGCCACCTCGGTGTCATCGCGCACACCGTCGCCTTCCGCGAGGGCGGGCCGTGGCTCGACCTCCTCCTCGACGGTCTCGACGCCAACCGCGCGCTGCTCGCGACGCTGCTGGCGAAGCACCTCCCGGCCGTCCCGTACCACCGTCCCGAGGGCACCTACCTCGCCTGGCTGGACTGCACGGGGCTGGGCGTCGACACGGAGCAGCCGGCCGACGACGCTGGCGTGGTCAGCGACGTCGCCGGGCCGGCGAAGATGTTCCTCGACCACGCGCGGGTCGCCCTCAGCTCCGGGCACGTCTTCGGCACCGGCGGGGCGGGCTTCGTGCGGCTCAACTTCGCCACCTCGCCGGCGATCCTCACCGAGGCCGTCACCCGCATGGGCGACGCCGTCCGCTGAGGACGCCCGCCGTCGGCATCAGCCTGGGCGACATCACGTCCGGCGCGGCGCTCGCGCACGGGTCGTGGGCTGGCCCGACAGACCTTCGCGTTCAGTCACCGTCAGCGCCGCCGGTGCGCTCGGCGTCGGCCGGCTGGTCGAACAGCCGCTGGTAGCGCTGCGCCGCGAGCAGGACCGCCAACTGACCGAGCGCGCTGACGGCGGCGGCGAACTGGTCGAGGTAGAACACCAGCAGGTTCACCACGCTCAGTGAGGTGACCAGGCCGGCCCGGGCGAGCTCCACGGCGCGGCGAGCCATCCCGCGCAGCAGCAGCCCGGCGGCCACGATGAGCGCGGTGCCCACGCCGGCGTCCAGCAGCGCCCGGACGAGCAGGAGCAGCACCCCGCGGCGGTCCTGGATGTCGACGCGGGCAAATTCGTTGGCGGTGGTGAGCACCCCCTCGGTGGTTCCGTCACGCAGGTCGAGAGCGACGGCGACGATCGTGGTGAGGTCGCTGAGCGTGGCGAAGCCGAGTAGCCCCAGCGCCAGGACCAGCCCGACGCGCAGCCGACCCCGGGTCAACGACCGCGCCACCCACGCCCGCACGGCGACCGCGATCCGGGCGATCCGTCCGGACCGGTGCTCGTACGGCGGCAGCACACCGGGCTCCGCCAACTCCAGCAGCGCCGTGGCCAGCGGCTGCAACCGGTCGTCGTCCGGACTCGCTGCGGCGGCGCCGAGTCGCCGCCGCAGCTGGGCCCGGTCCCGTTCGCTGAGCCTCCCGTCGACGGCCTCGCCGAGCAGTTCCAGCGCGGCGTGCAGTTGCGCCCGGGTGCCCTCGACCCGTGTGCCGCGGGCGCGCACGTAGAGCCACACGCCGATGAGGAAGGCCGCGTAGGCGATGGGCGCGGCGGCCGGGAAGAAGTAGTCGTTGTCGGCGGTGATGAACTTGCCGACCTCGTCGATGAAGAGCCCGGTGCCGATTCCGGCCAGCAGCGCCGCCCCGAGCAGCGCGGCCCGGTTGACGACGAGCAGCGGCACGAGCGCGGCGACGAACAGCGACAGGCCACCCCACAGGGCGTGCGAGATGTGCAACGTACCGCCGCCGACCTGCGGATAGCCGGTCAGCGCCAGGAATGCGCGGGTGCCGAGGACCGCGCCGCCGAACCCGATCAGCATCAGCAGCATGTAGTGCTCCGCGTCCAGTCGCGCCACCAGGCGTCGGGAGGAGCGACGGTGGCGCTGCCGGTGGGACGGGAAGCTCATGTGGACAGCAAACACCTGACCGCAGGGCGCCGGTGGCGCCTCCGCCAAACGCGGGCACGGCCTCGATCCGTCGACCGGCGGGCGGTGCCGAGCGTCAACCGCCGGTGCCGGCGGTCAGGTCGAAGTCGGCGACGACCGGCGCCCGCCCCACCCACACGAGGTTGCCGTCGGTGAACCTGTCGCCGGCCGGGTACCACCGTCCGGGCCCGAAGGAGCAGTCGCAGCGCAGCTTGACCAGTTGCCCGGGGAGCATCGGGAGTCCGTACGACGTGCCGACGTCCACCGCGCCGACGACGTCCCCGGTGAGGGCGTCGAAGGCGACGACCGTGCTGTAGGCCGCCAACTCGTCGGTGCGGATCGCGCCGCCCACGGTGGTCGGAGACCGGAGGGCCTGGTGCAGCGTGGCGGTGCCGCCGGGGCGCACCCGGACCGTCCGGGCCAGCAGGGCGGCGCCGACGCCACCGGACCACTGGGTCGCGATCCCCGTGCCGGAGAACCGCAGGGCCCAGTCGTACGGCCCGAGCCCGGTGATGCTGTAGCGGCCGGTGTCGTCGGTGATCGGCGTGTCGGGGCTGTACTTCGGGTGCGGCACGAACGGCACCACGGCGACGTGGACACCCGGGACCGGACGCCCGCTCACCGCGTCGGTGAGTACGCCCGAGATCCGGCCCGGCGGGTCGAGTCGGACCGGTGGGGCGGCGGTCGTGGCACCGGCGCCCACAGTGACCACCCACGCCCGGTGGCGCTCCCCGGTGCCGCCCTGCCCGCCGACCCATTGGCGCCCGTACCGTGCCGCCTCGTAGGGCTGGGCGAAGAGCCGGTAGCGTCCCGGCTCCACCCCGGTCACCTCGATCCCGCCCCGGCCGTCGGTGCAGCCACCGACACTGCCGAGTTGGCTCTCGCCGATGGACACCCGGGTGAGTCGTTCGCGGTCCAGCGGTACGAGGCTCACGCAGGCGCGGGCCGGCGCCCCGGTGCCGGCGTCCTGGACCGTCGTCGTCACGCTGCCGGTGGCCGCCGCGGCGCTGGCGGGAGCGGGCGCGACCGGCAGCAGGAGGAGCGCGGCGGCCACGCCGACGGCCGCCCGGATGCGTCGCCTGAGCTGAGGATCGGTCATCGAGGGCTCCGGTGGGCTGCGGTGACGGCCGGTATCCGCCACCGTAGCGGCCACTCGTGGACCGGGCTGTCGGGTCGGTGACCGCCACGCTGTCAACCTGCGGGATGACACTGACTATGATCGATCGGCCGACGGCTCCGAGTCGCGCGGTCCACGAGGATTTGCCCGGCTCGACCGGGACCTGCCGATCGTCCGGTGCGGGGAGCGACCCGGCCGGCCAGCACCGTCACCCCGCGCCGTCGGCCGCCGCGGCCCTGGAGGCGGGCACCCCTGATCACAGAAGGAGTTCCATGAACCAGCATGACGGATCCGGTTGCTGCGGGGGCGGCGACGAGGGCGTACCCGGCATCAGCCGCCGTGGCGTGTTGCGCGCCGCGGCGTTGGGCGCGGGCGCCATGACCGTGGGCGGGGTGCTGATTCCCGGAACCGCGCACGCCGCACCGACGATCTACAACCCGTTCGGCGCGTACCCGGTCACCGACACCTGGGAGGGCCACCTCCGCCGCGGTTCGCTCGGCGGTATCGACTACGGCATGGGCGTGGGCACGGCACTTCCCGCCTGCGGCGCCGGCACCATCCAGAACATCCCCTACAACGGTACGGGTGGACACACCGTCACGATCCACCACGGCGACGGCTACCGCAGCCAGTACATGCACCTGTCGCAGTTCTCGCTCGCCGACGGCGCCAGCGTCGGCGCGGGCACGGTGGTGGGCCGCTCCGGCGGTGCCGCCGGCGCGCCCGGCTCCGGCAGTTCGACCGGCCCGCACCTGCACTGGCACATGATCGACCCCTCGGGCACCAGGATCAGCCCGCTGGTCTACATCGCGCAGAATCCCGGCCAACAGTCGCGTCAGGTGTTCGAGGCGCCCAGCTTCAACGGCTGGCAGGCCCTACCGATCTCCGGCAGCGCAGGCGCGGTCACCGGCTCGGCCGTGGCCACGATCGGGGTGAGTACCACGAAGATCGTCTACACCCTCAACGGCGGCCGGATCTTCGAGGCGGCCAGCAACGCGGGCTGGCGCAACCTCTGGACCGGCGTCTCCGGCGCACAGGGCACCGCGCTGGCCGCGTTGAACTGGAAGGGGGTGAAGCTGGTCTACAGCGTGGTCGGTGGCTCGGTGCACGAGGCGAGCAGCGGCAACGGCTGGCGCAACATCAGCACGGGCATCAGTGGGGTGAGCTCCGCCTCGATCGCGGCGATCGAGATCGACGGGATCAAGTACGTCTACAGCATCGTCGGCGGCTTGGTGCACGAGGCGAGCAGCGCGAACGGCTGGCGCAACATCAGCACCGGCATTCCGGGCTCGGCGGTGGCGGCCATCGCGGCGGGCACCACGAAGATCGTCTACACCCTCAACGGCGGCCGGATCTTCGAGGCGGCCAGCAACGCGGGCTGGCGCAACCTGTGGACCGGCGTCTCCGGCGCGCAGGGCACGGCCCTGGCCGCGCTGCACTTCAACGGGGCGAAGCTGGTCTACAGCGTCACCGGCGGCTACGTGCACGAGACGGCCAGCAACACCGGCTGGCGCAATCTGAACAGCGGGGTCCGCGGCTCCACGGCGGCCGTGCTGGCGGTGGGGAACAACAAGTACATCTACGCCGCCTGAGCGACCGGCGGGGGCCTCCCAGGCGGGAGGTCCCCGCGCCGACCGCTGTGATCCAATCAACCATGGTTCGACAGCGGGTCCTTGCCGTCCTTCTGTTCTTGATCGCGCTTGTGGCGCTGGCCGCCTCGCACACGTTCCCGTTCCTTGACGACCTCCCCGAGCTGGCCGAGTCGGCGATCGCGTTCCTGGGCGCGGCGTGCCTCCTGACCGGGGTGTGGCTGTGGTTGCGGAAGCCACCGAACCGGTCGTCGCATTCGGCCGGCGACGACGGCAGACACTGACGGACCCGGGCGGGCAAGGATCACCAGGGCCGGTCTGCGACACCCAGGAGGGTTCACCGTGACCGCTGCCCCGGCACGCCCCCGCCACTACGAACCTCACCCGATCTGACGCGTCACCGTTCGGCGATCCATCCGAGCGTCGACAGGCGGCTGACCAGTCGTTCGACATCGAGTGTCCGGAACATCCACAACTCGTCGCGATCATCGACGTCGAACTCCAGCCCGGTGTTTCGCCATCGCCGGATCGCGATCAGATTGTCGGCGGTGACCACGAAGGTACCGGCCCAGATCTCCCGCAGCGTGATGGCGTGCTGATCCGCCCGTAGCCTCGCCATCGGCCAGCCGGAGTCGGCGCGGACACCGCCCCCGACCTTGGGGACGACCCGGATACCGCCACGCGACGAGAACCCGCCCGAAGGCACCGATCTTGCCATTTCGATGCTCCTACCGTGGTCGAGGGCAAGGGCAGGGAGGGCGGATCCGCAGGGCTGCCTCGCCCACGCAGCCACCCCGGAACGCCCGGTCTCGGTTCGGAAGTCCTCACGGCGCACCGGCGAGCGCGGGTAGCGTCGCCGGTGTGAGGGTGTTGCTGCGGCACGGCCCTGGCGACGGGCAGGTGGTCGACGGCCGAGGCGAGACAGTGGTGTGGGGTGCCTGCCTGTACGAGCGGACCGGCGACCGCGAGGAGCGCCACGGTCACACCGTGATCGTGTTCCGGCACCGGCCGGACTGCTGCGAGCCGTACGGGCGGGGCGGCGAGGACCGCTGCGAATGACGCCCTCGACGATCCGGTGTTCGCGCCGGTGTTCCTCGTGCTGCCACGTGGCCGCCCGAACACGACGGTGTCCTGGAATCGGGTACGGGCGACGGCCGCGAGGCGCGCGGGGCGGTTGACGGCGGCTCCGCCAGCCTCAGCGGCGGGCGCCGCCGGGTCGACCCCGGCCGGTTCCGGAGGCCCGGTGGCCGATGCGCGGAGCCCGTACCACCGCGGCGTTGCCCGCCCCCGGGCGGAAGTCCCGCGCCGCGGCGGCCACCATCTCGTCGGGATCGCCGCCGAGCGCCTGCCGGATGTGCGGCGGCACCACCTCGGACGTCGCCAACGCCATCCGCACCTGCACCGACCGGTCGTCGACCAGGCGGCGCAGATCCGCGTCGTCCAACTTGACCGCGAGCACCAGCGCGACGCGGACGTCCACCACGGGATCCTGGGCGAGCGCGCTGCGCTGGGCGGCGGTGGTCCGCGGGTTGCGGGCGAGCCCCTTGCGTACGCGCGCGGTGCGGTCGGCCATCAGGGCGGTGATCACGTCGGGGTCGTGGGTATGGGTGGCGAGCCGTTCCCGCACCTCGGGCGAGACGTCGTCGACCAGCCGCGCGGCCAGCTCGGGCTCCAGTTCGCGCGTCTCCGCGAGGAGGCCGCGAAGCTCCTTGTCGGGAGCCTCCGCCATCACCCGGCGGACCGACTCGTTGCAGGACGGATTACCGGCGACCGCCCAGCGGACCCACCGGTCGGCGTCCTTGACGAGCACCAGGAGATTGCCGATCGAGGTCGAGGGGTTTCTCGCCACGGCCTCCCGGACGTCGCGATCACGGTCCCGGGTCAGCGGGCGCAGTGCCTGCGCGGGCGCGTCGGTACGGGTCGCGACGGCCTTACGGACCACGGCCGACGGGTCGGACGCCAGGTCGATGAGGGTCATCTGAGGCGTGGTGGGGTCCTGCGCGACGGCGAGCCGCGCGTCGACGCTGCCACCCGTCGCGCCGTCCGCGGCGGCACCTGACCCACTGTGACGGTCGGGTCCGCCGACGTCCTGCTGTTTCCCCATGGGCGCCATCATGTCACGGGTCGCGCCATGCACCGGCCGGGCCGGCCGCCCAGGGGTGATCGACACCACCACCTGGGCGGCCGAGGAGCTCGATGGTGCCGCCGCGGCAGCCGGTACCACGGCGGACGCCTCAGCTCCCGGCGCGGCTGGCCCGGCCCACGCCGGTCAGTTCTTGGCCTTCGCGTAGTCGAAGAGGTCGGCGACGTCCTCGTCGAAGTACGGGCCGTACATGTTCCCGGAGAACTTGTACGAGGCCACCGAGTTCACGTGCCCGAAGCCCTGCGAGTTGTTCCAGGCGCGCAGGAACGGCCCGCCGCTGGTGCCCTCGTTCAGCGGGCAGTCCATGAGCTTGACCCGCTGCGTTCCCGCGGCCTGCGTCGTGCTCTGGCAGTAGTGCTGCCACCTGCCGTCGAAGGGCGCGGCGCCGGGATAGCCGAGCAGGGTGGCGGCGACGCTGCGCGGGTAGTTGAAGCTGATGCCCTCCCCGCCGGTGACGTCCACCAGTCGCTTGCCGTTGCGCGGCCACACGGTGACGAAACCGTAGTCCCACCACAGGATGTCGTGGTCGACCCAGCCCTTGGTGGAGGTCATGCTCCGGGCGCTCCACAGTCCCCAGGAGGACGGGCCGTCGGCGTAGTTCGGGGCGAAGACCCAGTTGGTGTGCCAGTTGTCGGAGCCGTCGCCGGGGTGCAGGCAGTGTCCGGCGGTGGAGACCAGGTTCGCCTTGGCCGTGTTGATCGCGCTGGCCGAGCAGTAGTGGTCCTTGTTGTTGGCGGTGAAGAAGACCCGGCCGACACCGGGTGAGGGATTGACGGACTGGGTTCCCACCCCGGCGGAGACGTCGCGGGCCGAGACCGAGGCACCAGGGACCGCCGTGCCGGTGCCGCGCGGACCGATCGGCTCCGCCCCCGAGCGCGGTTCGCCGACCCGACCCGGCCGGTCCGCGGCCTCCCCGGCCAGCTCCTCCCCGCCCACCAACGGTTCCAGCGGCGTCGCGGCGCGCATCCGCTCCGGCGTCCAGTACGCGTCGGCCAGGGCCTGCGCGGTCGCCGCGTCCCGGATCGGCCGGCCGTGGAACGTCGCCTCCGCCCCGGCGGGGATCCCGTTCGGCGTGGTCGCGCTCGCCTGTGCCGGCGTGCCGGCCAGAGCGAGCCCGCAGAGCATGGCGGTGGCCGCCGAGATGATGCCGTAACGCCTTCGCACCCGTGCCTCCTCAGGAGCCGGCCCGGTGGACATCCGCCACGGGTCCGGCAGAGGTGACGCTAGGGCGCCGGCCCGCCGCCGGGCAGCGGTCTGTCAGCATTGATCCAGAGACGTGTATCTGCTTGCGGCCGGGCGACTCGGGACGGCGTGGGATCGTTCTGACAGGTCAGCGCGTCACGCGCAGGGCTTCCGCCCGCAGACGTCGATCACCTTGCCGGTGAGCAGGAACACCGCCTTCTGTCTCTGGGCTGCGGCCTGGGCGCGCGGGAACTCGTGCGAGTCCTCGCCGTACTCCGGCCCGGCCGGGGCGAGGTTCGTCGGCGGTGGCGCGTACGCCGCGCCGCTGTTCCAGACCACCATCGCCGAGCCGGTGTACGGGTACCTGCGGATCGGCGCGATGCCCCAGTACGGCCGCACGTCCGGCGACCAGCCGTCGGCCAGCGCGGGGGTGTGCAGGCGGGCGCCGATGGTGCGCGCCTGGACCTCCGCCGCGGCCGGGGAAACCTGCTGGTCGCCGAAGGCCACGTGCATCAGCACCTGGTGTGCCGGGGTGCCCGGCAGCGGGCGGTCGGTCATGTGCTGGGCGTACCCGTTGGCCTCGGAGCGGTCCCACAACATCTGCAGCAGCGCGAGGATCAGCTGCTGGTCGACCTTGTCCGGGTAGTAGCCGTCCATGATCGTCTGGAACGGGGTGAAGGCCACGCTGCGTTGCAGCAGCGTGGAGTAGTTCATCGCCGGCACGCCGAGCACCGACCGGGTCCAGTCCTGGGCGACGGCGGTGAGCGCGCCGCCGTTGATGCCGCCCTGGCTGTTGCCGTCGTAGTGCAGCCCGCCGGCCACGTCGATCAGCGGCCGTGCGGTGGCGTCCCGGAACGCCGGGTGGGCGGCGAACCCGCCCGGGTGGATCATCGCCCGGCCCAGGAAGAGGAAGTTCAGGTAGCTCTGCTGCAACCGGTCGGCCACCGCGGGGAAGCCGCTGAGGTCGGTGAAGGCGCCGGCCACGTAGGGGACGTCGGCGGCGGCCATGCCGATCCAGCTGGTCGCGCAGAAGGTGAAGTCGTACGTGTGCGACATCGTCTTGACGTTGCCGGCGTTGATCTCGGTCGGCTTGCCGAGCAGGCCGTGGCCGTAGAGCGAGAGGTGTGCCGGTTTCGCGGCGGAGGCACTGCGCGGGATGTTGCAGACGAAGTCGGCCGCCACCGTCGCGCCGGACGGTGTGGGCAGGGCGTTCGGCGTCGGTGGCGTTCCGCCGCCGCCGGCCGGCCCGTAGTGCAGCCGGGAGCCGGGCCCGCCGTCGCCGGTCAGATACGACGGTACGCCGATGGTGCCGGTCACCTGCCGGGCGATCAGCGGCTCCTGCTCCGGCGGGTAGTCGGTCACCTGGGTGACGGTGAACGACGGTGCGGCCCGGCGGAGGGCGGCGAACGCGCCGTCGCGGATCGCCAGCATCCGCCCGGTCAGACCGTGCCGGCTGGCCACGGTGAAGTCCCAGGCCAGGTGGAGGCTGTGCCGCTTGACGCCGGCCCTGGTCAGGTCGGCGAGGATCCGCTTCATCTGCGGGACGCGACGGTCCCGGTGGCCGAGGCCGGCGCCGGTCACGTACGCCGTGAACGCCTTCGGCGCCGGGATCAGCGCCCCGTTGCCGTCGCGCAGGCCGCGCAGGCCGACGACGTAGCGGGTGCCCTCGGTCAGCGCCACCGCCGGTCGGATAATCAGCAACTGCCGCTCCGGCTGGCCGGCCGCGTGCGCGTCCAGCTCGGCCCAGTACGGCGTGCGCCTACCCGTCCGGGCGTCGAGCAGCACGATCGGCGCGTCCGGCGCCAACGAGCGGCCGATGTCGGTGACCGGCGCGATCCCGGTCGCCGCCGCGTCGAGGCCGGGCACCCGCACCAGGATCGGCGAGCCGGGACTGAACCCGTCCTGCCGGTTCCATTCCGTCGGGTCGATCGGGGTTCCCTGCACGTTGGCGGGCATCGCGGAGGCCGGGAACCGTACCCGCTTGCCGGTCGGGCTGCTGCGGTCCGGCACCGTGAAGTAGTCGTTCGGGAACGGCAGCAGGCAGGCCGTCGGGTCGATCGGGTCGCAGCCCTGATGCCCGGCCGGCGCGGGAGTCGCGGGCGGCGCCGCGGCGGCGGCCGCGCCGAGCAGGACGGCGCCTGCGGTCACCAGCACGGACACGGCGAGACGGAGCCGTCTGGGTGTGGTCACGCGCATCTCCTTCGACACCGGACCGTGGTCCGAGGCGGGGGCCGACGATGGTGGGTGGAGCGTCGTGTACTTCCTACGCTCGTGAATGGATCTCGGCAAGAGGGCCGCTACTCGCCGGACCTGGCGGCGAAGCCGGACAGGTGGGCGTGCACCCGCTCGCGCCGGGCGGCCGTACCGTCGGGGTCGACCTTCGCGGCGTTGACCAGCACCTGGGTCAGCGCGGTCGAGGGTTCCGCGTGCAGCCGGTCGCGCGCCACCGCGTGGGTGAACGTGGCGCGTACGAGCGCAGACCCGGATTCCCCGGCCGCGCCACCCACCGGCCCGGCACCATCGCCGTCCACCTCGTACCGCGCCCAGGCGTCGTCCACGCCGCGCCGGTACCCCCGGCGCGCCGACTCCAGCGCTTCGGCACGGCGCAGCTCACGATCCGCGTCGGTGAGCGCCGACGGGTCGACCGTCAACGCCTCCGCCGGCAACAGGCCGTCGACCGCCACCTCGACCGCACCACGACACGCCTTCCGCAGCAGCGGCGATCGCACCGACTCGAACCTCAGCGGCAGGCCGACCAGTTTGACCAGGTCAGCGCCGCCCGGGAGCAGACTGCCGAGCCGGCCGCGTGGCTCGAACAGGTCGGCCGGGACGAGCACGGACGCCGGGTGCGCGTCGACCAGGTGCTCGCGGGTGATCCGGACGCCCCCGCAGCGCTGAAGGAACGCCAACGCCTTGGGCCGTGGATCCCCGTCCTCGCCGAAACCGAGCCCGTCGAGGTACGGCTCCAACTCCTCCGGGTCGTCGCCGTCGCCATGTCCGGGATACGACCAGTCGACCGAGGCGACCAGCCGACCGTTCTCGGCGTACGACAGGCGATTGACGAAGTTGACGTTCCAGAACACACTCGTCGCCGAGGTCCCCTCGGAGAGGCGTCGCAACACCTCCGGCCGCGAGCTGCGGAAGCCGTTCTCCTCGACCAGCACGATGTGGCCGTCGACATCGACAGCGCAGGCGAGCCGGGGATACGGGAACGGGGCGGCGCGCGCCACCTCCGCGAGGTCCCGCAGCGTGGCGGTGCGCCGGGCCGGAAAGCCGTCGAAGCGAACGAGCGCCTCGTCCACGGTCAGCCCCGCGACCACCGTGACGCACAGGGCCTCCCCCGGCACGTCCCGCTGCGCGAGCAACTCCGCGTAGTACCCGGTCTCCCGCACCGCGTCCTCCCCCCGACGGCCGCACCCCCGCCAGCCCCGACGCGGAGCCTGGACACCGTCGCCCGCCGCCTCGGCAACGGCACCGACTCGCAGCCGGCGGGCCGCCGGCAGCGCGGTCCCGCCACGCTCACCATGCTGGTGGCCTGCCGACGAGGAATTGCCGACCGTCGTCGGCACCGCCGTTCGCGCGGCCACCAGAACAGCCCTTGGTTACTGATGCCCTTCTCTGGAGAAGAAGATCATCGACCAAGGGCTGTTTCCGTGCCCGGTCGCGATCCCCGCGGGGCCCCGGGAGGCAGGAATCACGTTGGTGGCTGGAAAGATGACGACTGCGCGTCGGGCATCCTCACACTCGCCGCAGATAGCCGCCAGGGAACCAGGTGAACATCAGTTCCTCCTTCGACCTGTCGACTTCGAAGCGCTGATCGGGCAGGAATTCCTCGAGCGCCTCCCAGGGCCCGTCGCCCGGTTCCCACGGCCCCGCCTGGACCGGGTGCCCGCTGAGGTTGGTGTCCTGCACGATCAGGTAGCAGCCCGGCGTCACCAGGTCGGCGTACGCCGCGAGTTCCGCGAGGACGTGCTGCTTGCTGTGGTCGCTGTCGAGGATCACCATGACCCGCTCGACGGCCTGCGCCTTTTCCCGCATCTGGGCGACGACGGCAGGGTCGACGGACGACCCGGTCATGGTGTCGACCCGGTCGAAGTACGGCGAGTCGACCGCCATTCCTTCGCCGTCGATCCAGCCGCTCGGTCCGGCGAGATGTTCGGGCTTGACGTCGACCGTGGCGACCCGGCCGTTACCGACGAGTCCGAGCATGGTCGCGTAATAGAGTGCGGACCCACCGTGTCGGGTGCCGGTCTCGATGATCAGATCAGGTCGCGTCTCCTGAATGATCTCCTGGATCATCCACATGTCCATCGGATTCTGGTGACACGCCACGCCGAGCCATGTCCGGCGACGCCACACCTTGCTCTTGTAAAAGGCCCGCTGGAACGTGTCCACGGCCCCGGAAACATCAGCATCCATGGGGGGAAACTATCACGACAAATGCTGGCCGGTGATCATGCCTCTGACCCAAAAAAACGCCGGTACGGGGTGACCCCTTTTCTCGAACAAAACGCCCAGGAGACACGCCTGAGAAAGGGTCGGGCACTGCGGCTCGTTCCATAACCGTAACCATCGGTCACGGCCGGTTCCGGACCGTGACCGTCTGATCCCCGCCAATTCCGGCAGGTGCGACACGGGACCCGCCGCCCACGTCACCGACAAGGCGGACGGAGGCGCCTGAGCGAGGTGCCCAAGCGCCTCCTGCCGCCTTACTGGCAGGCCATCGGGCCGCCGACGACGTCGTCCAGCTCGTCGTCGGCCATCTCACGGATGTCGACAGCCTCGAAAGTCACCTCGATCATGTTGATTCACCCCCTCCCCGCATCATCGGTCACTGCACCCGACCAGTTGGTCGGACGAATCACATGCAGCGGGCCGCGCCCACCACATCGTCCAGCTCCTCGTCGGCCATCTCACGGATGTCGACAGCCTCGAAAGTCACCTCGGTCATGTTGGTTCACCCCTTTCCGCATCATCGGTCCTTGTCCACCCGACGGGTTCGATCCGCAAGCCGTGGCGGCGGACTCAAGTCCACAGGTTCCACACGGATCGACAGCCCTTCCATAGCGGGCTGGGGGCCATAGGATACCTCCGTCATGTCCACGGGCGATGTCGCGTTGGTCGCGTTCAACTGACAACTGTCAGAGGGCTATCAACCCGCCTCCAGATCGGCCTTGACCGCGCGCAGGAACGCCACCGCCGACCGACCGTTGACAAAACGATGGTCATATGCCAAACCCAGATGGAAATAGTCACTGGTGGTGACCGAGCCATCATTCTGAAGCACCAACTCGCGCTGCATCGAGGCGAGAGAGACCGCGCATGTGTGTTCCGGGAAGATGAGCGGCTGCGCATGCACGACGTCCGCGTCCGTATGTATCGTGAGCGCGATGTTCGACCCGGCCAGATCCGCCTCGGCGAATTCCCCGCGCACGGCGGCGCGACGGAACCGCAACAGGTCGGCGGCGACGTCCCGCAGCGGCCGGGTGTCGGCGTCGGCGACGACCGGCAGGTAGAGGCCCCTCCCGACGTCGATGGTGACACCGACGTGCGCTCCCGGCCGAACCGTCGCCGCCTGATCGCCCTCCGCTCGCGCGAAGCACAGCGGGAACTCCGCCCGCCGCGCCGCGATCGCCTCGACCACCAGCTCCGGGATGCCGACGAAGCCGATGGTCGCCGCCTCGGCACGCAGGCGTTGTTTCAGTCGATCGGCGACCACCTTGACGACCGTGTACGCGGCGGGGATCTCGCGGTGCGAGGCGGACACCGTACGGGCGACCCGTCGCTGGGCCGCGGACACGGTCACCCGCTCGGCCGTGGCCGGCGGCGCCTGCCCGGCGACCAGCTGTTCGATGTCCGACCGCGCGATGACCGGCTTGCCGATCGACCGTACGTCCGCCTCCGCCACACCGTGTTCGGCCATCAGCCGCCGGGCCGGCTCGGTGATGGTGATCGGATCCGCATCGCAAGCCTGCCGCACCGGTGGCGGGCGGTCGTCCCCGCCGACGGTCGCCACCACCTCCCCGGGGCGGCAGGTCGACGGTGCGGACGTCCGCTGCCACAGGATGCCGGCGTCGTCCGCGACGAGTTCGTGCGCCGCCTTGGAGGTCTCCACCAGAGCTACCGCGGTGCCCGCCTCGACCGGCGCCCCGTCGCCGACCAGCCACTCGATGAGCGTGTACTCCTCGTCGGTCGCGTTGAGCCGCGGCAGCCGGATGTCACCCACCGGCGACCGCCGTCACCACGGCGCGGATGTCGTCCGCCTGGACCAGTACCGCACGCTCGAGGTGGGGTGCGGCGGGGATGGTGCTTGGCGGCGCGTGGAGCAGCCGGACGGGCTGGGACAGCAGGTCCCACATCTGCTGGTGGATGGTGTGAGCCACCTCGGCCCCCCACGTGCCGCCGGCCGTCGCGTCCTCGACGACCACCACCCGTCCGGCCCCGGCGACCAGAGCAGCCAGCGGCGCGGGGTCGAACGGATAGAGCCGCGACGGCACCACCGCACGCACCGCGATCTCGTCACTCAGATAGGCACCCCGCATTCCGCCGAGCACCCTGTCGGTGAGGCCGCCCGGTGCGATGACCACGACGTCGGCCCGGTCGACCCCGCGCACGCCCAACACGGCGAAGTCGCAGGCGCCACCGATCCGCTCGCAGTGGAACAGCTCGTCTCCGGCCGCCGCGCCGAACCGTCGACGGCCGTAGAGCACCTTGTCCTCGAAGTACATCGCGGGAGCCCCCGAGTCGAGGATGCGGGCCAGTGTGGCGTGCGCGTCGTGCACCGGGCTCAGCTCGTGCACGGCGAGGTTGGGCACGCCCACGAAGTGCTTCTGCAGGCTCTGGCTGTGGGTGGGCCCGTATCCGCGGTTGCCCCCCGTCGGGCACCGGACCACCAGCGGCATCCGCACCGGTTCGCCGTACATCGTGACGGCCTTGCTGGCCAGGTTGACGATCTGGTCGAAGCACAGGGTGGCGAAGTCGGAGAACATCACCTCGACCACCGCCTCCCGGCCCCGCAGGGCCAGGCCGACCGCGAAGCCCACGATCGCCTGCTCGCTGATCGGAGTGCTGAGGACACGTTCGGGATACCCGGTGGACAGCCCGCGGGTGACGCCGAAGGCGCCGCCGTACGGGTCGGCCATGTCCTCGCCGATCAGATGGAGATCCGGCCTCTCCGCGAGCAGGGTCGCCAGGGCACGGTTGAGGCCCTCCCCGACCCGCTCGGTCCCCGGCTCAGCCATGACCGGCGCCGATCAGCGGTCGGGCGAGTACCGACTCGACCACGTCGCGGATCTTCCCGGTCGCCGCCGCGTCCAGGCGGTCGACCTGCTCCGGGAACGCCGCACGGTAGTACGGGTACCAGTCACGCCCGGCGAGGGCCTCGAGCTCCGCCGGCGTGCGGGTGTCGTCGCCCTTGCTGTGCGGGCCGAGCCGCACCGTGTCGAACTCGACCACCAACGGAGACCCGTCGTGACGTACGGCGGCGACGAGCGGCGCCAGGCTGGCCCGGATGGCGTCGACGTCGATGCCGGTCACCTCGACGTGGCGGATGCCGAAGGCGGCACAGCGGTCGGCGACGCTACCGGCCATCTGTGCCGAGGTCGGGGTGGACTGGGCGATCCCGTTGTGTTCGACGACGACGACCATCGGCACCCGCCAGAGCGCGGCGAGGTTGAGCGCCTCGTACACCACCCCCTCGCCCCAGGTGCCGTCCCCGACGTACACCACGGAGATCGAGTTCGTTCCGGTGCGCCGCATGTCGAAGGCGGTGCCCACCGCGACCGGCACCAGTTGCCCCTGGATGCCGGTGGACATGAAGCCCGGGCGGCGGATGTGCTGCGAACCGCCCATCCCGCCGCACAACGCGCCCTCACGGCCGGCGAGCTCGGCGAGCAGCCCCGCCGGATCGTCGTACCGCGCCAGGAAGTGGCCGTGTCCCCGGTGGTTGCTGAACACCTCGTCATCGGGGCGCAGCAGGGACTCGACCACGACCGGGACGTACTCCTGGCCGAGGCAGGTGTGGCTGGTGCCCGGGATCAGTCCCCGGCCGAGCAGGTCGAGGACCGCGTACTCGAAGCGTCGGATGGACAGCATCGCCCCGAGGGTGGAGTCGGCCAGCGGGCGCAGCCGGCTCTCACGCATGGGTGACCTGTCCGCCGGCCACGAGGTCCCGGGCCCGTGCGGCGAGCACCCCACGGTCGATCTTGCCGTTCGCCGTGTGCGGGAACGCGTCGATGTCGCGGCACAGCAGCGGAACCATGTATCCCGGCAGGATCGAGGACATCGGGCGACGGATGTCCACGCCCGGGGTGCCGACGTAGAATACCGCCAGCTCCGTCCGCCCGGACGCCTCGAACGCCACCGCGACGGCCCGTTCCACCCCCGGCAACTGCCCGACGTGCCACTCCAGCTCGTCCAGCTCGACCCGGTAGCCGCGGACCTTCACCTGCCGGTCGACCCGACCGAGATAGACGAGTTCACCGCCGGCGCACTCCCGGACCCGGTCGCCGGTGCGGTACCAGCGCACCGAGTCGCCGTCGTGGAAGCGGCCCTCGTCGTCGGCCGGATCGAGATACCCGGGGAACATCTGCTGCCCGGTCACGCACAGCTCGCCCTCGGTGCCATCGACGCCGTCCTCGACGATGCGGTATCTGAGATGCGGGTACGGCGCGCCGATGGGGACGACGCCGTGCACGGCGAGGTCGGCCGAGTCCTCGGACAACCGGTGCGCGGAGCAGGCGATGGTCAGCTCGGTCGGGCCGTACAGGTTCTCCACCACCGATCCGGCCGCCGCCCGCTGCCAGTCCTCGGCATCCGTCATGCGCAGCGCCTCACCGCAGAAGAGGCTCCACCGCAGCGTCGGCATCGAGCGGGGAGTCAGCCCGCCCCGGCGCCGCACCAGAGCGATGGCGCTGGGCACGGAGAACCAGAACGTCACCCGCTCGGCGGCCAGGAACTCCGGCAGCGCGGTGAACACCTGCGGCGGTGTGGACACCACGGTGGCACCCGCGCCCCAGGCCACGAAGAGGTCGAACATCGCCAGGTCGAAGGTCTGGTCGAAGGTCTGCGAGCACACGTCGCCCGGGCCGAGGTCGTAACGGTCGAGGTTGTACCGCAGGAAGCTGTCCATGTTGGCGTGCGTGATCGCCGCGCCCTTGGGCCGGCCGGTGGAGCCAGAGGTGAACAGCACGTACGCCACGTCGTCGTAGCCGGCCCGGGGCAGGGCGTCCAGCGGCGTCGCGGCCTGCGCCGCCACGGTGAGGCCGGGCAGGGCCGCCGTGAGGTGCGCGAGCGCCGCCGCCCCCGACCGGTCGACGATCAGCGTGTCGACGCCGGCCTGCGCCGCCATCCGGCAGGTACGCGCGGCGGGGAAGCCCGGGCTGAGCGGCACCGCCGTCGCGCCGGCGTAGAGCGTGGCGAGGAGCCCGGCGTACGACTCGATGCTGCGCACCGCGAGGATGCCGACGCTCCGCGCCCCGCACGCGACCAGCCCGCCGGCCCAGCGCCGGGCCACCTGGTCCAGCTCCGTGTACGTCCACTCCTGGCGACCGATCCGCAGCGCGACCCGGTCCGGCGCCGTCGCCAGGCCGGCGATGAACCACTCGTGCAGCAGACGTCGTGGCAGCTGACCGGTCACCAGGCCACCGTGTCTTCCGTGAAGAGCCCCAACCGGTCGAAGAAGCGGGTGGTCTTGTGCATCACGGTCCGATGGAACTCCTGACGGTACTGGTCGCCGAGCACCTCGGCGCGGATCCGCCTGGCCTCGGGAAGGGCGGCGTCCGCGTACACCTCGGGGTGGTAGAACGCCCGCAGGCACGAGCTGACGTAGCGGGACAGGTACGTCCCGGCTCCCGCCATCTCCTCCGGCGTCGCGCTCTGCTTCGCCTCCTCGTACAGCGCCCGCATCATCTGCCGACCGAAGGCGATGTGTCGCGACTCGTCCTGGTGGTGGACGGCGTTGATCTGCTGCGCGATGTGCGGCAGCCGGCCGTCGGTCGCCATCTTCGCGTTGTAGTAGTCGCACAGCTCCTCCGCGATGAGGATGCGACCGAAGATGACGAGGTCACGGATGGCGGGGCCACCCTCGATCGCGGTGCCGGCGACGCGCTTGGTCTTGTAGACCTTCCCCCCGTACCGCTGGCAGAACTGGGCGAAGAACCACATGTGTTCGTTCTCTTCGTGGATGAAGTCGTGGAAGAACTCCGACAGGCCCGGGTACCGCGTGTCGTAGATCCGCCCGGCCACCTCGCCGATCAGCTCGCGGATGAGGTGGACGTTGAGACTGAAGAAGTTCACCGCCTCGGCCTGGGTCAGGCGCACCCGTTCGGCATCCGACAGGCGGTCCCACACCGCGGTGCCGTAGCACGTCGTCAACTCCGGGCTCATCCAGAACTGGTCCGTCGGCAGTTCCGCCGGCCAGTCGAAGATGTCGAAGACGTGGTAGCGCTGGTCCCGCGCCTGGTCGCTCAACCTGGCGGCGACCGTGGTGAGCCGCTCCCACGACTGGTGCATGTCCGCGTGTCTCTCCTCGACGGGGCCGGTCACATCAGGCTCCTGACCGCGTTCCAGATGGTGCCCGGAGTCGCGAAGACCTCCGGCTGCAACAGCTCGGGTGGGATCTCGATGTCGAACTCGGTCTCCAGGTTGACGATCAACTCGACCACTTCCAGCGAGTCGACACCGAGCTCGGTCAGGCTCTGGTCAGGCTCCAGGGGCGAGTCGGCACTGAGCAGCCGACTGCGCTCCCGAATGAGTGGTTCAAAGGCGGGTGGCCAATCCACCATGTCACCCTCCCGTGTCGCGGTAGGTTGGGAATCTCGCGAAAACCGGCTGACCGGCATGCGTCACCAGGTCGCGCCAGCTGGGTCCGACGCGGCCGAGAATGGCACCGAGCGAGCGGTCGCGCTGCCACTCTGGCCCGGCCATGCCCCACTGCCCCAGGGCGTCCAGGAGCACCGGGTCGACCGGGACCCAGACCCCGTCGACCTGGAACTCCGCCCACGAGTGCGATGCGGAGATCGGTGGGGTCAGCGACCTGCCGAAGGAGAACCGGGCGGTCAGTCCCCGCCTGCGGGCCTCCTCGACCAGCAGGTGGGCCACGCCGACGCAGTCGCCGATCCCGGTGTCACGGACGAAGGCGCTGTCGGCGCGCAACGTCTCCGGCAGCCAGAGGAACCGGATGTGCCGGGTCTCCGCCAGCAGGTCGAGCACCGCGGTCGGCAGTTCCGGCCAGGTCCGCGGCCGGTCGAACGTCACCGAGTGCAGCACGCCGCCCCGGTCCTGTGCCGACGTCGTCTCGTGCCAGGCGTCGTCCGGCACCGCGAGGCGCCACCGGCACGGCTCGTCGTGCCCGGGCTCCGGGCACTGCGCCACGTAGTCCATCCGGTAGCGGGCGTGGGCGGTGGGGCGCCCCAGCTCGCGGATCCACCAGGAGAGGACCTTGCGCCCGCGCGAGCGCGGGTCCAGGTGCACCGAGACGTTGCGCAGGTCGGTGGCGTCGAACAGGAGGCCGTCCGCGCCGGCCGCCGAGGGCAGACCGGCGGCGACGAGGACGTCGAGGCCCGGCCCGTCGATCTGGTACTCGGCGGCGGCCGTGGCGGCGTCCATCTCGAAGCGCCGATGCGAGTGCGGCACCTGCAGGATCAGCGGCAGCAGGGCGTCGAGCGCCTGCCGGTCGAGCCAACGCTCGGCTGTCACGAGGCACCTCCCACGAGGCGCCGGTACAGACCGTCCTCGGCCATCAGGTCCTCGTGGCGGCCACGCTGGACGAGCCTGCCGTCGCTCATGACGAGGATCTGGTCGGCGGCCTCGGGATGGGAGAGGCGGTGGGCGACGACCACCAGCGAGCGCCCGGTCCGGCGCAGGTTGGCCATGATGCGGTCCTCCGTGAGCCGGTCGAGGGCGCTGGTCGCCTCGTCGAGGATCAGCAGCTCGGAGTTCCGCAGCAGGGCCCGCGCCAGGGAGATGCGTTGGATCTGCCCACCGGACAGGCCCGTCCCGGAACTGCCGAGCAGCGTCTCGTACCGCATCGGCATCGCGTCGATGTCGTCGTGGACCTCGGCCAGCCGGGCAGCGGCGATGACGTCCTCCAGGGAGCACTCCGGCCGGCCGAGCGCGATGTTCTCCCGGATGGTCCCGCCGAACAGCCGGGCGTCCTGCCGGACGTACGCCATCGACCGCCGCGCGGCCGGCCGGTCCAGCTGATCCGTCGGCGTGCCGTCGAGGGACACCGTGCCGGCGCTGGGCAGGTAGAGCCCCGCCAGCAGCATGGCGAGCGTCGACTTGCCGGAGCCGGACTCACCGAGGATGAGAGTGAACTGCCCGGGCTCGATCTGTGCGTTGACGTCCACGAGCGCCGGCGTCCGCGCGCCCGGATAGGCGAACCGCACGTCGTCGAGCGTGATGGCGCCGGTGACGCGGGACGGCACCACCGCGTCCGGGCCGGCCTCCGGTCGCGCGTCCAGGATGTCGGCGAGCCGGGTCAACGTGGCCCTCAGGCCGGCGACCTCCAGCCCGGTCTGCACCAGACTCGCCAGCGGTACGAACATTCCCATGGCCAGGGCGGAGAAGCCCACCACCCGGGACAGGGAGATCTCGCCGCGACCGAGCAGGACCAGACCGGCGGCGAGCACGGCGAGCGGAGCGAGGAACTGGATCGCGGTGCTGACGGCCTCGCACACGCCGAGGAACCGCCGGCTGCGGGTCCTGGCGTTCACCTCGGCGACGAACGTGTGGCTCCAGGTCTCCGCCGCGGCGCCCTCCAGCCCGGAGGCCTTCAGCGTCGGCACGCTGTCCAGCAACTGGAACAGCTCGGTGTGGCTCTTCGCCTGCGCCTCCAACAACGCCGCGGTCAGGTATTCCTGCTTGCGCCAGCTGAACGCGAGCAGAGCGAGCTGGGCGACGGCGAGGGTGAGCACCAGCGCGCCGAGACGCCGGTCCGCGACGACGATGAGCCCGCCGTACACGAGCACCAGCACCCCGTCGAGCACGGCCGACAGCGCGGATCCCGTCAGGATCTGACGGACCGCGTTGCTGGTGCGGACCCGCATGGAGAGGTCGCCGGTGTGGCGCTGGGCGAAGTAGTCGAACGGCAGGGCGACGAGGTGGTGGACCGCTCCGAGGGTCACCGACTTGTCGGCGAGAGTCTGCACGGACAGCAGGGCCAGCCGACGGACGGTCTGCATCCAGAAGTACATCGCGAACAGCACGACCGCCGCCCCGAACAGCAGCCAGGCGCTGACCGGTTCGCCGGGCTGGCCCGCCCGGTGCACGACGTAGGTGGAGGCGGCCGGCACCGCCAGGCCGCACAGGGTCAGCGCGACCGAGGTCAGCGCGAGAGGAACCCAGGCGGCCGTACGCGGGAAGAACTTCGACAGGTACGGCAGGCGGCTCGCGCCGAGGTTCCGGGCGTCGGCCCCTCGCCGCGACGTCGTGGCGCCGACCGGTGGATGGAACTCCAGCGCCACACCGGTGAACGCCTTGCCGGCCTCGGCCAGGCTGACCTTACGCCGGCCGAAGGCCGGATCGACGATGTACAGGTGGGTGTCGGTCACCCGCTCCAACACGACGAAGTGGATGAAGTTCCAGAAGAGGATGGTCGCCGGGGGGAGGTTGCGCAGCCCTTCGATGGAGACCCGGACTCCGCGCGCGACCAGGCCGCGCCGCCGCGCGGCAGCGAGCATCGCGCGGGCCGCGACCCCGTCCCGGCCCGTGTTGGTCTCGGTGCGCAACTCGTCGAGGGGGACCGGTTGACCGAAGTAGGCGAGGACCATCGCCAGCGCGGCAGCCCCACACTCGCTCATCTGCGACTGGAGCACGACCGGAACCCGGGTGCGCGAGACCCGCAGCGCGGCCCGCACGTTGCGCCACCGCAGGCTGCGCAACGCGGCCAGGCCGGGTAGCGCCCGCCAGCCGAGCTCCACCGCGTCGCCGGTATCCCGGTTGACGCCGTGGTGACGCAACGCCTCGCGCCGGAAGCGCTGCCGTCGGTCGGTGAACTCCGTCGGTAGGCTCGTCGCCTCCGGCGGCCGGGGGGCCTGTTCCGCCTGCCCGGTCTTGTCCAGCGTGCTCATCCGCCGCTGCCCGAGTCGACCCGGAGCACCTGCGCGGTGATGGCCTCCGCGGCGGGTGAGAGCAGGAACTCGACCGACCGCGCCACGTCGGCGACGGTGGCGGCCCGGTTGAGCATGTTCCGTCGATTGATCGCGGCGCGGAGGCCGTCCTCGATCGATGCGGTCATGGCGGTGTCGATGAAGCCCGGTGCGACGCAGTTGACCGTGATGCCCCGGCTGCCGACCTCGGCGGCGAGCACCCTCGAGAACCCTTCCAGAGCGCACTTGGTCGCGGTGTACGCGCCGAGCCCACGGAAGGTCCGATGGGCCGCGATCGAGGTGATGTTGACGATGCGTCCGCCACGGCGGTACATCGCCTTGACCGCCGCCTGGGACAGGGACATCGGGACCTCGACGTTGAGCTGCCACATCCGGGTCATGTCCGACCGTGCGGCGGCCACGTGCAGAGCCGCGCTCGCCACCCCCGCGTTGTTGACGAGACCGTGGAGATCGGCGCACTCCCGGAGCCGGTTGGCCACCGCGAGCCGATCGTCGCCGCTGGTGAGGTCGGCGGCGAGGAACGTCAGCGGGTCACCGACGGACTCCCGCAGGGCCGCGAACTCGCTGGGAGCGGTCCGTGCCACGGCGACCACCCGGTAACCGACGGTCAGCAGCTGCCGGGTGACAGCCAGCCCGATACCCCGGGTACCGCCGGTGACGAACACCGTCCCGAGTGCCTCACTCACCGCGGGCCGCCTTTCCGGACGGTGCCGTCGGAAGCTGGTCGACGACGGTGACGCGACGCGGTTGTTCCGCCGGGGCCAGTACGCGGCGGGCATGGGCCTTGACCCGCTGCACGACCAGGTCACGGTCGGCGCCCGGCGGCGTGACGACGTCGGCGCCGACGACGGCGCCGAGCACGCTGCTGCGCACCGGGTAGACGCGGACCGCGACGACGTCCGGGAGTTCCCGCAGCAGCCGGGCCACGTGGCCGGGCACGACCTTCACCCCACCCACGTTGATGACCTCGCCGCGTCGCCCGAGGATGTGCAGGCGCCCACCGTGGATCGCCGCCTCGTCCCCCGTCGGCAGGTACGGTGCGCCGGGCGCCGGGGACAGGAGCAGCTCGCCGTCACGCACCGTCAGCGCCTTCCCGGTCGGCCCGTACCCGTCGAGGACGGAGAGCGGCAGGCCCGGCAGCCCGTCGGAGACGGTGGCGATCCGGCCCAGCTCGGTGCTGGCGTAGAACTGCAGGACGCGTTGCGGCGCGAACGCCGACTCGATCAGCCGTAGCAGCTGGGCGTCCACCGGCTCGCCGCCCATCGAGACGGTGTGCACCTGCGGTCGGGCCTCGTCGGTCCCCCGGTGCAGCGCCGCCATCCGCCAGAACGACGGGGTGCCGGCGACGACGTCGTAGCGTGCGCCCGTCCCGACGGCCAGGTCGGTCGGGGTGAGGAAGTCGATGCTGGCAGCCCGGCCCAACGCCTGGCTCACGGCCTCCACCCCGGCGTAGGTGAAGGGTGCGTAGCCGATCCCCCACCTCTCGTCACGGTGCGCGGTGTCCCAGTCGGCGCCGCGGGTCAGCTCCGGCCAGGGCCAGTAGGTCGGGGTCGGGGTACCCGTGGTGCCCGACGAGAAGATCCACAGCCCGCCCTGCCCTGCGCCGGAGGGCCGGCTGCCCTCCTCGGTAGGCCGGATCCGCCCGCTCGCGACGTTCAGCACGGCCTGCGGGCGCAGCTCCGCCAGCGCCGACGCGGTGACGGTCGGACCCACCACGACCACGGACGCGTCGAGCGGGCGGAGCGCACGCAGTGCGACCACGAGATCCGGCCCGGAGGCCACCTCGACCGCGAGGTGGCGCAGGCCGGTCGCCGCGACCGCCTCTCGCAGCCGGACGATCCGCTGCGCCAGCGGATCGGCATGGATAGTCACGGGCATGGCTCAGCCTGCTGCCGGTTGCAGCGCCCGGCAGAGGTCCGCGAGCGTCTCCATCCGGTCGACGGCGACGACGTCCAGCAGTACACCCAGCTCCTGCTCGAACTCGACGATGAGTTCCGCGACGACGAGGCTGTCGATCTCCAGCTCGGCCAACTGCATCGCACCGGTGTAGCGCGGCGCGTCGCCGACCGGCGGCACGGTGAGCACCCGCTTCGCCACCGCGTCAAGGGTTTCCTCGTCGATCACCGTGTCGACGTGGACACTCTCCACGCTCAACCAACTCCATCCATGAATAGCTCCTCGGACCGTTCGTCGTCGGGGGTGCCGGACACCACCGCGATGCGCACCGGGACCGCCAGGAACGGCCGGCCGGCGACGTGGGAACGGACGTGGCTGGCGAGATCGTCCGCCGTGACTCCGGCGTCGGCGGGCGTCACCTCGGCGGCGAGTCGCGATCCGCCGTCCTCGGCGACCTCCACCGAGATCCTGGCGGAGGCGACCGCGGGGTGCGAGTCGAGGACCGAGGTCACCTCGGCCAGGTCGACGACCAGCACGACCGCACCGTCGGGTGCGCGAAGTGGCGTGAGCCCGGGGCCGCTCTCCGTCGCCGGCGCGGCGCTGGCCGGGTCGTCTCCGGCCAGCAGTGCGCGGAAGGCGGCGACGAACCTGGTGAAGGTGGCCTGCGACATGGTCTCGCCGTCGACGGTCAGCCGGACGCCCAGCCCGTTGGGCCGCTCGTTCGCGGCGATCCGCAGGCCGTCGGCGGTCCTGACCAACGTCGGGGTGTACGCGCCGCGCTCGATGGCGATCGCGCCGCCGTCGGCGTCGTCGCGGTCGGCGGTGTCCTCCAGGTACGTCATCGACAGGGTGTCGTGGACCGGACGGCCCAGGCGTCGGACCGCCGTCGCCCACATGTCGTCCAACGCCTGCCGCGTGACGGTGCGGCGCGAGGTCGCCGACAACAGCTCCCGCCGCACCTGCACCAGCAGGTCGGCGGGCCGGTCCGGCCGGTCCAGCACGACCGGCACGACGACGTCGAACATGCCGACGACGCCCTGGTCGGCGTGACGCCTGCCGTTCAGCTTCATCGAGACGACGAGGCGGTCCTGCGGCGTCAGCTGGAACACGGCGGCCGCGAACAACGTGAGGAGCCACTGGACGGTGCTGAAGCCGGCGGCCTGCCAGCGCTCGCGCACGTCCTTCCACTCGTCCTCGACCAGGGTCAGCAGCTCGGTGTGGGCGACGCTCGCGGACGGCCCGCCGAGCCCCGGAAGAAACTGACACCGGGGCGGCAGCCAGGGGCCACGCTGCCGCCAGTACGCGGACACCGCCTGGGCGCGCGCCGAGTCGGCGGCGGCGGCCTGGCCGGTCACCGCGGCGAGGTAGTCGGCGTCCACGGGGTCGGCGTCGGTCCCGCCGCCGAAGTAGGCCCCCCACAGGTCGCGTACGACGATCATCCGGGCGGTGGCGTCCACGGCGTAGTTGGAGAACACCCCGAGCACGGCGTGCAGAGTCGGAGTGAACCGCAGCAACCGCAGCACGAACGGGTACTCGACCGCGAGGTCGAAGGGGCGCCGGATGTCCGCCGCGAGGACGGAGCGCACGTAGCGGGTGAACTGCTCGGTGTCGTTCGCCGTGACCTGGGTCATCGCCACGAGCCGGCGATCGTCGGGCATCGGCCGCACCCACTGGACAGGTTCACCGTCGAGCGTCGTGACACCGATCCGCAGCGCCGCGTGCCGGGCGACCGTCGAGCGCACCGCGCCGACGAATGCGGCGACGTCCAGCGGGCCGGTGACCTGGTAGGACATCCAGACTGCCACGCCCTGCTCCGCCGTCCCCCACAGGGCGCGGTGGTGCGCGAGCTGGCCCGGCAGCAGGGGATGGACAGCGGTGTCGAGATCGACCGCCTCAAGGCGGGTGGGTCGCGACGACATACGGTCCTCATCCCAGCAGCAGTGGTCACCTACCGGAGGCCAGATTCAAGATCGGCAGATTAGCAACTCCCCGGACACCGTCAAGGAATCCGCACTTGAACGGGGGTCGGCGGTGGGTGCGAACGCGCGATCGCCCGGATCTGTTGACGGTCCACCTTCCCGTGCGGGGTGAGCGGCAGCGCGTGGACCGCGACGCAACGCTCCGGCGTCTTGGCCGGTTCGAGGCGGCGCGCCAGCTCCGCCAGCACGTCGTTCTCCCGCAGGACGGTGGCCACCACGACGGTGAGCGGGTTCGCCTCGTCCGGCGCGACGGCGGCGGCCCCGTCGACGCCGTCGATGTCCATGGCCGCCGCTTCGATCTCGGCGGTGCTCGACCGCACGCCCCGGTGCTTGAAGACGTCGTCGCCGCGACCGTGCAGATACAGGTGGCCGTCGACGTCCAGGTGGCCGCGGTCGCCCGTGTGCAGCCGCCGGCCAGCCGCGGTCGCCCGGAAGGTGGCGGCGCTCAGCTGCCGGTCGCGCCAGTATCCGGCCATGACGTTCGCGCCCTCGACGACGACCTCGCCGACGTCGCCGGCGGGTAGCGGTCGACCCTGACGGTCGACGACGCGTACGACGGTGCCCGGGATCGCGCGCCCGACGGACCCTGGGCGTGCCAGGTCGCCGTCCGGCTCCAGGATCGTGGCTCGCTTGCATTCGGTCAGGCCGTACATCTGCACCACGGCCGCGCCCGGGAACGCGTCGCGCAGCCCGTCTGCGAGCCGTGGCGACATCCGGGCGCCGGTGTTCGTGAACATCCGGACCGGCTGCGGCACCGGGAGCGCCGTCCTGGCCGCCAGCCGGAGCAGCGCGGTGGCGATCTCCGGCACGACGGGCACGACGGTGGCCCCCGCGCTGGTGATCCGTTCGAGGAGGGCGATCCCCTCCCCTGCCTCGAGCGCCTCCCACCGCGAGCCCGCAGCCGTGGCGAGCAGGAGCTGGTAGAGCCCGTAGTCGAACGAGGGCGGCACGCAGGAGAGCACGACGTCGTCCGGCCGGTAGCCGAGGACCTGTCCGATCGCCCGGGTCGCGAAGAGGACGCTGTCGTGCGGACAGACCACCCCCTTGGGCCGCGCGCTGCTGCCCGACGTGTACATCAGGAGGGCGGGCGCCTCCGGGCCACCGTCGGCACGGCTGGCATCGGGCTGGACCGCGTCCCCGACCGGCGCGTCGAGCGTCTCCAGGATCTCCCCGAACTGTGTCGACGACCAGGCGCGGGCGGGCACCTCGACCGCTGCGGGATCGATCCCCACCACGAGGGCTGGTTCGATGTCGGCGAGTACCGCCCGAAGCTGGAACGGACGCATCGTGGCCGACAGCGGCGCCAGCGTCAGGTCCGCGTACGACGCCGCGAACAGGATCGCGGCGAAGCCGGCGCCGCCGGACCGCACGGCGATCCGGTCCCCCGGCAGCAGGCCCAGTGCGCGGAACCGACCGGCCAGGTTGACGCTTCGCTGCCGGAGTTCCTGGTAGCTCCACCGGTGGCTCCGGTCGACGACCGCGGTGCGCTGGGGATGCCGTCGCGCGGCGGTGTCCAGCAGGGTGTGGATCCGCATGTCAGGACCGGGCGGAGCTGCCCCTGGCGGCGAGGCTCAACGCCCGACCGTCCGGTGCCGTCTGCGCTCCTCGGGCAGCATCTGGCTGAATTGGTACCAGCCCCCCGCGCAGGCCTGGGCGACAGCCCGAAGCGACTCGTGGCAATGCGCGGGAACGTTGCCAGCGGTGTTCGACGACTGCGAGATGAAGGCGAGCGTCCCGGTGAGCAGCCGGAGCAGGGCCTTGCCGTGGTCCGTGTAGCGCAGCGCGGGATCCTGGCGGAGCCGCTCCAGCTGTAGCCGGATGCTGGCGGCGAGATCCTGATCCGTCACCGGCAGCCCGTCGGGGGACGAGACGGCTGCCAACTCGGCGAGCGACGGCGCCGGGGCCTTCTGCCCGGCCGGGACACAGGCGCCGCCGCCGAGCGCCTTGCGGCGGACGTCGAAAGCCGTCCCGACCGAGATGCCTGACCGGCGCGCCACCTCGCGCAGGCTGGCATCGGGCTCGCGACGCACGATCGCCTCGGCCAACCGCCGGCCCTCTTCCGTCGAGACCGGGTGCCGGCGCCCGTCCCGGCCGATCCGGACGTCCTGGTGGTGGCCCGTGTCCAGGGATCGCCGCCGCAGGCCGGCGACGGTCTTGGCGGCGACGCCACACACCGCCGCTATCCGGCGGTCGGACCACTGCGGGTGCGAGGCGAGGATCCGCTTGGCAGCGGCCAGCCGGTCCCGGGCGCTCAGCGGCAGGCCGTCCTCGAGGTTCAACTGCACCGCGGCCACGAAGGCATCCGCGTCGGAGCCGTCGAAGTAGACGACCGGCACGTGGCGGTCACCCCGCACACGCGCGGCCCGTAGCCGGTGCATGCCGTCCACCACCCGCAACGAGGACCGCTGGACGACGATCGGTGGCAGCTCGACGGTCAGCTCGACGAGGGTCGTGACGTGTCTCGCGCTGATCCCGTCCAGTCTCGGGGAGAAGCCGACCCGCAACGAGCGCACGTCGGCCACGTCGACCTCCGGAGCCGCGGCCTCCCCCGCCTGGGCGGGCTGCGCGGTGGAGTCGCTATCCGGTCGTCTCTTCATTCGTCCCTCGCGCCAAGTCGCCACAGTCAGAATGGTTGCGCTGGCGCTGATCGCCCGCGCGCCTGCGATAACGCACAGTCGCACCTACCCGACGATTTAGCCGCCCGCCACCATTACCCGTCCGTCACGAAATACCCGTGACGGTCATGCTACAACCGCAGGCAGACGCCTTCCAGACACCGCCGACAGCAATTCGAACGGTGACGGCGAACGCACCGACAGTTCGACCTCAAGCAGGACCGGGACACCTCGGCAGCATCAGCGCGTAAACGCCCTGCGGACGGTCGGTAATTGTCCGGCGCGGGAAACCGCCGCAGTCCATGTCGAATTGCGACCGAGCAACACGGAGGGTGGCGACCCTCTGACGCAAATGGGATACGGGCATGCTTGTGGATCACCATCACGGTCGGTACTATGCAGGCCCCGAGACCGTTGGCCAGTGTCCGGTCGAAGGCGGGCGCGACGTTCGAGAAATGCCGTCCGTCCTTGCTCGACAAAACACTTGAGAGACACCAGCAAACCAATTAGTACGGGCGGGGCAATGCCACGGAAATTGAAGCTGCCGGCCACTGTCGCCGCGCACCGCCACCCCGCCCGGTCGCCGGCAGGGTCGCCAGGATGTGGGGCACCGGGCACCGGACCGGAGCGGCGGTCGTGACCGAGCGGGAGACCAACCGGGTGCTGGTGGTGCGCCCCCTCGCCGTGCTCAAGCTCTACACCGCTGCCTGGCGCCGCGACACCGAGGTGACGGCGCTCGAGTCGCTGCGCGGACGCGCGCCGGTACCCGCGGTCATCGGCAGCGCGACGTTCGGGCGGCACAGCGCGGCCCTCATCCGGTACGTGCGGGGCAGCGCACCGAACCCCGCCAGCGCCCTCGACGTGCGGGCGTCGGTCGCCGCGTTGCGGGCCGCGCACACGATCACCGGACCCGCCTTCGGTCGGCTGCACGCGCCCGACCAACCGAGCTGGGCCGGGTTCCTGGCGGGCCGGCTCGACTCGTACGCCGAGACACTGGCGACGTTGGGTCTCACCGCGCAGGCGCGGCAGTGCCGGACCCTGCACCACGCGCTCGACGTGCTCGAAGACACCCGCCCCCACCTGCTGCACAGCGACCCGAACCCCGGCAACGTCATCCTGACCGAACACGGCCCGGTTCTCGTCGACTGGGAGCTGGCGACCTTCGGCGACCCCGACCTGGATCTGGTCAGGCTGGCCTGGGAGTGGCGCCTGCCGCCGGCGCGGTGGGCGGAATGGGTCGGCCTCGACCCACGGTCGCCCACCGTCGACCTCTACCTGCGGCTACACCTGTTCAGCCGCCTGATGAGCGCGAGCAGCAGGCCGGGCGCCGCCTCGGCCGCGCTGGCGCACCGCTGCCTGACCGAGCTGACCGACCTGTACGACGGCGTCCACTCCCCCGGAGGCTCCGATGCAAGCTGACGCGGCCATCGACATCCTGACCTCGGTGGTGCCGCAGGCGGCCCCGCTGGGGGCGACACCGGTCACGAAGGGCATCTTCAGCACCGGATGGCGGGTACACACCACCGACGGCGACTACCTGGTCAAGATCAACGAAGACTCCCGGGCAGCGGACGACTTCCTGGGAGCCCGCAGGGCCACCGAGACCGCGCTGGCGCACGGCGTGCCGGTGCCGCGCCTGCTGGGTTCGGGATCGGACGGTGACGGGCACGCCTTCCTCGTCCAGGAGTGGATCGACGGCACCGATGCCGAGGACCACTTCGCCGCCCGGGACGGGCGGGAGCGGCGGCGGGTGCTCGAACGGCTGGGCGCGGTGCTGGCCCGGCTGCACGACATCCCCTACACCGTGGAGGGGCCGACCAGCATCCACGACACGGTCGCAGTCAAGATCCGCCGCTACGCCGCCCGGGCAGCCAGGTTGGAGATATTTACCCCCAGCGATCTTGATCGGCTCGTCGCCAAACTGCTGGAACTGGTCACCGAGGTGCTGCCGTCGATGTCTCCGCGGCTGACCCACCTCGATGTGCACCTACCCAACGTGCTGGTCGACAGATCCGGCGACGTATGGCTGCTGGACATGGACTTCGCCCGGCCCGGTGACCCGGTGGAGGACTTCGTGAAGCTCGACTGGTGGTGCTTCGCGGACGACACCGAACGGGCGGCGTTCCACACCGCCTATGCGGCGCACCGGACCCACCCGACCCCGCCACGTGACGTCGAAGCCGGGCTGCACCTGCACAAAATCATCACGGCTCTTTCCTACGTCGCCCTCTTCGCCGAGAAGGAGCCGCAGGCAGTGGCCGAATGGAAGCAGCGCCTCAGCGACGAGCGCCGGTCGGCGGCCTGGCTACTCGGAGAGGCAGTGACATGACATTCGAAGGCTACGACCTGGTGGTCGTCGGATCCGGCCTGTTCGGATTGACGATCGCTGAGCGGACCGCCGCCGAGTTGGACAAGCGGGTGCTGGTCCTGGAACGGCGCGACCATCACGGTGGCAACGCCTACTCGGAGGTCGACCCGGACACCGGAATCGAGGTGCACAGATATGGCCCCCATATCTTCCACACCTCGAACGAGCGAATCTGGGCCTACGTCAACCGTTTCACCGAGTTCACCGGATACCGGCACAAGGCTTTTACCCTCTATCAGGGGCAGGTGTATCCCCTGCCGGTCAACCTCGCGACGATCTGCCAATTCTTCGGCCGCTACCTCACCCCGGACGAGGCACGGGCACTGATTGCCGACCAGGCGGCCGAGATCGGTCAACTCCCCCCTGATCCGAGCCACGAGGAAAAGGGCATCTCACTGGTGGGAAGGCCCCTCTACGACGCGTTCTTCCGGGGATACACGGCCAAGCAGTGGCAGACAGACCCGAAGGAACTTCCCGGGTCCGTCATCGCCCGGCTGCCGGTGCGGTTCGACTTCAACAACCGGTACTTCAACGACACGTACGAAGGCCTTCCGGTCGACGGGTACACCGCCTGGCTGTCGCGGATGGCGGCCGACCCGCGCATCGACCTGCGCCTGAACACGGACTTCTTCGAGCTGGCCGACGCCATTCCGGACGGGACGCCGGTCGTCTACACCGGTCCGCTGGACCGCTACTTCCGCTACAGCGGGGGTCGGCTCGGCTGGCGCACGCTCGACTTCGAGCGGGAAGTGGCGCCGGTCCGCGACTACCAGGGGACCACGACGATCAACTACGCCGAGGAGTCGGTGCCGTTCACCCGGAACGTGGAGTACCGCCACATGCACCCGGAACGGTCGTACCGCGGCGACCGTACGGTGCTGGTCCGGGAGTACTCGCGCTCCGCCGGCGACCAGGACGAGCCGTACTACCCGATCAACACGGCCGGGGACCGGGACGCGCTGCGGACGTACCGGATGTTGGCCCGGCAGGAGACCGCCGAGCGCAACGTGCTCTTCGGCGGACGGCTCGGCACCTACCAGTACCTGGACATGCACATGGCGATCGGTTCCGCGCTGGCGATGTTCGAGAACCGGATCGTGCCCTACTTCCGCGATCGGCGCCCGCTCGGGTCCACCGGTCCGACCACCGACGACAAAGAGTAGGCACCATCTTGCAGACGATCACCGTGCTGGGCCGCGTCGTGGCGATCCTGTTCGCCGCGCACGCGGTCTGGGTACTCGTTTGGATCATCGTGGCGGCACGGGCGGTCCGCGACCGCCCTGCGGCGCCGGCCACGGCCCCCGCGGACCTTCCCGTCATCGTGGTCATGCTGCCGGCCCTGCGCGAGCAGCGGCTGGTGCGCGAGACGCTGGAATCGTTCGCCACCGCGCGCTATCCCGGGACGTTGATATCGGTCGCCATCACGAGCGAACGCGAGACGGCCGAACGTGCCGCCCAGGAGGCGGCCCTGCCCGCCGTGGTCACCGAACTACACGGTCTGGCCAGGCGTGGCGGCCGGGAGCGGGCACTGGAGAAGGTGCTCGCGCCGTCGGTGATCGCCGCGACCCTCGACGAGCTGGAGCGGACGTCGCCGGACGAGTGGCCCGGCGTGCTGCGCCGCGCCTTCGACGCGACGCCCACCACCGAGGAGCTGTGCCGGCAGATCACCGCCGAGTTGAACGGCAGGCCCGGTACGCACCGCTCGTGCCACGTCCACTTCCCCCACACCGACGGGCGCAAGGGTTCCCAGCTCAACTACGCGGTGGAGCTGCTACCCGAGCTGTTGCCGGGCGTCGACCCGGACAGCGTCTACCTGGCCGTCTACGACTTCGACGCGGTGGCCCACGGGGAGACCTTCGTGGCGGTGGGAGACCTGGTACGTGGGGCGGTCGCCGCGGGCCGCCGCCCTCCGGCGCTGCTGCACCAGGTGCAGCTGCCGCTGCGGTTCCGGGCTCCCTTCGCCCCCGGTGCCGACGGCGCCCTGATGCGCGGACAGGTGCTGTACTGGCTGCGGCGTGGCCTGGCCGTCGAGGTCGGGCGGATACTCCAGAACGACCTGTTGCGCCGCAGCCCGCGCCTGGTGCGACTGCTCGCCGCGCCGTTCCGCCCGATGATCTACGCGATCGGCTCGGGGACGTTCGTCCATCTCGGCGCGTGGCGCGAGCTCGGCCCGTTCCCGGAGATGCAGGAGCCGGTCGGGCACCGCGCCTCGCTGCTCGGCGTCGAGCAGGCGTTGGTGCCGAGCTTCAACCTGACCGAGCCCTACTACCAGACCAGGTCGATGATGAACGGGTGGGCCAATGTCTGCTACGGCAGCCTGGGGGTCGCCCGGGAACTGGACCACGTACGCCCCTACCCGTCGCCGGTCAGCCTGCCGGGCAAATGGTTGCTGGTGGCGAAAGAGCTGTTCGACATCGGCATCTGGTTCGCCGGGGTGCTGCTCATCCCCGCCGGGCTGGTGATCACGGCGCTGGGGGGTGGCTGGTGGACCGTGCTCGCCGTCGGCACCGGCCTGGTGGCGTATCCCGTCACGGCCGTCCTGCTGCTGGCGCTGCTGCCGCGACTGGGCGGGATCGACCGCCAGGACCGCTCCGTCAGCTGGTTGACCGGGAGACGTCCACGGCTGACGCTCGTGGCGACGTTCGTCGCCGCGCCCTTCGTCAGCGCCACCGGCCCGTGGCTGATGTTCCTGCGCATGCTCCGCTCCTGGCGCGTGGGCACGCCGGTGCTGTCCGGGAAGACCGAACGGTAGAGCGGTCCTCGCGTCACTCGCGAGGCAGGAGGCGCTCGGGCGGCATCGCCCAAGCGCCTCCTGTCGTCACACGAGTGACTTCGAGGCGGGCAGGTCGCGGTCGGCGTCCGGGTCGAAGAACCGGGTGAGGAAGTCCTGCTGCCAGGCGCGCGGCTCCGGCAGGTCCCACTGGCCGTACTCGTTGAGCAGGCGCTCCGGCTCCGGGCACCGTTGCCGCAGCGCGGTCAGGGCGTCCGCGGGGACGGCGTCCGGGAAGAGCATCCGCAGGTGCGCGAGCCCGTAGAAGACGGGGCCGGCCACCGCGTACTCGTCCACCCGCTCGAGCAACAGGTCCCACGAGAGGTCCGGGCCGGCACGGCGTACGACCTCGGCGATGTCGACGTACTTGAGCAGCTGCCGGTGCTTGCCGCGGTTCATGAACCTGAGGGTCGTCGAGGTCTTGTAGATGTGGGCGGCGAGGTCGATGACCGCGTCCTCGGGGGACGGCACGAGGAACGAGGCGTCCCCGTACCGGTGGCGGCCGGCGTGCGCCAGGACGGCACCGACCGGAACGTCGTAACCCTTGCCGGGCAGCGCCAGCGAGACGTTGATGTCGATGCTGACGATCGGCCGGTGGAACTCGCCGAACTTGTTCATCTTGGGCAGGTCGCTGCCGTACAGACGCCAGAAGGCCCGCTCCCGCTTGCTCAGCGGGACGATGTCGACGCGTGTCGGGTTGCCTTCCACATAACCGAGTCCCTCGAGCGCCTTGACCAGGGTGGGCGCCTCCTCCCTGGTGACGAGGACGTCCAGGTCACCCATCGGTCGCGTCCCGGGCTCCTGGTAGACCGCGAAGGCCAGATGGCCGCCCTTGCGCATGAGCACCGTGATGCCCTGGTCCGCCGCGGCGTCGCTGATCGCCTGGACCTCAGCCAGCATGAGCTCGTTGGCACGTTGCGTGTCCCGGTAGGCGGAGTACAGGAGCAGCACGACGGGAGAGTCGATGCCCGCGACCCTCTCGGTGGTCAACAGGCGCCAGAGATGCCAGCCCACGAGGGGGGCGACGCGGTGCCTGGCGGCCTGGACGGCGAAATGCCCCCAGTCCAGGCGCGGCTCGTCCTGACTGATGATCGTGCGCACACGAGCCATCTGCGTGTCCGTCACCTGCTGCCTGCTGAGCAGGAGCAACAACTCCGATTCGGCTGACAACTCGGCCATTCGGCCTCCTTCTCGACGGTGCCCCGGCATTGCACGGCGCTGACTCGACATCCGTCCGCAGTGGCCACGAGATCACTCTGCGTGAAGCTCGCCCCTGGACGGGCGGCAAAGCTTAACGGTCTCCAGGAAGCGTTCCACCTGCCTGTCGGCCGGACGCGGGCAAGGGCGTCGCCGCCGACGGGGCGCGTTCCGCTGCTGGGTGGGGCGCTGGCGTGGGGCCCGGGCCGGCAAGGAGGTTGACCAGCGCTCAACTGCTGCCCGGCGATCGTTCAGCTGATTAGTGGACTCTCGCTCCGATCTTGATCACTATAACCGTCAGCGGCACAATGGCCGCTGGGTTCGGTGGAGACAGCAGGGGGCGTGGATGGAGTTCCATCAACTGGGCCGCAGTGGTTTGCGTGTATCCACGGTCACTCTGGGTACCTTCAACTTCGGCGGCCCGACCGACGAGGCCGCGGCAGAGGAGATCATCCACACGGCTCTCGACGCCGGCGTCAACCTCGTCGACACCGCCAACGCCTACCAGGACGGCCGCAGCGAACAGATCCTCGGCAAGGCCATCCGTCACCGCCGCGACGACGTCCTGATCGCCACCAAGTGCTACAACGAGGTCGGACCGGGGCCCAACGACTGGGGCAACTCCGCGTACGCCGTCAAGCGTGAGTGCGAGCGGTCCCTGCGCCGCCTGGGCGTCGACCACATCGACATCTTCCACCTGCACCGGCACGACCTACGGACGCCCGTCGAGGAGACCCTCGGCGCCCTGGCGGACCTCGTGCGGGAGGGGAAGATCCGCTACATCGGCACGTCCACGATGCCGAGCCCGGAGGAGATGGCCGAGCAGCCCGGTCTCGGCGTGGTGCCGACCTGGCGTCTGGTCGAGATGGCCGTGCTGGCACGCGGCTCGCTCGGCGCGCCCGGCCCGATCGCCGAGCAGTCGCCCTACAACCTGCTCGAACGCGAGGTGGAGCGGGACATCCTCCCCATCTGCCGCGAGTACGGCGTCGGCTTCGTCGCCTACAGCCCGCTGGCGATGGGTTACCTCAGCGAACGGTTCCTCGGGGAACCGCCCGCCGACGCCCGCTTCACCGAATGGTGGTCACCGCGCGGCACGGTCTGGGAGCCGGTCCAGCGGGCCCTGGCCGCGCTGCTGGAGCTCGCCGCCGAGCACGAGCAGTCGCTGCCCGAGTTCGCCCACTCGTGGCTGTCCGGCAGCAGCGACGTGACCAGCACCATCATCGGTCCCCGGACCCTCGACCAACTCACGCTCGCGCTCAGGGCGACGGAGACCACCGTCGACGCACAGGCCCGTCAGGCGGTCGACGCGATCGTCGCCCCCGGCAGCAGCCTGTGGTTCCGGACCATCGAGCAGGGCCATCGCGGCACACGTGACAGCGAGGAATCTTGAGCCAGGGCATGAACGACCTCACCTCCCGCCGACCCGTCGTGCTGCTGACCGACGACGGTCTGCTCTCGGAATTCTGGGCGTTCCTGCGCGAGCGGCTGGAAGAACGCCTGTCCCCGACCTGCGACATCCGCTACCTCGACGTACGCGAAAGCGATCTGGCCGCCGCCGACTGGGCCGACATCGACGCCGTCGCCCTGTTCGGCGGCGACCTCACCCACGACATGATCGCCGCCGCGACCCGGCTGAAGGTGGTGGCCAGCGAAACCGACACCTGCGGGATCGAGGCCATGGACGCGTTGTGGGACGCGGGCATCCCGTTCGTCGAGGGAACTCCCGGCTGGGGCCAGTCGGTCGCCGAGTGCGGACTGAGCCTGATCCTGTGCGGGCTGCGTCGCATCCCGCAGTGGCACCACGAGGTCATCACCGGCTTCCGCCCCTGGGACTACCCGTACGTGCAGTTCTGCGACGATCCGCGCTTCGCCAACGGCACCGTGGCGGGCAAGACCGTCGGCATCATCGGGGTCGGCGAGATCGGCGGGCGCATCGCCAGCTGGTGCGCCATGCTCGGCGCGACCGTGCTGGCGTACGACCCGTACCGCTCCCCGGAGCGCTTCGCCGAGGTCTCGGCGGAGTCGGTGGACCTCGGCCGGCTGGTGCGGGACTCCGAGATCCTCGTCGTCGCGGCACCGGACACCCCCAGCGTCACCGGCGTGGTCGACCGCGACCACGTCTTCGCCCTGCGGCGGGGCGCGCTCGTCGTGACCATCACCCGGGCGGCCGCGATCGATGCCGCGGCGCTGCGGGAGCGGGTGCTCGCCGACGAACTGGCCTGGGCCGCGGACGTGTACGACGTCGAACCGCTGCCGGAGGGCGATCCCCTGATCGGCAGGCACAACGTGGTCCACCTGCCGCACATCGCGGGACGAACCAGGGACGCCAACATCGCGGTCGCCGACATCGTCGCCGACGACATCCTGCGCGTGCTGGCGGGAGAACAGCCGCGGCACCCGCTGACACCCCAGCGACTGCAGGTCCGGCTCGGCCGAACGCCGGCCGCCCGGCACGGCAAGGACGGTACCGGTGGGTGACCTGGAGAACGGCTGGACGGTCAGCGACACGTTCCCGGCCGCCGGGCTGAGCCCGAGCGAGCTGACCGCCGGCCTCGACCGCGCGTACGCGGAGACGACCGGTTGGGACGATCCCACGGTGACCCGGCTCGGCTTCGCCATGTCGGCCCCGCACGAGGTGGCCCTCTCCGCCTGGACCCGGTTCCTGGCGCTCAACAGCAACAACGTCGGAGTACACACCCCCTTCGGCGCCGGGCGCGCCGGCACCCGGCGGCTCGAACGAGAAGCTCTGCTGGGCCTCGCCGGCCTGCTGCACGCCGACTCGGCCGACGGCCACATCACCTCGGGCGCGACCGAGGCGGTGCTCCAGGGACTGCGCATCGGGCGCAATGCCGTCCGGGCCGACGCGGCGTCGCGGGTCACCCTCATCACCAGCGAGTTCGCCCACCACTCCGTCACGAAGGCCGCCGAGGTCCTCGGCCTCGACCTGCGCACGATCGCACCCGGCCCGAGCTGGGTCATCGAGCCGGAGCAGCTGGCGCAGGCCGTCGAGGCGGCGGTCGCCGCCGGCGCGACCGGCATCATCGTGGCGCTGACGGCCGGCTACTACAACAGCGGCCTGTGCGACCCGGTCGATCAGCTGGCCGCGCTGCTGCGGCGCCGCGCGGTGCAGCTCGCCGACCAGGTGCGGTTCTTCTGCTACGTCGACGCGGCCCACGGCGGCTTCATCTTCCCGTTCAGCGATCCCGCGCTGGCCTTCGACTTCCGCAACGTCGGCGTGCACGCGATGGCCCTGGACCCGCACAAGTCGGGGCTGCTGCCGTACTCGTGCGGGGTGCTGCTCGTACGCAAGGGCCTGCTGGGGCACGTCACCGAGGCGAGCCCGGTCACCGGGATCGTCGACTCGACCCTGACCGGGTCCCGCCCCGGCGCCGCGGCCGCCGCCCTGTGGGCCACCGTCTTCGGCCTCGGCCACGCCGGTTTCACCGCGGCGATCCAGGAGTGCCTGCGTCGCCGGGACCTGATCGCCGACGCGATCCGGGCCGCCGACCCGGAGGCGGAGATCCGGCCGGCACCCGCCTCACCTGTCGTCGTGGCCGGCTTCTCCACACCGGACGGGCTGCTGCCGAAGGAATTCACCGAGCGCTACCGGCTCCTCGCGGTCAGCGCGCCGGCGCCACAGGGCGGACGCCGCAGCTACCACCACTTCTACGCGGGACACAGCCTCACCGACGAGCAGATCGCCCGTTTCGCCACCGGCTTGTCCGAGGCGGTCGCGCAGGCCAGGGCCGCACGTGCCAGGCCCGGGCGCGGGAAGGCCGACGCCGGTGTGCCGGAGCAGTTGCGTGACATCGCCGCCGACACCGACTGCTTCCGGCACTACATCGTGCATCCGCCGGGCCGCCGCGATCCGGACGAGCCCGGGTACTCCTTCCACACCTTCCTGCACCGCTCCACCACCGGCGAACCCCTCCAGGTGCGGGAATGGGGCGAGACCGCGACGGGTCGCCAGGCGCACGTGTACGCCCCGGATCTCGCCGACCCGTTCGGCAACGAGCTGTTCGGCGTGCGGACCGCCGACTACTACGTCGAAGTGCTCGACCGGTCGCAGCAGAAGCTGTCCCTGGTCGGGGGCGTGCACTTCTGCGTCGGCACCGGTGACCCGGGCGAGCGGGTGCTGATGAACCTGGAGAGCACGGGCGAGTTCCGGTCGCTGGAGTACAAGTTCGGCGAGGGCGAGTTCACCGACGAGATCCAGTGTTTCCGGGACCGCGTCGTGGTGAAGCTCGGAAAGAGCGCGCGTGGCTTCCGGCGGCGCGCCCACAGCGACGAGTACTCGTTCTCCATCGACACGTCGTTCGAGTGCACCGTCGAACTCGCCGACGACGACCGCCCGGCCCGGTTGGACATGCTCCGGGTCAGCGGCGATCCGCTGCTGCCCCGGCGGACACACCTGCTACGGCAGGAGTACCAGCGGTTCCCGAACCGCTTCTTCGACATCGAGTGCACGGTCGTGGTGGGCGCCCGATCGGCGGACGCCTGGCGGTTGTCCGACCTGGTCGCCGCGTCGGCGGCGGACGCGCTGGTCGCCCGGTCGGGCCTGGTCGGCCGCTGTGTACCCGACGTGTCCGGGAACGCCGGCGAGCTTGTCGTGACCACCGCGTCGTTGCCTGCCGGACGGCGGACCCGGATGACGGTCGACACCGGTGTGGGCCAGCGAATGGCCCGCCTCCTGCCCGTCTTCGACGTCTCCGAACCGGAACGGCTGCGTGTCGACGACGTCGTCGCCGTCGCCGATCACGGCGCCGACCTGATCCGGGCGCACGCGGCGGTACGGAGCACGGACGGCGGAACCGAGACGGTCCTGGCCACCGCGGTCGGGGTCGCGGCATGACCACTTCCTTCATCGGCGCCGACCAGAACGCCGACGACCTCGCCGTGGCCGCGATGGACCCGCTGCGCGCCGACGACGTCCTCGCCGAACTGCCCGCCGCCAACGAGCGCGCCGACACGGCGTGGATGGTCGACGCGCTGGCCGACCTCATTGCCGACTTCGATACGGCTGACGTCCACACGGCCCGAGCCGCCCTGCGAGACCTGGGCTTCCTCGCCGCCTCACTCGTCCGGCACGATCCCGACGCCGACCTGCACGGCATCGAGCCGACACTCCTACGCCTGGCCGCCGTCGCCGACGAGGTCCCCCGCGACACCGTGTACAGCTACACCACGCGCAACCCGGTCGGCCCCCGCCGCCGCGGCTTCCTGCTCAGCGACGAAGAGCACGTGTTCATCGACTCGGTCGTCGCCGCGACCCAGGCGCTGAACCTGGCCGTCGACGACCTGGCCGCCTGCCGCGACCGCGCCGACCTCGACGAGGACGTGCTCCTCGCCGCACTCGGCCAGGTGCACGACGGGGTCGAGGTCCTGCGCAAGAACCTGCGTACGGTCCAGCGGACGATCACCCCCGACTACTTCTCGCACCGGCTCCGGCCCTACTTCCCGACGATGGACATCGGCGGGAAGGCCTACATGGGTCCCGGCGGCGCCCAGATGCCACTGCTCGTCCTCGACGTGCTTCTGCTCGCGCCGAGCGAACCGGGGCAGCTCGGCGCGTGGCACGACGACTATCTCGTGGAGAACGTGCTCTACCTGCCGCCCACCCACCGGGCGGTGTGCGACGACACGCTCCTGGCGTACCGCAGCGGCAACTCGCCGCTGCTGCGCTGCCTGCTCGAGTCGCCCCGGGTGCGCGCGGAGTATGCCGCGCTGCTCAAGCGCATCCTGCGCTTCCGCTACCCCCACCGCCAGGTGGCCCGGGCCAACATGGCGATCCGGGCCGAAGGCTCGCTGGGCAGCGGCGGCTACACCGTCGAGGCCCTCGACCACCTCATCGAGATCACCACCTCCAAGGCCGCGGTGACGCTGCCGTTGCCCCGAGAGCGGAGAGGAAGCGCCGATGACCGCGACCGGTAGTGTGGCGGGCTTCGCCCCCGTACGGGTGGGTTCGGTGCGCGGCGCAGTCCCGTCCGTGCCACCCGCCGCCGGAATCGAGGGCCGGGTGCGCCTGCGCTACCCGAACCGGCTCAACGCGATGGCACTGGACCCGAGCAAGGTGCTGCCCGGCGCCGGCTCCTACCCCGCCGGTGAGCTGGTCTTCGTCACCGACCTCTTCACGAGCGTCGAGGTCCAGGCCACGGCGTCCGGCGACGGCGTCGAGATCGCCGCCGACAGTGCCCGGCCGGTCCTGGGGCGCCACGCCGCGCTGCTGATGCGCCAGGTCCTGGGCCTCACCGGCGGAATGCGGATCACGATCCGCTCGCACCCGCTGCCTCCGCACGTCGGTCTCGGCAGCAGCAGCGCCGTCCTCTCGGCCGTGGCCGCGGCGATCAACGAACTGTGCGGTCGGCCGCTGGACCACCGGACGCTGATGCGGCTGCTGGTCGACAACCACGGCGAGGAGATCGACGGCAACGACGACGAGATCATGCCGGTCCAGTGCATCGGCGGCTCGGCCGCCGCCGGTCTGGTACCCGGCGCGATCCAGGTGGTCTCCGGAAACGCCGTCGCGCTGCTGGCCGCCCCCGCGCCGGCCGGGCACACGATCGTGCTCGCCGTACCACCGGACCTGCGCAGCTGGGACGCCTCGGAGAGCCTTCGCGCCGAGGCGGAGAACTTCGACGGGTTCCTGGAGACCGGCCGCCGCTACGCGCCGCAGATCGCCTACCGGTTGCTGCACGAGTGCTGGCCCGACCTGGTCACCGGCACTCCGCGCACCCTCGGGCAGCTCGTCTTCGACTACCGGTTCGAGATGGGCAGCATCCGCAACTGCGCCTTCTCGCACCCCCGCCTGCTGCAGTACGCGGAGCAGGTGCGGCAGCTGTTCGAGTCGGAACAGGCCGCCGTGCTCAGCCTGTCCTCCGTCGGGCCGCTCTTCTTCGCTCTCACCGAGCAGCCCGACGCCGTCGCGGCCGGCTTCGAAGCCGCGGGCCTCACCACGTTCCGCGCGATGCCGTGGGACCAGGGCTACCTGATCGACGAGTGCACGGTGAAGCGCCATGCGCGCGACGGGTGACTACTGGAACCGGCCGGACGTGGTGACGGCGTTCGCCACGGCCTCGCCGCCGGGATACCTGGCCGACATCGTGCCGCAGGGCGGCCCCGGCGCGGTGGCGCTCGACGTCGGCTGCGGTGGTGGGCGGAACCTGCCGCTGCTGGCCGAACGAGGCTACCGGGTCGTCGGACTCGACCTGCACGCCGAGATGGTGCTGCGCGCACAGGGCGTCGCCCCCGGCGCCGCCTTCTGCCAGGCGGACGTCGCTGCGCTGCCGGTGGCCAACGCGCGGGCCGCGGTCGTGGTGTGTCACGGGGTCCTGCACAACCTGCCCCGGCCGGAACAGGTCTCCGCGGCCATCGGCGAGCTGGGTCGGGTCGTCGCCACCGCCGGCGTGGTGTCGCTGAACCTGTTCAGCGCGGCGCATCTGGACCACCGGCTCACCCCGCTCGCCGACGACCGGCACCGGCTCCCCAACGGACAGGTGATGACGCTGCTGCCGCCGGAGCGGATCGCCGCGCTCTGCCGTGGCGCCGGATTCCAGTTCGTCGACGGCCCGTTCGAATACCTCCACGATGCCGACCCCGGCCAGCGCTCAGTCTGGCGGGCCGTCCTGCGACCGACGGGGACCCGATGATCCAGAGCGAAGCAACCCTCCTCGACACCGATCCGGCCGAGCTGGCCGATCCGCACGCGCTGGCGGCACGGCTCGGCGTACGCGCCGGGACCGTCCGGCTGGGCCAGACCCGGATCGCGGTGAGCAGCGCCGACCCGCGAGCCATCACGTACCTGCACGACCTGTTCACCCCGGCGAACGACATCTGGGAGCACCTGCCCGACGACTTCTCGCCCTGTGCGCTGACCGCCGTGAACCTCGCCGTCTCCGACGCGTGTTTCGCCCGGCTGGTCGAGCACTACGCGGCGCAGGCGGTCCGGCGCCAAGCCGTACATCTGCACGTGGCCGCACCCGGGATCCGCTACGAGCTGGCCGACGGGACCTGCGCCGTGGTCTCGGAGCCCGACGAGATCGACGGCACCAACCTCGTCGTGCAGTCCCCGCGGGGCCTGGTGTTCGTCACGACCGCGCGCCCCTACGCCCACCTGGCGCTGGCCCGGCACCTGCGCGAGTTCGGCTACCGGCGGGGCGAGAGCGACGGCTGGGCCGGGCTGCACGCGTCCTGCGCGGCCACCCCCGAGGGCAACGTGGTGGTGATCGGCCGCTCCGGTGCCGGCAAGTCCACCACCGCCCTGGCCCTGGCCGCTGCCTCCGGCTGCGCCTTCGTCGCCAACGACCGGGTCATGGTCCGCGCGGACGGGGAGCAGGTGACGGCCTGCGGCATGCCGGTGCCGATCCGCATCAACGGCGGCACCATGCACGCGCTGGGCCTGAAGGACGCGACCAGCTGGCAGCTGGCCCGCCGGCAGCCGGACTTCGTCACCAGCGACTGGCAGAGCTTCTGCGGAGACTCCAAGCTGAACCTGCTGCCCGTCGAGTGGCGTGCGCGCACCGGCACCCCCCTGGTCCCCTCCGTGCGGCTGACCGCCATCGTGCTGCCCCGCGTGACGAAGGACTCCGCAGTGCTCAGCGTGCGTCGGGTCGATCCGGACCAGGCGCGCGAAGTGCTCACCGAGCAGCTGATGACTCCGGACGACGACGTGTTCGTCGAGGACTGGCTGCATGCCCGCACCCGCGACCGCGACGAGATCGGCACCCTGGCGGGGCGGACGTTCGAGGCACTCATGCGGTTGCCGATCCTGGTCGCCGAGCTCGGCACCCGCAACACGCTGGTGAATCTGTCCAGCTCCATCCGCGAGGCGCTCGGAACGCTGCGTGCCTGACCTCGCCTTCGCCGCGTTCGACCTGGACGGCACGCTGGTCGACGAGCGCGGTGTGCCGTTGCCCGGCACGATCGAAGGGCTCGCCCGGCTGCGCGACCGCGGTCTGGCACTCCTGCTGGTGACGGGACGATCGACGGTGCTGTTCGAGGCGCTCGGTCTACCCGAGCACCTCCTCGAACTGTTCGGGCCGCGCCTGCTGCTCGACAACGGCAACGTCGAGTACGACCGCGCCACCGCCCGGGCGGCATATCGCCGCGCGCTGCCCCGCGAGGTGGTGCCAGCGCTGCTCGCCGCGGGTTTCACCGAGCTGGTCGCGGAGCTGGATCACCGCTATGTCGCGACGTCCCGGCGGGCGTCCACGTGGTTCGCGATGGCACACCGGCTGCCCCGATCGTCCATCGAGGTCGACCCGCAGCTCGGCGGGAGGGCGCAGGTCGGCTCGGTGCTGGTGCTGGATCGTGTGCCGCTGCCCGAGGGGCTGTTGGGCGGGGCGGTCGAGGCGATCCCGTTCGCCGGCACCGCGGCGAAGCTGCTGCGGCCTGCGGGGACCTGCAAGACCGCCGCGGTGACGGCGTTGCTGGCCGAGCAGGCCGGTGAGGCCGACCTGAAGCGGGTCATCGCGTTCGGCGACGGGCGCAACGACCGGTGCCTGCTGGCCTCTGCGGCGGTCGGGGTCGCGGTGGCCGACAGCCACGCCGACGCCGCTGCACGCGCGACGATGCGGCTGTCGGGCCCGATCGGAGACTTCCTGGCCGCCTTCCACCCGGAGACGCTCGTCCGGCGTGACCGGCCCGACGTCGTGGAGGATTGCGCGCACTGAGGGTCACCAGCGCCCGAGCAGGACCTCCCGGTCGTCCCGGTTGCGCCAGATCCAGGTGGTGCCGGCCGGCACCTCACCGGTCAGGTAACCGAGGATCGGCTCCCGCTGGTTGTCGCTCTCGAGCTGCCCGATCAGCTTGAGGGCCTCCGGCAGCGGGAAGAACGCCGCCTCGGCGATCTCGTCGTCCTCCGGCAGGGTCTCGCCCTCCCAGTCGTTGATCTCGAACGCGATCGCGAGTGCCGACGGGTACCGCTCGGAGTCGATGTGCATCACGAACGCGGTGGCGACCGGGTCGCCGACCACCAGGCCGGTCTCCTCCTGCATCTCCCGCCGCAGCGCCTCGTGGAAGACCTCGCCGTCCTGGACGCCGCCGCCGGGGAGCGACCAGAGCATCTCGCCATTCGCGCCGAGGCTCTCCCGCACCAGCAGGATCTCGTCGCCTCGCCGGACGATGCCGATGACAAGCTGCACGCGAGAAACAGGCGCCCGCGTCGGCGCTTCAGATTCAACAGAGGTCATAAGCAGAGAATCCTACTGGTCCGCCCGGCGGTGACACTCCCCGGGCGTGCCCGTCGCCGGTGCCGCATCGGGCGATGACCGGGGGTGATGCCGCTTCAGGGGAGCACTCCACTCCGGCTCGGCGACAGCTCGTGTACGGTCGACCCTGCCGTGCATGGTTGCCGACCGAGGAGGTGAGTCCGATCAACGCTGTGACAGGTCGGGACTCCCTGCCCCGCATGGTCTAGGGAGCGCCCGCAAAGGCACCCGAAAGGCCCGCGTTCCCGATGCACATCCACGAAGAGTTCTTCACCGTCGGTGGCGTCCCCGCTGTCAGGTGGACCCAGGACGACGACACCACCGCCCCTCGCCCGCTGATCCTCCTCGGCCACGGCGGCGGCCAGCACAAGACCGCCCCCGGCATCCTGCACCGCGCCCACCGCTTCGTGACCAGCGGATTCACGGCCGTCTGCGTGGACGTTCCGAACCACGGCGACCGGCCGACCGACGACCGTTACCAGGACATCGCCACCGAGATCCAAGCCCGCGTCGACTCCGGCGACGAGCTGGCCCCGCTGCTCGCCGAGTTCCAGGCCCTCGTCGCCGAGCAGACCGTACCGGAGTGGCGGGCCGTCCTGGACCACCTCGGGTCGGAAGCCGTCGGCTACTGGGGAGTGTCGCTGGGATGCGGGCTCGGCGTGCCGTTCGTGGCCGCTGAGCCCCGGGTCCGCGCGGCGGTGCTGGGCCTGGGCGGCGCCGCGGCCCCGGCTTCCGCCGTAGCCGCCGCACAGATCACCGTGCCGATCGAGTTCCTGGTCCAGTGGGACGACGAGCGGGTGCCCCGCGAGCAGAGCCTGGCTCTGTTCGACGCGTTCGGCTCGGCCGAGAAGACCTTGCACGCCAACCCGGGCCGCCACGGCGACCGGCTCCCGGAGCATGAGCTGGACAGCGCGGTCCGGTTCTTCACCCGCCACCTCATGCCGCGCTGACCGTCATCGCATCCGCCGAGCCCCGCTCGATCGACACGACGGCAGCAGCCGGTCGGGCGGGGCTTGGTGGATGACGTCGACGCCGCACCGGCCGGCCGACGACGACCCGAGCGGGCACATCGACGGGGCCGACCGGTCAGAACGGGGCGTCCACCGGGAGTCGACGCACCTGCGTCAGGTAGGGGTCCAGCTCGCCCACCTCGAACCGGCAGGTGCCGATGACGTGCCAGAACTGACCGCCCGGATCACCGTCCAGCTTGTAGCGCCCGTCCGGGCTGACCGCAGCCCAGCCGTCCGGCAGGCCGATCAGGGTGGCGCGCAGCTGAGCGTGCTCCGGGTCCACGACGTCCCAGAGCCGGACGGTGCCGTCGTCACCGGCGCTGGCCAGCATGCTGCTGTCCGGGCTGAACGCCACCGACCAGACCCGCCGGGTGTGCGCGGCCAGGGTGCCGTGCAGCCGACCGGTGCCCGGATCCCACAGCCGGATGATCAGGTCGTCCCCGGCGGTGGCGAGCAGCGCGCCGTTCGGGCTGAACGCACAGGACCAGAGCCGGCCGGTGTGCTCGGTGAGCACCACGCGCCGTTCGCCGGTCAGCGCGTCCCACACCACGGCGGTGCCGTCGTTGCTGGCGCTGGCGAGCAGCGTCCCCTCGCTGTTGAAGCACACCGCGTACACACGGTCGGTGTGCAGCTCCAACGTGTGGCGACAGGTCGCGGTGGCCGCGTCCCAGAGCCGGACGAGGTGGTCGTCGCAGCCGGTGGCGATGGTCTCGCCGTCCGGGCTGAACGCCACCGCCCGGACCCGGCCCCGGTGCGGGGCGAGGGTGGCGAAGTGCCGGCCGGTACGTCGGTACCACAGTCGGACCGTGTCATCGTCGTTGGCGGTGGCCAGCGCATCGCCGTCCGGGCTGAACGCGGCCGCCCAGACATGGTCGGTGTCCACGTTCAGCTCGCGTTCGTCGATTCCGGTGTCGGTGTTCCACAGGTGCACGCCGCCGTCCCCGCTCGGTGCGGCGACCAGCGGCTCACCCGGACAGAACACGGCGGAGAGCAGCCGGTCGGCCGGGCTGGCGAACTGCCGGACCAGCCGCCCGGTGCGTGGCTCCCACAGCCGCACCACACCGTCGTTGCCGCAGGCGGCCAGCACCTCGCCGTCGTCGCGGAAGGACAGCGAGGTGACCCGCCGCCCGTGCCCACGCAGGGTGTGCTGAAGCTGCCCCGTCCGCGTGTCCCAGAGGCGGGTGGTGCCGTCGTTGCTGCTGGTCGCCACCTGGGCCTGGTCCGGCCGCCACACCACCGGCCAGACCGAGCCACGGTGCCGGCTCAGCTCGTGCCGGAGCTGGCCCTCGGCGGTGGTCCAGAGCTGGATCGCGCCGTCGCTGGCGGCCGTGGCGAGCATGGTGCCGTCGGCGTTGAACCGGACGCTGTAGATGGCGCCACGCTGCCGGTCCAGCACCCGGACCGGGCGGCCGGTCTCCACCTCCCACAGCCGCAGCGCGCCATGCGTGTCGCCGGTTGCCATCAGCCCGCCGTCGGGGTGCACGTCGAGGGCGTAGACGTCGGCCTCGTGGCCGCGCGGCTGGCGCAGCAGCTCCCCGTCGGCGGCCCGGCGGATCCACACCCGGCCGTGCTGTCCGACGGCGACCAGCGACCGACCGTCCGGGGTGTGCACCACCCGGTAGACCACCTCCGGCTCCCGCACCTCGAAGGCGAGGTCGCCCGACGCGATGTCCCAGCCACGGACCGCGCCGGAACTGTCCACGACCACGACCCGCCGCCCGTCCGGGCTGAACGAGGTGCCCCAGACGGGCGCGGCGTGCCCGGGCCATTCCTGGAGCAGCCGGGCGGTCCGGGTGTCGTAGAGCCGGACCACACCGGCCGCGTCGCCCACCACCAGCCGGCCCCGGGCGCCGTCGGTGAGCAGCGGCCACACCCAGCCGGCGAAGACGTCCTCGATCACGTGCCGCACGTCGCCGTGGTCCGCGTCCCACAGTCGTACGCTGAGGTCGGCCGAGCCGGTGACCAGGTGGTGCGAGGCGGCGTCGAATCGGACCGCGTACACCCGGCCCCGGTGGCCCTGCAGGGTCCGCACCGGAAGGCCGGTGGTGGTGTCGCAGATCAGCACCCCTCCGTCGTCGCTGCCCACGGCGAGCACCGTGCCGTCCGGGCTGTACGCCGCCGGCAACGGCAGCCGGCCCACCTCGAAGCCGTACGAGACGCCCACGGCGGACGGGGCCAGGCCCGGTGTCACCGGACGGCCCGGGGCGACCACGGCGCCGCGCAGCTCCGGCGCGCGCAGCAGCGCCGGGTGGGCACTCACGTCGATCAGCGCGGCCCGGTGCCAACTGCTGCCGGCCACCCGCACGTCACGCAGGTCGGCCCGGAACAGTCGGGCTCCGGCCAGATCGGCCCCGCTCAGGTCGGCCCCGGTGAGGCGAGCCTGGTCCAGGCGGGCGCCGCGCAACCGGGCGTGGGTCAGCCGGGCCCCGGTCAGGTTGGTGGCGACCAGGCGGGTGTCGGTCAGGTCCGCGCCGGTCAGGTCCGCCTCGGCCAACTCCCGGTGGGACAGGTCCTCACCGCGCAGCACCGCGCCACGGAGGTCGGCCCGGTCGGGCAGCCGCAGCCGGGCGCTGAGCCGCAACGCGTTGGCCCGAACCGTCTCGCCGGCTGCCTCGTCGCCCAGCACCCGGGACGTCCAGGCGGTGCAGCGGGCCGGGTCGGCGAGGTCGCCGAGGAACTCCACGGCCAGCGTCGACAGCGGGCGCGCCGCCAGGGCCGACGGCTCCTCGCCCTCATTGAGCTGGGCGGCGGTCCCCGCGGCGACCAGCCACTCCATCACGGAGGTGTGGATGAAGCCGAACAGGCCGTCGTCGGTGCGGACCAGCAGACTGCCCGCACCCACCGCGTGCGTCGCCTGCGATCCGGAGAGCTGGGACTCTGCCAGCCCGGACAACTGCCCGGCGGCCTCGGCCAGCTCGGCCAGGCGCAGGTACGACTCCCCGCTCTCCCAGAGCTGGAAGGCCAACCGGCTCACCGCGCGCCACAGCTCGGGACGGCGCAGGCTGACCGGCACACCCGGCACGCCCTGGGTGCGCCGCTCCTCGAAGTCCAGCCAGGCTTCCAGGATCTCCCGGTAGAGCGCGGCGGCGCTGAACGTGCCGCCCGCACCGGCCACGGCGGTCAGCCGTCCCTCGTCGAGGTTGGCGATGAAGCCGAGCATGCGCGGGTTACGAGAGAGGCCGAGCAGGTCCCGTACCCCGCCGAGCAGGTCCATCCGCTCCCGGGCCGCCCGCTCGTCCCCGCCGTAGCGGTGCCGCAGGAAGGTCTCGATCTGCGCGGGGGTGAAGTCCTCGACGGCCAGTACCCGCCGGTGCGGCAGCATGCCCACCCGCTCACCGAGGGCGGTGAGCACCTGCGAGTTGGTCTTGAAGTGCTGGGTGCGACTACTAACGATGATCTTGGCGTTCCCCTCGGCCGCCTGGAGCAGCGTCTCCAGGTGGTCCGCCGCCCGGTCGTAGGTGACCCGGGCCACCAACTCGTCGAAGCCGTCGAAGAGCAGGACGATCCGCCCCTGCCGGAGCATGTAGCGGAACGCCTTCAGGTCGATCACCTGCTCGCCGTGGTTGGCCAGGTGCGCCGCGACCAGCCCGTCGACCGAGTGCGCCTTGTCCAGCGCACGCAACTCCACCAGGATCGGGATCAGGTCGGGGGCGGCCGTCGGCAACCGGCGGGCCACCTCGCGCAACGCGAACGTCTTGCCCCGGCCGAAGTCGCCGAGCACCAGCACGAACCGGCCGTCCGGCGCGGCGGCGAACTCGAGCAGCTGGTCCACCACGTCCTCGCGGACCTGCTGGTCGGCGCCGACCAGGTGGCGGTAGCGCTGCGGCACGTACTGGCCGGGCGGGTAGAGCCGGTCGGCCTGCAACCGGGCGGTCTGCGCGGCGACGTACTCACGCAGATCGAGCAGCCCCTGGAACTCGGTCAGGTGCAGCACCCGTACGCCGCGCCGCTGTGCCTCCTCGGCCAGTCCGCGCGGGACCCGGTCGCCGTCGTAGACCAACTCGGACGCGATGTCCGGGTCGGTGGCGTGCACCCGCCGGGCGAAGTGGTCGAGGTCCGTGGCGGTCGGGGTGCCGACGTACGCCCCGACCCGCTGCTGCCGGACCACCCCGTCGGCGCGGTAGGTGACGAACAGGTGCGGCGGCTCGACCGTCACCCGACGCACCAGCACCCGGTCGTGGCGCGCCTCGCAGACCTCGGCCAGCCGGTCGAGCAGCCGGTCCAGCGGCGCCACCGGGAGCACGGCCGGCGTGCTGGCCGGCGCGTCCCCGACGGCTCTCTCGGCGGAGGGGGGCTGCCGCGGGTCCGGAATCTGGGCCGGCCCGACAGCACCGAACGTCGCCTCCGCCCGGGGCCAGCGCACGGCCGTCGACTCGCCCACCTCGCGCCGGTCGTCGCGGCCGAGCACCCAGCGGGTCATCCCGTCGGCGGCGAGCCGGAGCACCTGCGCCCGGCCGTCGCGGGTCGCGGTGGCCAGCGGCACCACCGGGTCGACCTGGGCACCGGTCGGCACGGCGTCGGAGAGCAGGAGGTTGAGCATCGGCCCGAGCAGGCGGTTGAACGATCCCCGGTCGCGCAGCGTCACCCCGTCCGGGACCGCGACCTCGTCGGCGTACGGGGTGCGCGGGCCGGGAACGTGCGCCATCGCGCCCAGCCGCAGCCAGCCGGACTGCTGGTAGTGACGCAGCCGCTGGGCGAACCAGGTGGACTGGGCCTCGCCGAGGAAGCCGTAGCGGTCCTCCTCGCGGTGGGTGACGGCGACGGTGGAGTTCAACCCGGCCACCACCACCCGCAGGTCCGGCACCGGGAACAGCGTCCACGGTTGCTCGCTGTCGAAGAGCCGGTCCTCCAGACCCTGGTAGAGGTCGTCGAAGAGCCGCGCGTAGTGCCGCCACTTCGGCCAGTACGGCGGCTGCGGGTCGACGTCGTCCGCCTCGCAGGTGGCGAAGTACGCGCGGCTCGCGGCCATGGTCACGTCGCGCGGGCCGGGCACCACGACCAGGCGGTGCGGCTCCAACCCGAGCAGCACCCGCAGCCCGGTGAGGAAACTCAGCGCGTCGGAGAACTCGCGGGGACTGCCGGACTCGGTCAGGTTGCCCGCCACCACCAACAGGTCGGGTCGGGGGACCTCGTCGTTCATCAGCAGGGTCAGATCACCCATCAGGTGTTCCTGGAGCTCCCCCGGGGTGACCGGGGCGCCCGGCTCGATCATGCCCCGACCGAACCGCGGGCCGGTCACCTGGAGCACGGTCAGCGCCGTCCGCGCGGTCGGCACCGTCGCCGGGGCGGTGGGGAACGGTGGCGGGTTGATCGGCGTACGGCGGGCCCGGCGGGGCGCGGGCGGGCCGGCCACGGGCGCGGAGAGCACCCCGGCCGGGTCGGCCGGATGGTGCGGGAAGGCGGGTTGCCGGACGGGCTTCGCGCGGCCGTCGAGCGCCTCCCGGATCCGGTCCAGCACCCGGGAACGCGCCTGCACCGGGTCGGTGACCCCGACCAGGTCGACGTACGTGATGGTGGCGAGCAGGCCGTCGATCGGGCAGTCCTCCACCCGGACGGTGACCAGTTTGTTGCCGGTGCCGTCCGGATCGGCGCGCAGCGCCGCCTGCCACTCGAGCTTGCCGTACGTGGAGTGCAGGTAGCGTTCGGACAGGACGGCCACCACGACCGCAGCCTCCCGGACCCCCCGGTCCATGAAGTCGATGAAGTTGGTGCCGGCCACGAAGTCCCACGCCTGGAGCATCGTGCGGTAGCCGGCGGCCTCGAACTCCCACGCCAACCACGTCGCCCAGCGCTCGTCGGCGGGCGAGTAGCTGACGAAGAAGTCGATGGGGCGGTCGGACCGGGTCGGTTGCGCGCCTACAGCCACCCCGCCATTATGACCACTCAGGGTCAACCCGTCGCCACCATGCGCGGTCGAGTCGGTCGCAACCCGGCGGGCGACGGTGTGCGAGGATCGTGCCTTGTGGACACCACCGGCGAGTTGCCGTCGGCCGCCCCGGACCGATCCTCCTGGGGTCGGCTGCACGTACTGGACTGGATCGCGATCGGCCTGTTCGCAGGCGGCGTCCTCTGCGTCCTGACCGGCCTCCTCCCCCGCGCGGACGCCGAGGCCACCGTACGCCGGATCCTGCCGATCCTGATCTTCCTCGGCGCCGTGGTGGTGCTGGCCGAGCTGACCGCGGTGGCCGGGGTCTTCGACGCGCTCGCCGCCCGGATGGCGATCACCGCGCGAGGCGACTTCCGCGCGCTGTTCTGGCTCTGCGTCGGGTTCGCCTCGGTGACCACGATCGCGCTCAACCTGGACACCACCGCTGTCCTGCTCACCCCGGTGATGATCGCTCTGGCCCGCAAGCTCGGTGTGCCGCCGGTCCCGCTGGCGATGACCACGGTCTGGCTGGCCAACACGGCGAGCCTGCTGCTACCCGTGTCCAACCTGACCAACATCCTGGCCAGCGACCGGATCGGGCTGGCCCCACTGCCGTGGGCGGCCCGGATGTGGTGGCCGCAACTGGTCGCCATCGCGATCACCATGCTGCTGCTCTGGTGGTGGTACTGGCGGCCGGCGCGGGCCGGCGCCGACCCGTTCGTACCACCGCCGCCGCACGTGCCGTCCGACCCCGTGCTCTACCGCACCGCGCTCGTGGCCTGCCTGCTGTTCGTCACCGGGATCCTCGCCGAGGTCGAGATCGGAATCGCCGCCGGGGTCGCCGCCGCGATCCTGGTCGCCGGATTCGCGGTCCGCGCCCGGGGCAGCCTGAGACTCCATCTGGTCCCCTGGCGGCTGCTGGTCTTCGTCACCGGGCTGTTCCTGGTGGTGCAGACCATCGGTCGGCTCGGGCTGGACACCGTGATGGGTGCGCTGATCGGCGACGACCCCGGGGCCGAGGGCGCGCTGCGGGCCGGCGCCGTCGGTGCCCTCTTCGCCAACGTGGTCAACAACCTGCCCGCGTACGTGGCCGGGGAGGCGGTCATCGCCGTGCACCACCACACTCAACTGTTGGCCCTGCTGGTGGGCACCAACGTCGGCCCGCTCGCCACCCCGTGGGCGTCGCTGGCCACGCTGATCTGGTATGAGCGTTGCCGGGCCGCCGGGGTCGCGGTCCCGCTGGGGCGGTTCGTGGCCACCAGCGCCGTCCTCGCCGCCCTGGCCACCACCGCCAGCGTCGCCGCCCTGCTGGTCACCCCGTCGGGCTGACCGGCCTCACCAACCGACGGTGGTCAGGCTGATCGGCGTGAGGTGGCGGACCTTCGGCTCGATCCACTGTGCCGCGGTCACCAGCTTGACCAGCCGGTCGATCGTCTCCGGCGGGCCGGCGACGAAGCTGCGCCGCTCGGCGGGGCCCCCGTACCGGTCGTCGAAGCAGCCGCCGTCGAGGGCCCGGACCACCATGCCGGCTTCCGCTGCCAGCAGCATCCCGGCCGGCAGGTCGACCGCCTCCGGACGGTAGCCGACGATGCCGTCGATGTCGCCCCGGGCCAGCATCACCCAGGACAGCAGCGGCGCCCACAGTTGCAGCACCCGCCGCGCGGTGGAGTCGAGCACCACCTTGAGGGCCCGGGCGGTGCTGTCGTCCCGGCGTACCTCGTATCCCTGGGTCCAGGCCAGCACCGGCGCCGGCGGCACCGGCCGGTGCCGCGTGCGCAGCGGCTGCCCGGCCGGGCCGTCGATGTGCACGAAGGCGCCCTGACCACGGACGGCCGACCAGGTGCGGCCGGCGACCGGGTCGTGCACCACCCCGAGCACCGGCGAGCCCCGGTCGCAGAGTGCGATCCCGACCACGTACGCGGGTAGCCCGATCGCCACGTTGTTGGTGCCGTCGAGCGGGTCCACCAGCCACGCCCAGGAGTCGTTGGTGGCGTACTCCCCGCCCTCCTCGGCGATCACGCCGTGCTCCGGCCAGCGGGCCCGGATCCGGCCGACGATCAGCCGTTCGGCGGCCAGGTCCAGGTCGGTGACCAGGTCACCGGACGCGCTCTTGGCCCGAGCGTGCAACTCGCCCCGGGTGCCTCGGCGCACCAGCCGCCCGGCGGCCTGCGCGGCTTCCACCGCGAACCGGTGTGCCTCACGCAGGTCCGGCCCGGGTCTGCCCGGCTGCACGTCCATGGTTCCTCCACCCCTCAGCCCCGTGCCACCAGTCGAGCGATCTGCCGCGCCATCCGAGCGGTCTCCGCCGCGTCGCAGCGGTCCCGGCGTATCCGGTGGCGGTGTCCGCCCACGGCGCCGAGGCTCAGGTCGCAGAAGCCGGGCGCGGCCCGGCCGAGCACCACGGTCACCGCCGGCTGCCCCGGGTCCACCTCCGAGGTGTGGAAGCCGCCGGCGCGCAGCGCGTACGAGCTGCCTGCGCCGTACGTCTCCACGGTGACGGTCGCCGCCGTCACCAGCCGGTCGGTGGCCGCCAACTCGTCGACGTCGCCCCGGCTGTGCACCTCGTACACCCGCCAGGCGGGGTCGGCGGACGCCTCGGTCACCTCGATGAGCTCGTTGCGGACCCGACCGTGCAGCACGTGGCTGAGCAGGTCCCAGCTGTGCGAGTGCACGGTGGACGTGGTCGGTTGGACGGTCGGCGGCTCGGCCGGCCAGGCGTGCACGCAGATCCCGTCGGCGCCGGTACGGCTCACCGGCAGGCAGGTGAAGCCGAGTGGGTGCCGTACGGCCAGCAACGGCCGCTGCCCCTCGGCGACGTCGTCGAGGACGCCCGACACCCAGTCGCGGAGCAGCTCCGGCCGGGTGCCCCGGTCGATCTCACGTTCGAGGTCGGCGTAGCTCATCATGCGTACGGGTTCCTCGCCTGGATGGCCCGGCCCACGATGTCGGCGACCTCGCGGTCGCCGAAGGACCGGGGCAGTGGCAGCCCGAGCGCGGTGAACAGGCGGCGAACCTGCTCCACGGAGGGCTCGTCGTCGAGCCTGACCTGCCCGGCAGCCTCGATCGGCACCCGCCGGCTCTGTTCACGGCTGTACTGCAACTCGATGTTGTAGCGGTTGTAGTAGAGCTCCCCGCGGTCGATCCGCAGAGCCGGGGTCTGCGGATTCTCCTGGGTCACGATGACGCAGCTCGAGGAGAGGTCGTAGCGGAAGGTGGTCATCTGCGCGGAGACCCGGACGTCGATGGTGAGCAGCCCGGAGCGCTGCCGGTGCCAACAGGCGGCCAGCACGGTGGCGTAGGACTCCTTGCGGGTGCGGTCGACGGTCCACCGCTCGCCTGGCTCGTCGGGGGCGAGGCTGCGCCGGAACCGTGCGTACCGCTCGCAGACCTCCTCGTCGGTCGGGTCGATGATCTCGATGGCGAAGTGCAGGGTGGCGTTACGCCGACGAGCGTGCTCCAGGCAGTCGGGCAGGGTGACCGCCCGGGTGTAGGTGCCGGTGCCGCCCTTGAAGTTCCACCGGTCGGTGTGCCGACGGGCCTCGGCCAGGGCCTGCCCGACCTCGCTGCCGTGCAGGACGCGGACCATGGAGATGCTGTCGATCGCCTCCCGGGCCCGGTTCAGCGCCCCCTCCGGACCGGTTATCTCGCCCATCTGCGGCACCAGCTCCGCGAGCCGGTCCCGGGTGTCCCGGATGACCTGCCGCACCTCGCGCTCGGCGGTCTCCCGGCGCAGCCGGTCGCGCAGCAGCGCCTGGGCGAGCAGGCCGAGCACGAGCAGGATTGCGCTGTTCACCACGTCCTGGCTGACGCCGTTGTTGAGCCCGAGGGTCGCGACGGTCAGTGCCAGGAGCAGCCCGATGAACGCGTCGAGATTCCTGACGACCCAGGTGAGAAGGCCGGCCATGACATCTCCCGGTCGACGACGGAGCCCTCATGATAGCCCTATGTCAATGGCTGATCACGCACTGCTCCCGAGTCCCGCGCCCTGCGGCGAAGGTGGTCCGTCCAGCCGCCGGGCGGCGCAGATCAGCGAGCCGCCGAGCCCCGGCGCGAGCCGGGCGAGCAGCCGGGAGGTGACCCAGCGTCCGCCGGGCAGCCGCCACCCGACGTGGTTGGACCGCAGCGCCAGCGGTGCGAACCCGGCCCGCCGCAGCACCCGCCGCAGCAGCGACGCGGTGAACGGACGAATGTGCAACCAGAGGTAGGGGTGCAGCGGGTCCACCTGGCGGGGTGCGCGGCCGGCGAGGAACGCCAGCCGGTCCTGGACGGTCGCCAGGTTCGGCGTGGTGAGCACCAGCAGCCCACCCGGGGCGAGGACCCGGTGACACTCCCGCAGCAACGCCACCGGGTCGTAGACGTGCTCGATCAACTCACCGGTCAGCAGCCCGGAGAAGCTGCCGGTGCGGAACGGCAGAGCGCAGGTGGCGTCCAGGCAGACCGGCAGCGCCCGACCGGCGGCGGCCCGGCGGGCCGCACCCAGCGCGGCCTCGGCCATGTCCGCCACCACGAGCGGCACGGGCAGCTCCGCCGGGTCGACCGTGCTGCACGGACCACAGCCCAACTCGAGCACCGGCTCTCCCCCACGGATGTCGTCGACCATCAACCGGGCCGCGACCGCCCGGCGGACCCGGTGGTACGGGTCGTCGACGTACCCGTTGACCTGCACACCGTCGTGGTAGCTTCGCCGGTTGGCGCGCCGCCCGTGCGCCTGTGCGCTGCCCGACGGGGCCCCGGTCGGTGGCTCGGCCATCGCACCCTCCGCTGCGGCGCCACCTTCGGCGACGGCGACCACCTCCAGACTCGCACCACCCGGCGTCGCGTGGCGTGACCGCCGCGACGGTGCCCGCAGCCGCAGCGGGAAGCGCGGGGCGGCCGAGGGCGCCGGCGACGCGCCCTTCAGCCGCCACCGCTACCGCAGCGTGGCGGCGAACTCCTCGAACCAGGTCGGAGTCGTGTTGCCCTCGTTGCGGCCTTCGATCGGACGCAGTCGACCGGCGCTGAGCGCCTGGTTGAACTCGACGAGCAGGGCGGCGAAGTCGGGCGAGAACCCGGCGGTCCCGGTGAGGATCGCCGCCATCTCCTCGTCGGACAGCTGGACGTACCGAAGGTCCGGGCGGCCGATCGCCGTACCGATCGCGGTCGCCACCTCTGCGTACGTGAGGTCGCGGGGGCCGATCAGCTCGCGGACGACCACGCCGCTCCAGTTCCGCTCGCGCAGCGCCCCGGCGGCGGCCACCGCGACGTCGGCCGTGGCGATCATCGGTACCTTCGCGTGGGGCGTGACGGAGTCGGCGACGACTCCCTCATGGCGGATCGTCTCCAGCGCCGAGTGGAAGCCCTCGAAGAAGGCACCGGGACGCAGGAGCAGGACGTCGACACCGTCGAGCGTCCGCAGTCGCTGCTCCTGCCGGTGCAGACTGGCGATGAATCCGTTACCGTCCGCCAGCTCCGCGCCGATCGAGCTGAGCGCGACCACGTGGCGTACCCCGCTCCTCCGGATCGCCGAGACGATGGCCTCCCCGCGTCGGTCCTGGTCGGCGTGGTAGTCGGGCAGGGTCGGGTCGAACGCGGTGAGCGTGTAGACCGCGTCGGCGCCGGCGAAGGCGCTCGCCAGGTGGTCGGCATCGCGGGCGTCACCGACGGCCGTCGCGGCCCCCAGCGCGGCCAGCTCGGCGAGCCGCTCCGGCGAGCGGCCGAGCGCCCGGACCTCCTCGCCGGCTTCGAGCAGCAGTTCGGTGACCTTGCGACCGGTGTTCCCGGTCGCCCCCATCACGGCGATCATGTCAGTCCCCCTCAGTCGGCATGTCTTGCCATGCGTCCAGCATCCGCCGGGCTTCAGGGACTGACTATGACTTCCTGTCCGCATTACATGCTCTTTCGTCCAGCCGGTCTGGATCGTCGGTGCGTTGCTCCTGGCACACTTGCGGCATGCCCGACGAACGTGCCCCCTGGCCCTCGGCCGCCGACCCGCTCGGCGAGGCGCTGCACTTCCTCGAGCTGCGGGGTGCGTTCTACTGCCGTTCGGAGTTCACCGCCCCGTTCGGGCTCGAGCTTCCGCCACTCAAGGACCACCTCTGGTTCCACGTCATCACGCGTGGGAGCTGCTGGCTCGACGCGCCAGGGGCACAGCCGCGCCGCCTCACCGGGAGCGAACTGGCCCTCGTCCCGCACGGCCAGGGCCACCGGCTGCGCAGCGAACCCGACGCGCCGACACCGAGCATCTTCGAGCTGGAGCGCGAACAGCTCGGCGAGCGCTACGAGATCCTCCGCCACGGCGGCGGCGGCGAGCGCATCGACATGGTCTGCGGAGCCGTACGCTCCGACCACCCGGCGGCAGGAAGGCTGCTGGCCCTGCTGCCACAGATCCTCGTCCTCGACCCGGCGACGGACCCCGCCCGGCTCGACTGGATCCAGTCCACCCTGCGACTGATGGCGGTCGAGGCCGACGGGCTGCGCCCCGGCGGCGAGACGGTGATCACCCGCCTCTCCGACGTGCTCGTCGTGCAGGCGCTACGCGCGTGGCTGGAGAACGACCCGGCCGCCCGGTCCGGCTGGCTCGGGGCCCTGCGAGACCCACTGATCGGCCGCGCGATCTCCCTCATCCACCGTGAACCCGGCCGGAACTGGACCGTCGCCTCGCTCGCCGACCAGATCCCGATGTCGCGCTCAGCCTTCGCCGCACGCTTCACCGAACTGGTCGGCGAACCCGCGATGAGCTACGTGACCCGCTGGCGGATGCACCTGGCCGCGACGGCGCTACGCGACGAGGGCGCCACCGTGGCCGAACTCGCCAACCGCTTCGGCTACCGCTCCGAGGCCGCGTTCGCCCGAGCGTTCAAGCGTGTGGTGGGCTCTCCACCCGGAGCGGCACGACGGACACTCCCCGCCCCCAGCCAGCAGACGGGAAGTGTCTCGACCGCCTACTCGTCGACGAGTGCGGCGACTGGTTGACCCAGCAGTTTCGACTTCTGCCCATCTGAGCACAGTCCCCCGAGGAATTTCCGCCGTCCCGGGGACCAACGCCGCCGAGCATGGAAACGAGACCTCAATAAACCGAGGCGTACGCCGCAAGTAACGAGGTTCAAACGCCTCTCACACTCGTGGGACAGCATTGTCAACAACCGATCTTCGACAGTTGGGAACGCCCCCCACCGTCGTAGCGGATGTGCCGGTTCGGCACCCCACCCAGCACCCGGAACGCCTCGACGTGGCCCGCCATGAACGCCTCCTGGCTCTACGAAGCGAACACCCGGCGCACCGCTTGCCGGAGAACTCCTCGCCAGGACAGCATTTGGCCTGCCGCTCCGGGACCGGGGCGGCAGGCCAAATGGGCCCGGCCGAAGGACGGCGGTCAGGAACTCTTGGGGAGTTCGTCGGGCCACCGCTGGCGGTCGACGCTGGTCTCCCACTCGGCCACCGGGGCCGACCCCCCGGCACGGGCTGCGGCCCGGTCAACGGCCGGGAAGTCCGCCCCGCCCACCAGCTGGTGCGTCCCACGCCCCTGCTCCGTCTTCGCCGCCAGCACGTAGGTCGTGCCGGGCCGCAGCAGGGGCTCACCCTCCACCCGCCAGGTGTCCTTACCGAGGGTTCCACCCAGCTGGACCACCCGCAGCGTCTTGACCGGATCGCCCTTGAGGGTCTTGTCCACGGTCACCTCGAAGACGGTGTAGGGCGTGCCATCGCGCTCCTGCACCTCGGCGATACGGTCCACCGTCGCGACGACGACGTAGTCGGCGAACCCCGCCACCTTCGTCTCATCCTTCACGTCGAACGCGTAGGACGCGTGCACCGAGTGCGTTTCACCCGCGCGCAGCGAGTCATAGGCCAACCACCCGCCAGAGGCCACCGCGACAGCGGCGGCGCCTGCGACCAGCGGTCGAACAAGGCGGCGGTTCATGATCAGTACCCCCATACGCTGTGATACGAGCTGATGTCCCACGACTGCAGGTTGTTGCTCATGTTCGGGTTGTAACAGGCCGGGCACGAGTCCATCACCGCGATCTCCGGCCCGTGGCCGAGCTTGAGGGAATGCCCGAACTCGTGGGTCATGACGGCGTGCTTCTGCGACTCGTTGTAGCCGTCCATGTGGTGCGTGTTCAGTTTGATGTCGTCCGCGCCCGTGCTGCAGTCGAACCAGCCCGCCCGACTGTCGCTCGAAGAGGTGTAGTCGGACACGTCGACGTCCGCGTAGGTCGAAGCCGTATCAGCTTTGACGTTGATCGGGTTCAGCGAGTTCCACTGATTCACCGCGTGCGACAACGAGTTGTTGTACTTGGTGAGGTCGTCGTAGACCAGCTCCCCGCCATCGACCGACGTGCAGTGATCCAATGGCCCCACATCGGCCGCCGCCGCTGATGCGAATCCCCCCGTGGCAGCCAGCATCGAGGCCGCCACAAGGGCGGCCAACCGCGCCGATCGAAGCCCGTTCCCTGACATCCATCCTCCAGTTGATCGATGGTTGTCAACGAACCTAACGATCAACCAAGGGCAATGCAAGGGGTCACAAGACGGTGACGCAGAGTATTGGATCTGTCGGGCGGCTGGTACCTGAAACATGATGCCGGTCATGACCAGGTGGCACGGGTTGGCGCCAGAGCGAGATGGCGATCTTGCCCAACGACCAGCCACCCCCCGCCGAGCCCATGGGCCACCTGGTGCTCAAAAGAGGTCGTCGTCGCCGTCGTCGCCTCGGATGGCGTCGTCGCCGTCCTGACCCCAGACGCCGTCGTTGCCGGCGTCGCCGTAGAGCTGGTCGCTGCCGAACGCGCCGGCCGGCTCGCAGGTGGCCTGGGCGGTGGTGCAGAACCGGGTGGACGGGCCGGGCAGCGCCGGATCGCGGGTACGCCGAGGGACCTGTGCAGTGGGCCGTTCCGCGCCGGCCGTACCGTGCCCTCCCCGCCGTCCCGGGCGGACCGCCGGACCGACCGCCCGACCGGGTGAGCCCGGACTGTGGCGGCTGCCGGCGGCGCTGGCGCCACGTTTCCGGGCGGGCCCCTACCCGACCGCCGCGTGGCGCCCGTGGGGGCGTGACGGCGGACGGCAACGCCGCTAGTCTCGGTCTGTGGACCGGTGCGACGAGTGCGGCTTCGACTATGCCGGCGTCTCCGCCGACGAACTGCCGCCGTTCCTGCGCACGCTCGGCGGGCGATACTCAGCCGCCCTCGCCGAGGTGCGGCAGGTGCGCCGGCGACCGGCCGAGGGGGTGTGGTCGCCGCTGGAGTACGCCTGCCACGTCCGCGACGTGCTCGGCGTGCAGGCCGAACGCCTCGCGCTGGCGCTGCGCGTCGAGGAGCCGGAGTTCGCCCCGATGGGACGCGACGAGCGCGCCGTGGCGGCGGCGTACAACGAGCAGGATCCCGCGACCGTGCTGGCGGCGCTGGGCGCGGCCGCCGACGACCTGGCCGCCCGGTTCGGCGTGCTCGGTCCTGCGGAACTCGCCCGCACCGGGGTCTACCCGTGGCCGCGACCGCAGGCCCGCACGCTGTTGTGGCTCGGCCGACACACCATCCACGAGGGCGAACACCACCTGCTCGACATCCGCCGCGCCGCGCGGTCGGAGGCATCCCGCTAGGTCATCGGGACTGCGTCGTCGACGCAGTGGTCCGGAGGTCGGCCTGGCGGGCGCCGTCGAACACCGAGCAGATGGTGGGACGACCTGCTCCCGCCAGCTTGGCCGGCTCGCGGTTGCCGGCCCGACGTCAGGCCAGCCAGGGGGGACCGATGATCCGCTCGCCCGACTCCGGCACCCACGCGACGTCCTCGGCCGCCACCCCACCAGGGCGCCGGGCCGCCAGGAAGCGGCCGGTCGGCGAAGCCCGAGCGAGTTGACTGACGTATATCAATGTAGAGTTTCATCGATGTGAAGGTCGCTGGCGACCTGTCGGGGCAACGCCGCCTCCACCGTACGGAACCGACGATGTCCAGGGAGAGCAGATCATGAACGAGAATCGGGTGGGGCGGCTACGGACGCGGTGGAGGCGGGCAGCCCGAGCCGCCGTCGCGGCAGCGGCCGCTGTCGGGATCACCGCGCTGGCCATCGGAGTCACGGCGGGCGCAGCCACGGCGGGCGTCAGCTCTGCCGAGCGGGGCACGCCGAACGCCTCGGTCGCCGCCGGGCCGGTGTCCCGGGTCGCCGCGGGCAATCTGCACACCTGCGTGATCCGCACCGACGGTGCACTCTGGTGCTGGGGCAACAACTTCTACGGCCAACTGGGCGACGGGACCAGCACGGACCGAACCACTCCGGTCCGGATCGGCGACGCCACCACCTGGGCGCGCATCGACGCCAGCATCAGCACCACCTGTGCGGTACGCACGGAGGGAACGCTGTGGTGCTGGGGCAGCAACAACAACGGGCAGCTCGGCGACGGGACGACCACGAAACGGAGCAGCCCCGTACGGATCGGCGACGGCACCACCTGGGCCAGCGTCAGCACCGCCACCAACCACACCTGCGCCGTCCAGACCACCGGCACCCTGTGGTGCTGGGGCCAGAACCGCCACGGGCAGCTCGGCACCGGCGTGACCCCCTATCAGGCGACCGCCCCGGTGCAGGTCGGCACGGCGACCACCTGGGCGAGCGTCACGACCGGGTACGCGCACACCTGCGCCACCCGCACCGACGGGACCCTGTGGTGCTGGGGCAGCAGTTCGGACGGGCAGCTCGGTCTCGGCATCCGGGACTACCGGGCGACGCCGACGCAGGTGGGCACCGCGACCACGTGGACCGGCGTGACGGCCGGGTACGTACACACCTGCGCGGTCCGCGCCGACGGGACGCTGTGGTGCTGGGGCGAGAACGGGTACGGCCAGGTGGGCGGGGGCCTCGGCTTCCAGACCACCCCACTGCAGGTCGGCACCGGCACCACCTGGGCGAGGGTCGAGACGAGCATCGACTCGTCGTGCGCGACGCGCACCGACGGCAGCCTGTGGTGCTGGGGCAACAACGCGTCCGGGCAGCTCGGCGACGGCACCACCACCCACCGGTCGACCCCGACCCGGGTCGGTGCCGCCACCACCTGGACGGACAGTCTCGCCGCCTCCTACCACGCCTGCACGATGCGCGCCGACGGCAGCCTGTGGTGCTGGGGCGACAACTCGTTCGGGCAGCTCGGCGACGGCACCACCACCCACCGGTCGACCCCGGCACAGGTGGCCCTGCCGGGCTGACCGCCACCGATGAACGAGCGATGCCGTCGGTCCGCGCCGCTGCGGACCGACGGCCCCGCACCATCGACCGATGTCGCGCAGTCAGATCGGGGAGAGCAACCACGGTACGGGCGGCTGCGGCGGTAGCGGGCGGCGGTCCGCCCACCTCGAGCCCGTGACCGGAGCCGCGACCGACCGGGGTCGGATCTCGTTGCACTAATACTTAAGTATCTTTATAGTTCGATGGCACTAGATTCCCTCCCCGACCACCGGAGGTGCCCCGTGCGACTTCGCGGCAGAACGATCCTGGCCGCCGGCCTGCTGGCGGCGGTGGCGCTGGCACCACTGACCCTGACCGGCACCGCCGGCGCGGCAGCGGCACCGACCGCGAGCTTCACCAAGGTGAACGACTGGGGCTCCGGCTGGGAGGGCAGCTACCGGATCACGAACTCCGGAAGCAGCACGATCACCTCGTGGCGGCTGGAGTTCGACCTGCCCGCCGGCACCACCGTCGGAACGTACTGGGACGCGCTGCTGACCAGCAGCGGCCAGCGCCACACCTTCACCAACCGGTCCTGGAACGGCACGGTCGCCCCGGGCGCCTCCGTCACCTTCGGCTTCGTCGCCACCGGCACCGGCACCCCGACCGGCTGCACGCTGAACGGCCAGCCCTGCACCGGCGGCACGACGCCGCCCACCACCCCGCCACCGACCACCGCGCCGCCGACCACCGCGCCGCCGACCACTCCCCCGCCGACGACGGCGCCGCCCACGACCCCGCCGCCGACCGGCGTCTCGCCGGTCGCGGCCAACGGCCAGCTCCGGGTTTGCGGTCGCCAACTCTGCAACCGCGACGGCCGGGCGATCCAGTTGCGCGGCATGAGCACGCACGGCCTCCAGTGGTACGCGAACTGCGCCACCCCGACCTCCCTGGACGTGCTCGCCAGGGAGTGGAACGCCGACGTGCTGCGCATCTCGATGTACATCCAGGAGGGCGGGTACGAGACCGACCCGCGCCGCTTCACCGACCTGGTGCACCAGTACATCGAGCTGGCCACCGCCCGGGGCATGTACGCCGTCGTCGACTGGCACATGCTCAGCCCCGGCGACCCGAACCACAACCTGACCCGGGCGCGCACCTTCTTCGCCGAGATCGCCGACCGGCACAAGGACAAGGTCAACGTGCTCTACGAGATCGCCAACGAGCCCAACGGCGTGTCGTGGAGCGCTATCAAGAGCTACGCCGACCAGGTCATTCCGGTCATCCGCAGCCGAGACCCGGAGGCCGTGGTGCTGGTCGGCACCCCCGACTGGTCCTCTCTCGGCGTCTCCGGCAGCGGCGGCGGGGTGGACACGATCGCGGCGAACCCGGTCGCCGGCGGCAACCTGATGTACGTCTTCCACTTCTACGCCGCCTCGCACGGCAACGCGTACTACGACACCTTCGCCCGGGCCGCCGACCGGCTGCCGCTGTTCGTCACCGAGTTCGGCACCCAGGACTACTCCGGTGACGGCCCGAACGACTTCGCCATGGCCCAGCGCTACCTCGACCTGATGGCCAGCAAGAAGATCAGCTGGACCAACTGGAACTTCTCCGACGACTTCCGTTCCGGCGCGGTCTTCACCACCGGCACCTGTGGCAGTGGCCAGTTCGGCGGCACCAGCCGCCTCAAGCCGGCCGGTGCCTGGATCCGCGACCGTATCCGCACCCCCGACACCTTCCAGTAGCGCCTGGTCAGGCCTTCGGGCGTGCCGCCTGTACGGACATCGTGGCGATGCCTGGCTGCGACGCTTGGATGAGCGGGAACTCGCCGTGCTGCCGGCGCGGTCGAAGGACTTCGCGGCAAGGGTCTTCGCGGGGCTGCGACGGTCGGGCCAGCGGACGACCGGTCTGCGGTATCTGCGTGGGCTGAGTGTTCCGGTTCGCCGGTTCGGCTCGGCGAACACGTGCATGAGGATGTGGTGCAGCGTCACGGGTGTGGCGCCACCACCGCACCGAGCCGGGCGCGTCGACCGGGAGCGCCTCGATCGTCGCATCCGCGTGCGCCCAGGCTCGATGCCACAGGCCGATCCGACGGTCACCAAGGCCGCGTGCCTGACCAGCCCGAGCAGCTTCGTGCCGGTCGGCACGAGCGGGCGCCGAGGTCTGTCGTGGCGCCCAGGCTCTCACCGCCACGTCCACCACGATGCCCCGTACGCCCGAATTGAGAGACACGACTCTGCGACGGTGACCGATCGCGGTGGGTGATCGCGCCGAGTTTTGTCCGTCGCCAAGCAAGGGACTGGTGCAAACAGGTTTGCTGTGGAAACCTATTGCTATGACCACTGACTCGTTGTCCGCCGGCGATGACCCTCACCGCCTCCTCTCCGACGTGCGCGACCTGGCCGGCCGCGTGCGCCGCGACCAGCGCCTGACCTGGGTCGCGCTGCTGGTGCTGGCCGCGGTGACCTTCGTGGCCGTCGTGTTCGACTGGCTCTTCATGAAGGTGCAGTGCGACGGCGATGGCTGCTCGTTCGCGCGCCGGGGCATGCTCTACTACTGGCCGGCCGCGCTGCTGCTCGCCTACACGGCGATCGCCGTCAGCTACGTGCGGGCCGCCCGGGCGCGAGGGCTGGGTGCCCGCGTGCTGCCGTACGCGATCACCGGTGCCGCGACGGCCGTCGTCCTCACGGCCGCGTACACGGCGGCGGCCGCCTATTTCCCGAGCCACCCGCCTTTCGGGGGCGGCCCGATGCCGTTCTGGTGGATCGTGCTGGACCGGCTGATCGCACCGTGGGGTCTGATCGGGCTTGCGCTGCTGGTGCTGGCCCGCCTGGAACGCAACGTCGCGCTGCTGCTGTTCACCCTGGGCTACCTGGCGCTGGTGCTGCTGGTGCTGCCGACGACCGAGGGCATGGGACTGCCCGATTGGGTGATCCCGTCGTTCATGTCGGGGGCGGACACCCAGCTCCGGCTGTCGATGACGTCACCCCAGCTCATCACCGGCACCGTGCTCCTGGCGGGCGGGATCGGCTTTGCACAGGCCCGCCGGAGGCAGCGGTGACTGCCGAGGCCGACACCCCGGACCCGTCCGACCACCCGGTCACCGGCCTCAACGAGGTCGTGCACCAGCGGGTGCGGCTGGGCATCCTCGCCATCGCGCACGAGGCACGGCGCGTCGAGTTCGGCTACCTGCGCACCCAGCTCGACCTGACCGCCGGCAACCTTTCCAAGCACCTCACCGTGTTGGAGACGGCCGGCCTGATCGACATCGAGAAGGGCTACGAGGGCAAGCGTGGCCGCACCTGGATCACCCTCACCCCCGAAGGCAAGACCGCCCTCGCCGAGGAGATCGGCCGCCTGAAGGTGCTGATCGCCCGCGTCGAAACCACCACAGAAGGCAAATGAGCAGCTGCGGGGTGCTCAGGGCCGCCGGGAGTCGAGCAGCGCGATCCTGCGTGCCCCGGCCGTACGTCGGTAGCTGGCGTCGAGCAGCTCGCCGACCTCATCCCAGCCGGTCTCATCGGTCAGGTCCACCCCGACCCACCCAGAGACACCCAGGTAGGCCGGCACGAAGCAACGGTCTTCCGCCAGCAGCGCCGCGCGCTCGTCGGGGTCAACCAGCACGATCACCGACTGTTCGTGCTGTTGATGAACGCCGTCGACCTTCACCGATCCCCCGTAGTAGGCGAAGACCTTGGTGGTGTAGAAGGCGGGACGCCCGTGGGAGATCTTCTCGGCCGCGTCGGGAAAGGCCAGGGCGAGCGTCCGCAGCCGGTCCAGGAGCGGATCTGCCTCGTCGAACATGATGGGATGCGGCATGTCAGAAGGTAAGCACATCCCGGGCGGCCACGGCGCCCTGCACCGCGCGTCCGCGGCAGGAGCGGATGTTGTCGCGGCGGTGCGATCTTCTTGGCGGAGCGGGGGTACGGTGCCTGAGCGGTGAAGCCCGCTGGGGTGTGCCCCTACCCGGTGACGGTGTTGTGGGCGCTGCGACGTGCGCTAAGCAGGACGACCATCACGGCCAGACCCGGTCCGAGCAGCCGGGCGATCGGCTAACGGCACCAGGCGAAGGACGTCACCTGCCTGACGTACTTCGCCTGGTGAAGTGGGACGCTTCGGCTACTGATGCGTGGATCAAAGCACCGCTTCAGCTCGCCACCGGCGTCGGCGTTGAACGGTTGGCGGCGCTTCGTCCAGTGCCTTCCGGCGCACGCCGGGTTGGTCGACACACCGGCGATCGAGGCTGCCGATACTGAACTGCCGCGCGAGGTCAGCGCGGCACCGGGCCGCAGCGATCGCTGGCCACTGAGGGAGCGCTTTCCGTACGTCGAGGACGGGGCCGGTGGGCCACTACCATCCGAGCATGGCTCACGTTGCTCGGGCCCGCAGGCCGTACCCGCTGCTCGTCGCCGCGGCGGTCCTGCTGGCGCTCGGCGCGGCCACGGCCTGGGGGGTCGGCGACACGCTGGGGCTGAGCCACTCCCCCGCCGCCGTGCCGCGCGAGGACGCCGTCGCCGCCCCGGCGCGGACGCCCGCACCGGTCCCGCCGTTGGCGTCCCTCGTCGTGCCCGACGAGCCGCGCGTCAGGAAGGCCGCGGCCGCCGTGGCCGACGCGGTCGTCTCCCGCGGCCTGCCCCGGCCGGTGCTCGCCCCGGCCGCGCCGCGCCCGGCCAGGTCCGCGCCGGCCGCGCCGGGGACCGGCGCGGCCCCGAACCTGTCGGCGGTGACCACGCTGCGGGCGGGCGTGCTGGCTACCCTCGGCGGGGCGCCCGAGTCGTACCGGCTCGACGTGCACGGCGCCGAGTTGGCCGTCCAGGGCGGCGACGTCGCGGGCGTGGCAGCCGGGATGTACCGGCTGGCCGACCGGATCCGCTCCGGTGCCGAGGCGCTTCCCGCGGCGGACGCGGGTCGGGTGGTCGTCCCCCGGCTCGGCCTGCGGCTGACCGACGCGGGCTCGGTGGGGCGCGAGCCCGATCCGGCCGTCTTCGCCGCCGGCGACGACTATGGGCTGAACACCGATGTGGTCGGGTCGGCGGTGCTGCCTGGCGCGCCGTGGGTGGACGCCGGCGCGGTGGCCCGCATCGACGCGCAGTTCCGGCAGTTCGTCGACCACTCGGTGGCGCAGGGATTCAACGGGATCGTCGTGCCCGGCTTCCTGGAGTACGTCACGTTCGCGAAGGTCGGCGACGGGCGCGCGGTCTATCCGCCCGGCGACCCGCACGTCGCCCGCGCGCGGGCGATGGTCGCGGCGTTCGGCCCCGTCTTCCGGTACGCCGAGGACATGGGCGTGCGGGTCTTCCTGCTGACCGACATGCTCGCGGTGTCGCCCCCGCTGGAGGCGTACCTGACGCGGACCGTCGGCGGCCTCGACGTGGCCGACCCTCGGCTGTGGGCGGTCTACCAGGCCGGTCTGGCCGAGCTGTTCGAGAGCATGCCGTTCGTCGACGGCCTGATGGTCCGCGTCGGCGAGGGCGGCGAGGTGTACGCCGGGGCCGGCTGGGACTACTCGTCACGGCTCGCGGTCACCACGGAGACGTCCGTGCGCGCGATGCTGCGGGCGCTGCTGGACACCGCGGGCGCGGCCGGCAAGGAGATCATCTTCCGCACCTGGACGGTGGGCGTCGGCGCCGTCGGCGACCTGCACACCAACCCGGAGTCGTACGCGCGGGTGCTCGGCGGGCTCGACGACCCGCACCTGATCGTATCCACCAAGTACACCCTGGGCGACTTCTACAGCCACCTGCCGCTGAACACCACCCTGCTCGGCGGCGGGCACCGCCGCATCGTGGAGTTCCAGGCCCGGCGCGAGTTCGAGGCGTTCGGCTCGCTGCCCAACGACCTCGGCCCGCTGCACCGCCAGGCGCTGCGCGCGTTCCTCGCCGCCAACCCGAACGTCGAGGGCGTCTGGAACTGGACCCAGGACGGCGGGCCGCTGCGTGCCGGGCCCATGTCGCTGCACCTGCGTGCCGGCTTCTGGCAGCTCTACGAGCTCAACACGTACGCCGTCGGCCGCCTGGCCTGGGACCCGCACGCCGACCCGGCGCAGGTAACGGCGGACTGGGCGTACCGCACGTTCTCCGGCGACCCGGCCACCGTCGCCGCGATCGGGCAGGCCATGGCGCTGTCCCGGCAGGCGGTCACCAAGGGCCTCTACATCGGCCCGTACGCCGACCGGTCGGTGCGGGCGCTCGGGCTGGAACCGCCGCCCATGATGTGGATCTTCGAGTGGGACATCCCGACCGGCGATTCCGCCGCGCTGGACAGCATCTACGCGGTGACCGGCGGCCGCGTCGACGAGGCGATCGAGGAGGGCACGCAGGCCGTCGCGCTGGCCCGGCGCATGCGCGACCTGGTCGCCGCGACCGACCCGGCGACCTGGCGCGACGCCGAACTGCGCGGGCGCTTCACCACGACGCTCGACTACCAGGTCGACCTGTTCGAGACGCTGGGCGCGTACCGGGCCATGGTGCTGCGGCACGCGCAGTGGCTGGACACCGGCTCCCCCGCCGCCCGCCACGACTGGCGGCTGGCCGCGGCGGCGTACCACGACGCACGCGACGCGCACCGGCAGCGCTACGGCGCCGACCTGGACCTGCCCGCGTACAACTTCACCGCCGCCGACCTCGGGGCGCGGCGCGCCGACCGGGACCCGGCGATGGCCTGGGCGGCCCGGGCGTTGCTCGGGTCGATCCTGCTCGTGGTGCTGCTCGGCCTGCGCGGGCGCGGGTTCGGCGGAGCCGCCGCGCGCGGGTTGCTGCTCGGCGCGCTCCGGCCGTGGCGGGTCGCCGCGCTGCCGACGCCCGGGGCGCGGGCGGACCGGGTGCTGGTGTGGCTGGTCCCGGCCGTGGTGCTGGTGGCGAGCCGGCTCGTGCTGACCTGGTTCGCCGCGCCGGCGCACCTGCTGGTCACGCTCGGTGGGTGGGCGCTGTTCGCCCTCGTCGTACGCCTCGTCGTCGGCCGGCGGGACCCGTTCCACCTGTGGGCCGTGGTGGGCGGCGTCGCGCTGCTGCGCAGCGTGCTGCTGCTGGCCGCGCTCGCCGGGCGCGGACCGGGCGGGTACTGGTTCGCCTTCTGGACCGCGCCGGGTCTGCGCGCGGCGTACGTCACCGTCGCGATCGCGGCGTTCTGCTGGCTGTTCGTGGCCGCCGCCGTGATCCTGCGGGACCGGTACGGCCTGCGCCGCCGAAGCGCCGTCGGGCTGACCCTCACCGCCGCGGGCGTGCCCCTCGGCGTGCTGTCCGCCCTGGTGTCGGTGGTGGGTCTGGAACGCGCGCTGACGGTGTGGAACGACCAGCTCGCGCTGCTGCCCTGGGGCCTGTCCCGCATCCTCGGCATCACCGTCCACCTGGGCATCCCCACCCAACTTCCCGCGTACACCGCCGCCGCCGGAGCCGCCCTCGCCGCCGCCGGCCTGCTCCTGTCACTCGGCCGCCGCCGGCAATCCGCCCGACCGTCCCACCCCGGCCCCGCTCTGACGTCGTAAAGCCCCGTCAGCGCCGGGCCGCTGGTGACCGGGGTCCGCGCCGGGACCCTCGGCCGGCGGCACTGCGAGCCGCTGTGGACCGGCCGTCATGGAGTTGTGCCAAGCGCTCAGCGCGACGCGCGGGCATGCGCCCAGCCGATGAGTTCGTCGACGTATCCGGCCGCCCGGGGCCGCTCGGCGAAGGCTGCGCGTAATCCGGCGCAGGCAGCATCCAGTTCCGGTGACGGTCCTCGCCCGGAGAGCAGGATGACCAGTGGTGGCCAATGGCCGATCCGCTTGTCGGGCAATGCGTTCAGCTCGGCCAGGTAGCGGCCTGGCTGCAAAAGTTCTACCAGTCGATCCGCTGCCCGTGTCACGCCAGTGAGGAGATCAGCGCGCAGCCGATCCACATCGGTGTCGGCTGTCACCTGCCAGCGCTCGCGGTCGCTGTCGGCGGGGTGCGGGCACGGCACGCGGCGTTCCATGAGGCCGATGCTGTAGATATCGCTCGCTTTGTTCATCGGCTGGGTCTGCCCGGTCCGGTAAGCCAGCCAGTCCCACCACTCCTTGGGGGCTACCGCGGTATCGATGTAGAACATTCTTGCGTCGGGCCGTGACCGCTCCGACGGCTGTTTGTGAATGACGGCGACGCCCTCGGGCCTGATCAGTCGCCACACCGCACCGGAGCTGTGAAAGCCCCGTGGGTGCAAGGTGACGCCGAGGTCATGCAGCAGGCCGCGCATCACCACATCGAGTTCCGCCATGACCCGACGATACGGTCCGTCGACCGAAGCCCGGGCAGCGCGACAAGACCAACGCGGACTTCCCCGCGACGATGTCGCTGCTGGGACTACTGCGGCACCTGATCGAGGGCCGCATCCTCGCACGTCCGTTCGACGAGCGGCTGTTGACCTGCCCGGACGGTGGCCGGCCGGCGGAGGGCTCCCGCCGGCCGGCCGTCGGCGTCACCGGCCGTAGACCTCGAACTCGTGGAGCGAGAACCCGTACGAGGTGGCCCGCTTGACCCCGTACACCCGCACGTAGCGGGCGGTGACCGGGGCGAAGGTGGCGTTGTCGACGCCGCCGTTGCCGGTGGTGGTGGCGAACACCGGCGTCCAGGAGCTGCCGTCGCCGGAGACCTCGATCCGGTACGACGTGCCGTACGCGGACTCCCAGCGCAGCACCGCCCGGCTGACGGTGCGGGCCGCCCCGAGGTCGACCCGGAGCCACTGGTTGTCGTTGTAGCTGCTGGCCCAGCGGCTGCCCAGGCTGCCGTCGACGGCCTTGTCCGGCGTGTGGCTGGTCAGGAACTGGGTGCTCGACGCGGTGGCCGGGCGCCCCTGGGCCAGGTTGGTGACGTCGTCGCCCCGGCGCGCCGGGAACGAGACGACCTGCTGGTAGGTGGGGCGGTTCTGCCAGGCGATCACCGGGTGGGTGATGCCGCCGAGCCCGGAGTGGGCGATCGAGTCGGCGCACCACTGGTCGCCGGCGGAGCAGGACTTGTCGCCCGGGTAGACGGTGGTGGCCGGCACGGCCGCCGCCTGCCCGAGCGCGCCGAGCAGCGCCGTCCGGCACGCGGCCAGGTTGCCGCCGCCGCAGTACGCCCGCCCGGGGCCGCCGGCCACCGGGTCGCCGAGCACGGTGCGCACGTCCTTGTCGACGTAGCCCCACCAGCCGTACTGGAACGACGAGCCCTTGTGCGCCTGGCCCTGCAACGCCCAGCTCGCGGCGCCGTCGCGCCCGCCGTTCTGGCCGCCCGACGGTGCCTCGTTGACCTCGATGGCGTCGACCAGCGCGGCGTAGAGGTCCGGCCCGAGGCCGGGGCGGAACTGCGCCGAGGCGAGCAGCGGCCACCACGCGTCGAAGATCCGGATGGCGTCGGCGTGCTGGTAGACCTTCGAGCCGGACGTGGTCTCCACCCGCCGGGCGCCGGCCTGCTGCCAGGCCCGCAGCTTGCCGATCGCGTCGGCCAGCGCCGGGTCGGTGACCGGCGCGCTGTCCAGCACCCGCAGCAGGTCGCCGAGGACCTGCTGGCCGCGCAGGTCGGTCACCGCCGCGTCCGCCACGATCTTCACGACGTCGGCGCGACCGAGCTTGCGCTGGGCGATCGCCGCGCGCACCGGACCGTCGAGCAACTGACCCCGGTGTACGGAGCCGAAGCTGAAGTTGCCGTCCGCCGCCCCGAAGTCCCGCGCCTGCTTGTTGTTCCAGCTCACGTAGTAGTCCTGGTTGACCGACTGCGGGTGGGCCGAGAGCGGGGCGTAGGTGGCGTCGTTGGTGTCCGGGTTCCAGCCGACCCACTCGTACGCCGGCTCGGCCTTCGCCGGCAGGTTCGGGTCGGCGGTGGCCGGGCGGACCGGGTTCGAGCCGGAGTTGAAGTACGCCGCCTCGGTGGAGTTGACGTAGAACCAGTTGAACGCGTATCCGACGCTCGCGGCGGACGTCTGGAACGCCGCCGCGTTGCCCATCGCCGACGGGTCGTTGAAGGCCTGGAAGCCGATCGCCGAGTCGGCCTCGTGCCGGTAGGTGGAGCGCAGCTTGGTGAACGCGGTCGGCTGCCCGTTCACCAGCCCCCGGTAGGCGACCAGCCCGTACTTCGTGCGCAGCGCGCGCAGCGTGTAGGACCCGGCCGGGGTGGAGTCGGCCAGCGTCGGCGACCAGGAGTTGCGCTGCTCCAGCGCCTCCATGGCCAGGCACTGGCCGTGGTAGAGGTAGCGGTTGGTGCGCAGCGTCGGCGCGCTGCCGTCGGTGGTGCACAGCGGCACCGCGTACGTGTCGGTGAGGTCCTGCGAGGCGGAGGTGGCGCTCCACGCGTAGTCCTGGCCGCGACCGAGCAGCACGTAGAGGTTCAGCCCGGCGAACGCGGCGCCGCGCGCGCTGATGCCCGGTCCCTGCAACTCCTGGAGCATCAGTAGCTGCGGGGCGAAGTAGCCGGTCTGCGGGCCGAACACGGCGACCGGGTTGCCGGTGGTGGTGTGCCGTCCGGAGACCACGACCGCGTTGGACATGCCGTGCGCGCGCAGGTTGGCCAGGCCGCCGATCAGCTCCTGGGTGGCGGTGCTGGCGCCGGTGCGCGCGGCGGCCCCGCCGGTCTGGTCGTAGGCGAGGGGCTCGGCGACCACCGTGCCGGCGTCGGGGAGCACCGCGCTGGTCGCGCCGGACGGCGTCGCGCCGTACGGGAAGCTCTGCCCGTCGTGCAGGGTCAGCACGGTCTCCGGGTCGTTCTGCGACCGGAACGCCGCCCACACCCGGTCGCCCTCGGTGGCGCCGTACTTGGCCCGGGCGGCCACCCGGACCAGCGCGGACTGGATCTCGCTGCCGCCGCCCCCGCCGAAGAGGCCGCCGATCACGCCGGCGGTGGCGATCAGGTCGGTCATGGTGAAGTGCTTCGGTTTGCCGGCGCCGGCGAGCACGTACTCGCCGGGGTAGTTGTCGTCGGCGATCGACTTGTCGATGTAGGCGTTGATGCCGGCGATGTAGTCGACCACGTCGGTGTAGAGCTGCTGGCCCCGGGCGCCCTTGGTGCGCAGCGCGTTGACCTGGGCCTGGAGGTCCGCCTCAGTGTAGGGCGAGTTGGCCCAGACGCTCTGCTCCAGCTCCCGGTTGCCGGGGGCGCCGCCGGCGAACGAGGTGACCTTGCCACGGCCGACGTGCCGCAGCAGGTCCATCACCCAGAGCCGGTCCTGCGCCCCGGCGTAGCCGGCGCCGAACATGGTGCCGGCGCGGGTGGTGCCGGTGACGCGCGGGACGCCGGTGGCCTTGTCCCGCACGATGGTGACGTCGGCGCGCGGCGAGACGGTGCTCTCGACCTGCGCGGCGGGGACGCCGAAGGAGGCGTCGTTGAAGAAGTGGGCGATCTGCTCGTCGGTCAGCCCGGCGTAGTTGTAGACCAGGTTCGCGTACTCGTCGAGCTGGTCGCTGGAGTGCGCGGGGCGGGTGCCGAGCGCCTGGTGGGCCAGGATGGCGGCCAGCGTGGCGTTGCCGTTCTGCCCGGGCGGCAGGATGTCGGCGCACTGGCCGAGGCAGTAGTCGTTGGCGGCGAACGTGGCGGCGGCCAGTGCCGGTGACGGCGGGGTGACGGTCAGGACGCTCGCGGTCAGGACGGCGGCGGTGAACGCCGCGAGCCTGGCGCGGAGTGGGGGACGGGGCATGAATTCCTCCGGGGACGCGGAGTCGGGCCTTCGGTACGCCCGGCTGCCGTGCCGACGTCTCGCCCTCCGCGCCCGGGCGTTCCACCCGGAGGTGAGATTGGCTCACATCTATCTCCGGGCAATGATCGCGGCCGACCGCCGCCCGGGATAGCAGTCGTTCACCAACCGCCAATGCCGACGTTTCGCCCCGCCGGCGCCGCTCCCCGGACGTGACAGTGGGGCCGGCGCCGCCGCCACCCCCACCGCGCCTCCTCAGTCCGCTTGAGGGCTGGTCCCGTTCAGGGCTTGCGGGCGGCTGGTCGCTCGCGCGGGGCCAGCGCGCACCGCACGCCTGTGACCAGGACCGCAGGCAGTTCTGCACTGATCCACTACGGTGGTGGAGCTGTCGCACGTGACCGGAGGACGCACATGGCCCGCCCCTACAAACCCGGACCGAAGCAGTTCGTCTTCTCAGTGGGTGATGGCAACGACCAACACGTTTCGGTGGGCGACCCCCAGGAGGCCTACGTAGCGTTCTCTGCGTTCTTCCGGGGTCGCGAGTCTGACACCTACACCATCAGGGATGAGCCGGCGGGGCAGAGTTTGGTACTCATGCCCCGGCTGGGGGTGATCTCCCGGACCAGGGACGCGGACCAACCTCGATCGGAACACCTCCAGGTCGACCGGCCCAACCGCTACCTTCCGAGCGCGATGCTGTTCTTCGAGAACGGATATGCCGGCCTCGACCGCTTCGGCCAGTGGTTCTCCAACCTCTCGGACCTCGACGCGTCACCGGAGACCCGCGGTGCCGCCCGCGCCGCCACGATCACGACGGAAGCAGCGGCGATCGAAGAAGTCGCCCGGATCTGGGCAGATTCGGGCATCGTCGACCCGAGCGACAAGTACTACGTCTTCTTCGACTCGCACGGTGTCGACGACGACCGAGCCGAACGAGCCGAACTGCTCCAGTTGATCGAATTCCTCGGTCTCGAACGAGTCGACGCCCCGGCCGGGGCCGCCGGGGGCGAGGTCTGGGTACGCACCGACCCACGCCTCGACGTCGAAACTGCGCGGTGGTCGTGAACAGGCGGTGCGGGGTGGGCCGCACCATCGCCGTAACACTCGCCGTGGGCCCGGAGCGACCACGCCCAGCCGGTGCCGTTGCGGGAAGGCCTGAGCTGTGAGAGACGTCGTTTTCACGCGTAGCAGCGGCTGGATCCCGAACGTGATCCGCGAGGACGGCGAGCTGAAGCTGATGCTCGCCGCCGGGGCCGACGCCAACCATGAGCCTCGCACGTTCACGTTCCCGATCGGGGAGGCCCACCTCGCGGTGATCCGGGAGGACCTGGCCAGACACCTGCTGCTGTGGAGTGCCGTTCTTCCGCTGTGCGACGCCGCCGGAACCCGTGGCCGGCTCGACGAGGACGCTGCCGCCGCGCTCCTGGACCCGGTCCTGCTCTCCTCGCCCGCGGACGTCGACGCGCTCTTCCGACGCATCCGGTGGGACAGGAGCCGGCTCGTCGCCCACGGCGCCGACATCGCCCTACTTGAGCGCGGTCAGGTCTGCGAGGCGATGCGCGCGGCGACGGAGAGGTCGAACGAGAAACGTGCCCAGGAGTATCACGCCGACCGCCGTCGCGCCGAGCGCGGAGCAGTCCTCGGGCCACTCGACGCCGCGATTCTGCGGTACACGGGCCAGTATCTGCATGGCGCGACGATTCCCAGGCGGATACCCGATGCCGTCGACCCCGCACTGCTCCCCCAGGTCATGCGTGTGATCGCCACCGCGGAGCAGGCATGCGCCGGGATGCGGATCGGCCTCGATCCGCGGCGGGGAAGGCGGGCCACGGACAAACGCGACTGGGACCGAATGGCGGCGACGGTCGACGCGGCCGTGCGCCACGCGTACCCCGAACTCGTCGATGACGCGGTGCGTACGGTGAGCTTTCTGATGTGCTCGGAGGCTGCGGACCGCCCCAGGACCGCCCCGGCGGAAGACGACGATGAGGCTGCCGACGACCGCGCCGACCTCGGTGAGAGTGCGAGAAAGACGGCCCTGTCGTTCACCGATGACAAGGGCGGCGAGAGGAAGTGGCGACGGGACGGTCCTCGCACTGCCTCCGCCGAATTCTGGGAGTTCGTCGCCGATCGCTCTGCCGCGGACAACGAAGTGTTCACCATCGAGGACGAGGAGCTGGGCGAGGGGATCCAGCTGCACTTCTATGCGGACTCCATCGCCCGGATCACGACGGTACGACACGGGGAAGCCGGGTCGGATCCGCAGTACCAGGTCGAGTACAGCCTGGTCGACGGGATCGGCGGGTACCGCAACCTGGTGAGCGCCTTCGTCCGCGGCGGCTGCGCCGCACTCGAACAGCACGGTCCCTGGATGTCGGATGTCGCCGAGTTCGAGCGTGCGCGTCGTCAGCGCGACGCCCGGTAGTCCCAGAGGGAAACCACGCCCGCGCTACGGCAGGAGCCAGGCGATGAGGATGAGAGCGGTGATGACGATCGCAGGCAGAACGACGTAGATCACGAAGACCAGCCAGGGAAGCAGTCGGAACGCCCTTCCCATGGGGCTCTCCGACGGCGTGTAACGAGCGGGGGGTTGAAGGCCCACCCTCTCCCAGGCCAGTCCGGCCGCGTCCGTGAACCGGATCCTTGCCTGCCCGCTGCTCGCCCCGTCTGCCGGCAGCTCGTAGTCCACCGCCACCGATCCGCTCCGCGTCGAGAACCGGCCACGGCCGACGGCGGCCGTGGCCAGGGCGATCTGGTCGCTGATGCCCTCGACGAGCACCACGGCCACCGCGTCGTCGAGCTTCGTCAGGGCGCGGGCCGTCGCCAGGAACGTGGCGTCAGGGCCACTGACGTACCCGTGAACGAGTCAGCCGGGCCGTCGTCGTCGGGCGGCTGACCGGCGGCGGTGGCTGTGTCGGCTCGTCGGGGCGTGACCATGGCCGTCATCATCGGTGACCCGCACCCGCGCCGACCACGGACTTAGCGGGCCGGGTGGAGCGGCTGTGCCGATCGGCTCGGGATTGGCGAGCTGTCGAGCAGAGCGCCCAGTGCGACGGCGGACTCGTCGGTCAGGCGGTAGACGCCCTGGAGGCTGACGGAGCGTTCGAGACGGCCGTCGACGACGTACTTCAGGGTGCGCTGGTCACCGCGCCGGTTGCGCCAGGTCAGTGTGCCGAGCAGGTCGCCGGGAACGGTGACGTCGAAGCGGATCGGGGTGGCCTCGACATGCACCGGGACCGCTCCGCACCCGTCCGCACCGAGCATCGACCAGGCGTCGTGGCCCGGATGGGCCGGATCCCGCCAGGTCACCGGGGCGCTGCCGCAGCAGTCGCGCCGCTGCTTGTCGACGACGCGGAGCCGGCTCACCACGTGCAGCACGCAACGGTTGACGTGCAGCGCGAAGACGGAGTCGCCGACCCCGACGCTGGTCCAACTGGGCAGGGACTGGTGCACCCCGCTGAACGCCACCGGAGGCCGCTCGCCGACCCGGCGACGACGCAGCTCCCGGCAGACGTCCTGGGTCCACAGCGCGGTGAAGGCAGCCGACATGGCCGTGATCGTAGGAGCCCCGACCGACAGTTCCGGCCGTGACGCCATCGGCCGCAAGCAGACCACGGCGCCCGTCCCCGCACTGTGGACGGAATTGTCACCATCGCCTGTTACCTTCGCACTTCTCGACGCGGAAGGGTTGCCGCAGTGGAACGCACCACGGCCTACACCGACTCCTGGTACCGACAGCCCGACCCGGTCGAGCGGGAGGATGGCCGCCGGCTGACGAACCAGCACTGGGTACGCCTGGCGGCGGTGTGGCTGCTGGCGGCGTGGTCGCCGGAGCAGGCCGCCGGCTGGTCGTCGACGGTGGTGTCCGGCCGGACCAGGTCCCGCCGGGATCAGCAGTGGCCGGAGCCGCCGCCGTTGACGGAGATCGCGGACGCCGCCGACCTTCCGGAGGTCACCGGCGCGACCGTGCTGACCAGTCGGGTGTCGGTCGGGCCGGGACGGCCGTACGAGCCGGTGCGTACCGACGAGGAGGTGGCAACCGAACTCGTCGGGCTGATCTCGGCCGTGGTGGGGACACCCGACCGGCGCGCGGAAGTGCTGGTGCGGTTCATCGCCGACGAGCTGGCGGGCCCGTACGCCGATCTGCTCCGGCTGACCACCGACAGCGAGCGGCCGGACGAGCCGGACCGGCCGGCGCCGCTGCACCTGCTGCATCGCGACTTCGACGGCAGCACCCTGCGGGTCTCGTTGCATCCGGCTCCGGAAGTTCGACAGCCGCCGGTCATCGACTCCGATGGCGCCGACGCCGCCCTGCGGACCCGGCTGGCCTGCATCATGACGTTGCTGAGCGACCTGCTCTGGGTCAACAACAACAGCCCGGTCACCTTCCGGTTCCGGATCGGCCGGCTCGTCCCCGGGGACGGCGATCCGGTGGCCGCCGCAGCCCGCTGGTGGGTCGAGAACCGCGAGGACGCGGACGAACACGACGAGGAGGCGTTCCGGCCCGTACCGGCCGCCGATCTGCGTGCCGGTCTCCGCAATCTGGTACGCATGCACCTGAGCGAGCTGTTCGACGGCAGCTGGGACGGCATCGACGAGTTCCCGGAGCTTCCGGCCGACCACCTCGCGACGTTCCTGGGCGACAACCTGACCGATCTCGTCCTGGCCCGGATGGGTGCCGACGTCCACATCGGATACACCGGCCTGCTGCCGACGACCTGGCCACCCGAGGACGAGGACTTCGAGGAGGACCCACAGACCACCGTGCTGCTGGTCGACCGGCACGAGGTCGCGGTCCTGGAGATCGACATGACCTGCTGAACCGGTCACGCGGGCGAGTCGGACGCCGAGCGGGTCGGCGGGGCGATCGCCCGGCAGCCGCGACCGGAGTACGGGGTCCGGTCGCGGCTGCCGGGCGACAGCGTCAGCGCTGCGGCATTGCCCTGACCAGGGTCGGTGCGCCCGGCGCCGGGACGACCGCAGGCACCCGGGCGGCGGTGGCAGTCCGCGCCGCGACGGGGCTCTCACCGACCAGTGCCGTGTTCAGGAACCTGCCGACCGCCTCGCCGATCGGGTCCGGCGTGCCGGGCAGCGCGTAGTGCGTCACGTTCTGGGCGAGGCTCACCTGCCGCCGACCGTCCGGAGTGTGCAGCGAGATGGCGCTGTGCCCGAAGACCAGGCCGTCGTGCCCCCAGACGTCGCCGGTGGGCCAGGTCATCCGGTAGAGGCCGAGCCCGTAGCCGGCGGCCTCCGGCTGAGCCGGGTCGAACGGCACGGTGGTCTTCATCGCGGCCAGTTGAGCCGGGCGGAGCAGCCGGCCACCGAGCAGCGCCCGGAAGAAGGTGTTCAGGTCGGCCATGGTCGAGACGAGCGCCCCGGCCGTCCAGGCCCAGGACATGTTGCTGACGCTGAAATCGCGCAGCTCGCCCTCGTACCACGGGACGTAGCCCCTGCTGTGCGGGCCGGCGATCCGGGGACGCACGCCGGGGAAGTACGTGTGCCGCAGTCCAAGCGGCCGGAGGATCCGCCGGTGCACCTCGTCGGTGGCGGACCGGCGGGTGACCCGCTCGATGATCAGCCCGGCCAGGATGTAGTTGGTGTTCGAGTAGGAGAAGGCCGCGCCCGGTGCCCCGGTCGACGGCTGACCGAGGCCGGCCTGGACGAGTTGGCGCGGCGTGAACGTGGTGGACCGGTGCCGCTCGATGTCCTCCGGGGTGGCGAAGATGACGTGGTCGTAGTCGCTGATCCCGCTGGTGTGGTCGAGCAGCATCCGGACGGTCACCCCGGCGACCGCGAACTCCGGAAGGTACCGGCCGATCGGGGCGTCCAGCGCGATCCGGCGCTCACCGACCAGTTGCAGCAGCGTCGCGGCCACGAAGGTCTTGGTGATGCTGCCGACCCGGTGCTGGAACCCGGGCAGCACCGATCGACCGGTCGTCACGTCGGCCACCCCGCTGGCGCCCCGCCACCGGTCCCGTCCGTCCCGCGCCTCGGCGAACACACCGGGCATGCCGGCCTCGGTGATCGCGCGCAGGTCGGCGGTGAGCGCCGCGTCCGGCAGCGACCCGGCGGGCGGACGGCCGGCCGCGACTGCCGGGCCGGCACCTGCCAGCAGGGGCGTCGCGAGCGCCGTACCGGTGGTGGCCAGCAGGAAACTGCGGCGTGACAGGTGCATGTCGCCTCCCGTGTGACGTGACTGCTGCCCATCGTGCCCTGGGCCGACAACCGGAAACGTCAGTCTGCGGACCCACATCGGCCTCCCCACCGGGAATGACCCGGCCTCCGACCCACGCGGGAGAATCCGTCCGACCAGCGACGGAGTGCACCGACGCCGATGCCCGACACGGTGCCGGTCCGTGCGACCGCCGAAGCTGTCCGTCGACAGAGCGTCCTGCTGAAGGCACAGTCGAAGTACATTCGTCCATAACCATCGATAGGATGACGCGGTGACCGTGCGACGACTGCTACTACACACGACGGCGGCCTGCCTCGCCGCGACCGCACTGACGGCCCTCGTGCCGGCCGGGACGGCGCAGGCGGCCTGCACGACGAGCAGCTTCACCGTCGTCTGGGACTACGCGGGCATGTACACCGCCCCCAACGAGTCGACCCTGTACGGCACCCGCCGCTACGGACAGGTCGTCACCGGCCCCACCGGCAACACCGCCAACGGCTGGACACTCACCTACGACTACTGGAACGGCCTGGCACTCTGGGCCTACATGAAGGACGCCGCGTTGCAGTACCGCGGCTGCGCCTGAAGCGGAACCGACGGGCCGGTCAGCACAGGCCCGCAGACGGCTCGCTCGCGAGCCGGGCATCACACCCTGCGCTCAGTGTGGCGAAGAACGTTTCGGCCGTGGCGTTGCGCAGGATGACACGCCACCCACCGAGGGGTCGCCCAGGGGCGGACCCCGGCCGGGCAGGCAGCAGCGCCACCGAGCGTGGGTAAGTAGTGATGTCGGCAAAACTACTGACGACGCCCCGCACCGGCCGCCGGAAGAATCTCTGCCATCCCGGCGTGCCCGGGCCTCATCCCACCTCGAAGGGAGGTGACCACATGCCGATCGAACGAGAAGACGACGAGTTCGAGCTCGACGATCTCGACCTCAGCGGCCTGACCGTGACGGTCATGCGCGACACCGTTGCGATCCCCGAGACCGGGGCGTCCCGGATCAGCGCGTGCCTGGCGTCCTGCTCCTGCTCCATCAGTCCGGACGAGCCGATGCTGTAGCCGCCGCGGAGCGCGAACCGCGCTGCCTGAGTGACGAGGCGACTGTCGCCGGGCCCGGCGACAGTCGCCCTTCCAACCCCGGACTCCTTCCGACGACCCCAGCCGTTCCCCAACCGGTGAGGCGCGCAGATGTCGACCAGTTCCTGGCAACTCCGCCCCACCGTGCAGGCGACCCGGATCGACGGCGGGCTGCACCTGCGGTCCTGGGACACCAGCCTCACCCTGGACGGCGCGCCACAGCTGTGGCGGCTCTGGCAACTGCTCACCCGGCGCCTCGCGGCCGGCCGGACCACAGCCGACCTGCGCGACCTGTCGCCACGCCCGCCCGTCGCCCTCGCCCTGTACCGGCTGGCCGACCTCCTCCGGGAACACGACCTGCTGGTCCGGGTGCCGGAGCACTGGGCCGGCACCGGGCACGCCCATGCCCCCGCCGACGCCTGCGGACCGGCCCCGGTGCCGCCACCCGCCGTCGCCACCTGGCTGGCCTCGGTCGCCACCGACCCCGCCGCGTCCTGGACCGGCATCGGCCGGGAATCGGTGACCGTCACGGGAACGGGCCCCGCTGCCACCGCCGCGATCGAGGCGTTGACCGCCGCCGGAGCCCGGGTCCGGCGGGCCGCGACCCGCATCGACGCACCGCGCGACGCCGGACGCGTCACCCTCGCCGCCAGCGACGGGCGTGCCGTGGTGACCGGGGCCAGCGCCACGGTCGGCTACGTCACCCCCGTCGGCCCGGGCAGGCAACTGCGGGCCCAGTCCGGTCTGATCGCCGAGCGGCTCGGACTTGACGGCGCGGCGACGGCCCCTGGCGACCCGGTTTCCGTGGTGGCCGGCGCCTGCGCCGCGCACCGGCTCCTCGGCGCGCTCGCCGAGCTGACCGACCCGACCGCGCCGACGGCGCTCGTCGTGCGGAGCGACCCGCTGCGCGCCACCGCCCACCCGTGGCCGCCCGGCGTACGGTCACCGGCGGTCGACGCCCCCGACCGGCGGGACGACGCCGTCCACGCGGGCCTACCCACCTCCCTCACGGACCCGGAACTCGGTGTGTTGCCGCCGGTGGAGCTCGACGATCTGCCACAACTGCCGGTGGGACTGGCCCGGTGCCGGGTTGGCGGTGTTCCCGGCCCGGCCGGTGGGACGCTCGTCACCGGGCACGGTCCGGACACCTCCACGGCGCGGTTGCACGCCACGCTGGCAGCGGTGGAGCTGCTCAGCGTGTCCACCGGAGGGGCCGCCGTGCTGGCCTGCGGGGTGGACCGCAGCCATGCCGAGGGAGTGCTGCTGCGCCGCCTCGCCCGCCGGTCGGTGGCCTCGGCCGGCGTCACGTCAGGCGAGGCTGTCCCCCCGTCGGCGTTCGACGCGCCAGCAGCCCGCCGCTGGTGGCGTACGTTGACCCGCCGGCTCGGCGTCCCGGCGACCGTGCACGTCCGCCGGCTCGCCCCCGGGGCGCAGCTGGCCGTCGTGAGCGGCCCGGATACGACGGACCCCGGTGGGTGGATGGAACTCGGCTGGGCGATCGAGGCCACGGCCCACGACGCGGTCGCCTTCGCCGCTCTCACCGCAGTCGCCACGGTCGGCTGGCGTGCACACCGGCCCGGTCCGCCGTACTCGCACGGCCCCTGTGGAGCGTCGCCACGGGTGAGCCGCTCGGCCGCGCCCATGCCCGACGGGTCCGAACGGGAGGCCGCCCTCCGGCGGTCACTGCGGACCCTCGTCGGCGCCCCCGCGGAGCCGGTCGTGGTGACGCCGCCGGCTCCGCTGGCCGCCGCCCTGCGTACGGTCGGGCTCGTCGTCCTGCGGGCCGGCGATGACCGGTGATCCTCGGTTGCCCGGGGACGATCGGGGCGGACCCCGGCAGCCGGACCCCGACCTGGCCGGCCAGCTCGCCGAGGCGCTGAGGGGGGCGGGGTCGCCGTACCCGGTGCTGGCCGAGGACGACGGGTGGGCCGGCTCCGGGCCGGCGGTGGTGGTGTCGACCCGGTGGAGTCCGGCGCTGCTGAGCCGGCTGGCCGACCGGGGCACCGGGGCCGGCGGCACCGTCCTGCCCGTCCGGTTCGACGGCGGTACGGCGCTGGTGGGTCCGCTGGTCGGCGCCGACAGTGCCACCTGCCTGCGCTGCCTGGAGGCCGCCAGGCTGGCGGCGCCGGGCGGCCGGACGCCGCACGGTGATGCCGAGCTGCGGCTCGGCGGTCGGCCGGCGCCGGCCCTGCTGCCCGTGCTCGCCGCGGTGGTCCGGTCGGCGTTGGCCGAGCCGCAGTCCGCCGCCGCGCGGCTCTGGGTCGTCCCGCCCGACGGGAGCGTGTCCGCCCATCCGGTGGCGCCGGTGGGGGTCCGCTGCGAAGGATGCCTCAGCCGGCAGCCCCCGGCTCCACCTGGGACGCCGCTCACCGGCAGCGGTCAGCCGCCGGCCGACCCGTTGCGACTGCGCCGGCCGAACCCGGCGACCGACCTGGCGGGACTTCGCCGGGCACTGCTGGAGCCACGGCTGGGCCACGTCGTCCAGCTGCACCGGCACGAGGGGTACGGGCTGCCGGTCACCAGGGCGGTGGTCGCCGGTCCGGCGGTCACCGTGGCGGGCTTCGGCCGGGCGACGACCGCCGCGGAGGCTGACCGGTTGGCGCTCTTCGAAGCGGTGGAACGGCTGGCCGGGTACGCCCCCCACGGGCCCGCCGCCCGGCAGTGGTCGTCCTTCGCGGAGCTGGGACCGGAGCGCGCCGTCGATCCCGCGGCCCTCGGTCTGCCCGACCTGCCCAGCGCCCACCACATCCCGTACGCCCCCGACGTGCCGACGTGGTGGGTGCCGGGGTGGTCGCCCAGCCGGGCGACGCCCGTGGCGGTGCCGGAGCACGCGGCGTACTGGGGTGACCTCGGGCAACGCCCGTCGGTGACCTTCCTGTCGGAGTCCTCCAACGGCTGCGGTCTCGGCAACAGCCTGGAGGAGGCGGCCCTGCACGGCCTGTTCGAGGTGATCGAACGGGACGCCTTCCTGATGGCCTGGTACGCCCGTACCCCGCTGGTGGAGGTCGCGCTCCCCGACGAACTCGACCTGGTCGGGCACCTCGCCGACAATCTGGACCTGCTCGACTACGACCTACGGTTGTTCGACGCCACCACCGACCTGGCCGTGCCGGCGGTCGTCGCGCTGGCGCACCACCGGATGCCCGCCGTGGGGGCGCCGACGGCCTTCTTCGCGGCCGGCGCCCACCTGGATCCCCTCTCGGCGATCCACTCGGCCGTGGTGGAGCTGGTCGTCAACCTCCACGAGGTGCGCGACACGTGGCAGGGGGATTCAGCGCGGGCGGACCGCGACCGGCTGCTGCCGATGCTCGACGATGCCGCGTTGGTTCGTCAGATGGACGACCACATGATGCTGCACTGCCTGCCGGAAGCACGGCCGCGCTACGAGTTCCTGCTCGGGGCCGGGCGGACCCGGGCCTGGCGGGAGGTGTGGCCGGGACTGCCCCGTCCCGTCGAGGACCTCGCGGCCCTGTTCGGCGCGCTCTGCGCGGACCTGCACCACCGGGCCGGGGTGGAACCGGTCGTCGTCGACCAGAGCATCCCCGAGCTGCGGCAGGCCCTCGGGTTGCACGCTGCCAAGGTCGTCGTCCCCGGCACCCTGCCGATGACGTTCGGTCACCTGAACCGGCGGACGCGGGGGCTGCCCCGGCTGCTGACTGTGCCGGCGGTGCTGGGCCGCCTGCCCGGGCGGCCCCGCTACGAGGACCTGGCACTGCACCCGCATCCCTTCCCGTGACCGTCCCCTCCCGGGCCCGGCCAGGGGGTCGGGCCCGACGTGCGGGCCCGACCGCCAGGGGTCACCCGGCGGGCCGGCCGACCGGAAGCAGGTAGGCGAGAACCTCGTCGACGCCGTCGAGGAGGAGCAGTTCGTGGGCGATGTCGTCGTAGAACCCACCGACCATGCCCAGCCCGAGGCCCGTCGCCGCTGCCGTGAGGGCCAGGTTCTGGGCCAGGTGACCGGCCTCGAGCATGCCGAAGCGCAGCGCCCGGAGGCCGTAGGTGGCCCGCAGCGCGGGCAGGTCGACGTAGACCCCGAGCAGCGCCGGCAGCGCCGACAGATCGATCCGTTCCTGGCTGGCCGGGGTGTCCGCCGACTGCGTCGCCGGTCCGGCCCTGAACCACATCGACGCGGTGGCCAGCTCGACGTCGGTGGGCACCGGGCCGGTGGGCAGCAGGAGCCGGGACTCGGCGTCCACGTCGTACTGGTGAGCCGGGACGCCGGCCACGTCCCGGGCCAGCAGGCGCAGCCGGACCGCGTACTTGGCGCCGGCGCTCGGGTAGGGCCGGCGCATCCCGGGCCTGTCGGCCCGATCACTCGCCCCGCTGGCGGTCCACAGCAGAGTGGCCAGGTGCGCGGCGTCCAGCGGGCCGCAGAGCGTGCCGCGTCCGCTGGCCCGCGCGGTGAGCGCGTCGCCGAGCGCGGCCGTCACGGGTGCGGCGGGAGGAAGGGCCAGGGGCGGACCGGACCGTCGCCGCGCGCCGTGCCGCACCCGGCCCGACGTCCGCGGCCGCTGCCACTCGATGCGGCCCGGGGCGTAGCTGCTGGCGGCCAGGTACCGCCGGTCGGGGCTGGCGGTGCCGTCGGCGAAGAAGTCGGTGGGGCCGTCCGGCGCCAGCAACGCGGCGGCGAGGAAGTGGTAGAGGGAGCGCTCCTCGTCGGGCAGGATGCCCAACCGGTTGAGCAGCATGTGCAGTTGGGACGCCCACACCCCGGCCCACCGGTCGACGCCGCCGGCAGAGCTCTCCAGCTGGGCGCGGGCGGCGCGCACCTGGGCGGCCCACCGGTCCCGGATCCGGGAGCCGTCCGCCGCGGAGGCGGTGATCTCGTGCCAGCGCCGTACCACCGAGCGGGCCTGCGTGGTGGCTGCGGCGAGCGCCGGCCCCTGCACAGTGCCCGCCGTCAGCGTGGTGCTCTCCGGGTGCCACCGCCAGGCGGTCGCGCTGCGGCGCAGCCATCGGGCCGCGGCGAGCATGTCCAGGTCGAGGGCGATCAGGGTGGCGAGGACCAGGTCGGTGGCCGCCACCATCCGCTGGCCGGGTCCCGGCGTACGCGCGACCACCTCGGCGGCGATCCGGCTGGAGGTGCCGAACACCGCCTCCGCCACCGGCAGCGCGGCCGGGCCGCCGTACCGCTCGGTCTCCGGCTCGTAGTCGACCTGCCGGGCCTGTGCGTGCCCCGGCCACCCCGGACGGCTGGCGGTGCCGAGGTCGAGCAGCGGATGGTCGGCGGCCCGGGCCGCGGCCACCAACTGTTCCTGCCACCGGCGGTGCTCGTGCGCCTCGGCGCCCCGCGCCCGCACCCTCAGGTGTGGACCGTCGTCGAAGTAGCGGATGAAGAACCAGTCGGCGATCGTCCCGTTCCGACGCAGTCCCTCCATGAGCGGTGTGAGTGTGCCGGTGATGAAGTCGTCGACGTGTTCCGCACTCCAGTGCAGATAGCAGTGCAGGCTGTGGAAGGAGCCCCGCCCGGGGTGGACGGGGGCGGCGGTCACGGGCATGGGAACTCCTCCGGACAGGTCGGAAGCCGGCGCGGCAGGACGACGTCGGCGGCGGCCGTCGACCGGGGCTCACCCATCGGTGCCCGTACGGTACAGCTCGATCACGACCTCCGTCGCCGGCTGCCCGGGACGGGGAGCGGGCAGTGCCTCCTCCAGGACGACGCCGTCCGGGTAGCGGGCCAGGGTCCGGGACAGGCAACGCAGGTGCAGCGGGCTTGCGAGGTCGACGTACTGGGAACGGGGCTGTTCCAGGTAGGACATGAACGCCGTCAACCCCTTCGCGCCCCCGACGGCGGCGGCGCTGACGAAGACGTGCTCGGGCAGGCCGAGCAGGTGTCGCCAGCGCACGGCGGTGCGTCCCACCTCAGCGGGCCGGGCGTCCAGCTCGGCCCGCCAGGCGGCGACGATGTCCGCGGAGAGCCGCCAGTCCGCCCGGGAGAGGACCACCTCCCGGTACCGCAGCCGGGGCCGGCACCAGACCGGGCCGACCGGGGTGCGGCGGAGCTGTCGGGCCGCCATGGCCCCGCCCAGTCCGACCGATCCCGTGCCCACGTCGGTGAGCATGCTGGTCAGGCGCTCCGGCAGCATCACCGGCACCAGGAACCCGAGATAGACCACGTCCAACGGTTCACCGGTGGCGGTGACCACCAGGCGGACCTGATCGGTGGCGACGTCGTGGACCAGGTGCAGGTCGTCCGGGACCAGGGTTCCGTGGCGGCGGTCGTCGGCGATCTCATCGCCGACGAGCAGCGGATGCAGGTTGCCGTTGAACCCGTTGACCGGGCGGAGCTGCGCCACCCGTGCGCCGAGGTGGCGCCGGAGCTGGGCGGCGACGGCCGTTTCGGCCTCCGGGGGGAGCTGCCGCAGGAAGCGGCTGGTGAACCGGCCCCAGCCGCCGTACACGTGATTGACACAGAACGACGCGCCGTCGTGGCAGGACTGTCCGAAGACCGCGTACGAGCCGGGTCGGCTGGTGAGCCAACGGGGCAGCCTGGGGGCGACGTCGTCGGGCAGCTCGTCGGGGACGGTCAGGTTCCCGTCGTCGTCGGTCGTGACGGCGGCCACCAGGTCGGCCCGGAGCCGGGCCAGTTCGCGCAGCTCGTCACCGGGGGCGAGGTCGAGCGTCGGGTCCAGGGTGCCGTCGACGCCGACCAGGTGCGTCGCCTGCCAGACCGCGGCGTACTCCTCGGCGAACTCCGTCGGCGACGCGCAGCGGCCGCCCACGCCATAGCGGGCGACGAAGCGGTCCCGGGCCAGGCGGCGGACCACCGCGTGCTGGTCGAATAGTTCGAAGAGCGGGGTCAGCGCGGCGAGGGTGCCCCGGTGGTCCCGGCCGTGGGTCCGGCCGAGGCCCACCGGGCGGACCAGGGTCACGTCCTCGGTGAGGGGTTGCGGACGACCCGTGCGGTCCGCGCCGAGCAGGGCGAAGGCCGCGTCCCAGCGGGAGCGTAGCCCGGCCAGGGCCGCCGGCCGTTCGGTCGCGTCGAGACCGGCGAACGCGGTGGTCCTGGCATCGATCTCCCGCAGCGACACGGCCACGTCGGCCAGGCCGATCCCGGCCAGCCAGTCGGCGACGGCGGCGAGGCCGTCGACGGCCTGCGGGTCCACCGGGTACGCGGGGCGGAGGACGCCCTGTTCGACGAGCGCGTGCAGGTACGCCCGAGCCGCCGCGGACGCCTGCGGCGCCGGACGGGGCAGCCGGGTGGCCAGTTCCGTCGCGAGTTGGTGCGGCGTCGCCACCCTGCCGGGCTCCAGCAGATCCAGCAGGTGCCGCAGCGCCCGGGTCAGCGGCAGCGTCAGCGCCTCCTCCCGTTGCACCCCGGGTGGCGCGTCGGGGGCCTGAGTCTGGCGACGCAGCCGGATCACCGCCCCGTCCACCCACAGGCCGGGCGCCAGCGTGTGGGGCAGATCGCCGCGACGGTCGGGGTGCCGGAGCACGGCGTGGACGAGGGCGGACAGAGTGGCCCGGTCGGCGTTGGCGACAGCCACCACCTCCGGGGAGCCGGTCGGGTTCGGCACCGGCCCGTCCCAGCGGCCCCAGCCCACCCGGGTGAACCAGGACAGCGGCACGGTCCTGGTGGCCGCCCGCAGCGCGTACCGGAGCACGGTGGCCTCCGACTTGCGTGCCCGGTCGTCGGGTGCCGGGCCCTGCTCGGCCGCCCGGCGCAGCGCCCGCAGCAGGTCCACGCTGGTCAGCGCGACGGCCCGGGACAACTCCTCGGTGCGGCACAGCTCGGCCAGGGCGACCCGGTCGGCGGCGAGCGCCGGCGCGAGAAGGGCGTCGAGTTCCGCGGTGTGCCGGTCGATGTCGTCGCGGAGGCCGAGCCAGGACGCCAGGCCGGGCAGGTGGTCGGTCCAGCCGGCCAGCCGGGTACGCGACGCCACCGACGGGCTGCGCCCGTTGTGCACGTCGCGGCGCAGGGCCAGCAGCACCCGACGCTGGTCGGAAGAGGCCCGGACGACCTGCTCGTGCAGCACGTCGGCGAGCGCCGCGGCCATTCGCTCGGCGCGTGCGGTCAGCTCCAGCAGGCGGGCGGCGACACCCCGGAACTCCTCGGTCACGGCCGACGGCTCCGGGAGGGTGACACCGGCGACCCGCACCACCGCGTACGGCGCCACGGTGACCTCGGGCGCTTGGGTGACAGGCCCGACCCGGCGTACGCCCGGCGCCGGCGTCCCGCCGACCGTGGTCCCGATCATCCTGTCTCCTCTCCCCCGTGACCGCTTCCTGGTGGAGGACGGTGACGGCGTGTCCGCCGACACTCGCAGCCGTGGCCGTGGGAGGCGTCCGCACAACTACGGATCCGGTTACGTACTCGGTGGCAGGTGCCGGCTGCGTACTTCTCCGGATGGTGTCCGAGCTGACCGTCGTCAACGTGCACGACTCGGGAGCCCTGCCGGAGCCCTGCGGACTGCCGCCTGGGACCGCGGCTCTACCAGCCTCGACCAGCTCCGGACGGCGGCGGGCACGCTCGTCGCCCCGCTGAAATCGACGGCCCGCCGTCTTTCTACCCCAGTGCCAGATCGACGGCAATCCTTCCTCCGCCGGGAAACTACACCTGGACCGATCAACTCCGGATCTGGCCGGATCGAAGAGTGCGGTGGGCTGTTGACTATGAAGCGTCCGCCTTGTGTACTCGACATCCCCAAAGAGGATCTTCCCCCTAAGGATCCCTAATGCCAGGTAAACGGCCTTATCTGATCACACTGGGGTTGCGGTCGCGCACCCGCAGCCACAGCCAGCGGCCGTCCCGCGACATCGTCCGATGACGCCCAGCCCGGCCGACCGGCTCGTAAGAACTCGACGGAAATCCGGTCGGACGACCGGTCACCCGCTGCCCCGGACGGAATTCGCCGCACTCCGTCGTCAGCTCGACGACCTGCACGCGGGAACCGGCGCAGCCGTCGCCCTCGCCGGAGAACCGGGAATCGGCAAGACCACTTTGATCTCCGCCCTCGCGGCGCAGGGCAGGGCGCACACCCTCACGGTGGTCGCCGCCACCGGCCGGACGGGCACCGGTCCGCCGGTCGTGGTGGGAACGGAACCCACCCTTGTCCTGCTCGACGACGTGCACCTGCTCGACACGGCGCACCGGGACCAGATGCAGCTGCTGATCGAACTGACCACCACCGCGCCGGTGCTGCTGGTCCTCGCCTACCGGGACCGACAACTGTCCCGTGGGGCGGCGGCGGTGCTGTCCCGGGCGGCCGCACGCGGCCAGCTCACCCAGCACCGACTAGGTCCACTGGACCTCGGCCAGACCCGCGAGCTGCTCGGTGACCGGCCGGACCTGACCCGGCTGCACGCCGAGGGTGACGGCAACCCCCTCTACCTGCAACTGCTGGCCGCCGCAGACACGGAGGCCATGACCGACGCGCACCTGATCCTGCTCGGCGAGCTGGCCGAACTCGCCAACCGCGAACTGCGGGTCGCCCAGGCAGCCGCCGTGCTGCGTACCCCCGGTTCGGCGGAACTGCTCGCCGCGGTCGCCGAACTGGACGTCACGGAGACACTGTCCGCCCTGGACACCCTCACCGAGCTGGACCTGATGCGCCCGGTGCAGTTGCTGCCGCGCTTCGCGTTCCGGCACGACGTCGTCCGTCGGTTCGTCTACGCGCAGATCGGCCCCAGCCAACGCCTCGCCGCCCACCGGCGCGTGGAGACCGAACTGCTGGCTCGCGGCGCTCCGGTCATCCAGCGCGCCCACCACATCGCCCGGGCCCTCGACACGGGCCGTCCCGAGCAGTTGCCCGTTCTGATCGACGCGGCGCGGAGCACCATGCACGACGCACCGGCCGATGCCCTTGAGTGGTTGGAGTCCGCGCTACAAGTGCTGCCCGAGGGCGACGACCGCTGGTACGAAGCGCAGGTGCTGGCCCTGCGGGCCCAGTTGCTGCGCGGCGGTCGATGCGACGTGCAGCAACTGGTGCACACCTTCCTACCCCGGGCGGTCCGCATACCGGGTGGGGACTTCTCCTCGACCATGGCAGTCGCCGTCCGGGTACGCCGGATCCAGGGCCGGCACGCCGAGGCGTCGGTTCTGATCCGGGAGGGGCTGGCCGCGCTGCGGGGCACCCATCCCTGCGCTCCCTCCACGGCCGTGGCCATGCACACGGAACTGGCGGCACTCGCCCTCGACCGGCTCGATCAGGAAGCCGCCCGCCTGAACGCCCGCGAGGCCGCCACCATCGCCCGGCAGCACGGGGACCGGCTCGGGGAGGCGGCCGCCGTCGCCCAGATGGCGATGGCGCACCTGCTCGCCGCGGACAGCGACGCCGCGGACCGGGCCGCCGACATCGCGGCCGATCTGGTGGACACCACGCCGGACAGCAGCGTCGTCACCAACCTGCCGGCCCTCTACCTGGTGGGCGCGACGGAGGACGCCCTGCACCGGTTCACCGAGGCGCAACGGCACCTGTCCCGGGGTGCCGACGAGGCCCGCCGAACCGGACAACGTTTCATCCTTCCCGCCATCCTGACCTCGCTGGGGGCGGTGGAGTTGCAACGTGGACTGCTCGACCGGGCCGGCCGCACCCTGGAGGAGGCTGCGGAACTGCTCGAACCGGAAGGCACGTCGACGGCCCGGGCTTCGGTCGCCGCGCTTCTCGCGCTCGTACGGTACTGGCGGGACTCCGACCGAGAGGCCGCCGCGGTGATCGCCCTGGGCGATCAGGCCCTCGCCCTGGTCCGGGACCAGGGGCCGGCCGAGGATGCGATCGTGCCCTGTCTCCTGGCGGACCTGCTGATCAAGGTGGCGGAGCCGGAACGCGGGCGTCGGCTGATACTCGACGCTCTCGGCGGCCCGGAGATGCCACGGATCGCCCCGCCGAACCGGTCCCGGTGGTACGAGGCGCTGTCCACGGCCGCGCTGCGGATGGGTGACACGCGTGACGCGAGCCGGTGGGTCGACCTGGCCGAGGCCTCGGTGCGCAACCTCTCCGTCAGCCGTCAGGGCTTCCTGATGCGCGCCCGCATGCGGCTGTACGCCGCACGCGGGGAAACCAGCCCGGCGCTGGCCGACGCGGAGCAGGCAGTCGAATGCTTCGCCGGTCGGGGACTGGACCTGGACCTGTGCCGGACGATGGCGGCGGCGGGAACCGTGCTGGTCGACGCCGGCCGCACCGACGATGCCCGCGCCTGGCTCGGACGGGCCGCCGCGCTCGCCGAACAGTGCGGTTCGGCCCGTCTGGTCGATCGGGTTCGCCGACAGCAGAGCCGTCTCGTCCCCGACACGTCAACCAGGGGTGGCGACCCGCTGGCCGTGCTGACCGAGCGTGAACGGCAGATCGCCGATCTGGTGAGCCGCGGTATGACAAGCGTGGAGGTCGCACACGGGCTCTTCCTGAGCGTCCGTACGGTCGACACCCACCTGGGCCGGATCTACCGCAAGCTCGGCGTGTCGAACCGGGCGAGCCTGGCCCGGGCGATGCTCCGGTCGCACCCGACGGCGTTGGCCGGGGAACCTCGGTGAGGTGCGCGGTGCGTCGTCGCCGCGCGGCGGGGCCCGGCAGAGCACCGCTGCCGCACCGGGCGGCGGACCCCGACCGGCCGGACGGCGGGCGGGCACGCCTCGACGGGTAGGACACGCGCAGGCGCGAGGCGCGCCCACCCTCTACGGCGGGACCGTGCCCCTGGGGCTCACCCACGTCGGCAGTCAGCGTCGCCCGGCGTACGCCTGGCAAGGGTGACGCACGGCCCCGGGGTCGGCGCTCCCGGAGGTCGACGAGCGCAGGCTCCGGTGGCCTCAGACGATCCGGATGGCCCCGGCCGGGCAGAGATCGGCGGCGCGACGGACCCGCTCGCCGCTTCCCGCCGGCGGCGCGGCGGCCCGCAGCAGCACCAGCCCGTCGGAGTCGTCCTGCGCGAAGACCTCCGGCGCGGCGAGCACGCAGTTGCCCGACCCGCAGCAGGCGTCCCGGTCGACCTCCACCCGCACCGGCGCCTCCTCGCCGACGGGCCGGCCGCCGGCGGTCACCAGGTCACCGGCAGCGCGTCGAGTCCGAAGACGACCGAGCTGTCCCGGATCCTCAGCTCCTCGGGCGCGGCCGTCACCTGAAGGCCGGGAAAGCGGCGGGCCAGCGCCACCAGCGCGATACGTAGCTCGGCCCGGGCGAGCGGCTGCCCGATGCACTGGTGCACCCCGAACCCGAAGGCCACCTGCTGGTGCGCCTGCCGGTACGGATCGAACCGGTCGGGCTCGTCGAAGACGTCGGCGTCCCGGTTGGCCAGGGAGATCAGCACGACCGCGCCCTCACCGGCCCGGATCAGCCGACCACCGATCGTGACGTCCTCGGTGGCCACCCGGAGCAGGCCGGACCGCACGATGCTCAGGTAGCGCAGCAACTCCTCCACCAGCTCCGCCGCCCGTTCGGGCTCGTCACGCAGGATCGCGTACTGCCCCGGGTCCCGGGTCAGTCGCAGGACACTCAGCCCGATCATGTTGGCGGTGGTCTCGTGGCCGGCGATGAGCAGCAGCAGCGCCATCCCGACCAGTTCGTCCACATCGAGCTCCCCCGGCTCGACCCGTTCCCGGATCAGCCGGCTGAGCAGGTCGTCCGCCCCTTCGGGCCGGGCTCGCTTGGCGTCGACCAGCGCCCGAATGTAGTCACGCAGCTCCTCGAAGTCGCGCTGGACCCGCGCCGGCGGCATCTCGCGGTCGAGCAGGGTGCGGCTGCGGGTCTGGAAGAAGTCGTGGTCGGCATAGGGGACGCCGAGCAGGTGACAGATCACCATGGACGGCAGCGGCAGGGCGAAGGACGACACCAGGTCGGCCGGAGGCCCGGCGGCAGCCAGGACGTCGAGCGCCTCGTCGACGGTGCGCTGGATCAGCGGCTCGATCCGGCGGACATTTTTGATCATGAATTCGGCGGTGAGCATCCTCCGCAGGCGGGAGTGCTCGCCGCCGTCCATCTGGATGAACGAGCCCCTGCCGTCCTCGGCCGCCTGCGGCGGCAGCGGGCGCAGCAACGGAAAGCCGGGGCGGCGGAAGTCGGAGCTGAAAGCGGGGTGGCGCAGCAGTTGGCGGACGTCGGCGTGCCGGGTGACCAGCCAGGCCGGAGCCCCGGTGGGCAGCCGCACCCGCCGCACCGGGCCGACGTAGCGGTCTCGTTCGGCTTCGTCCAACGGGGTGAACGGACCTCGGGTGGGATTGACCGGCGGCCATTGGGGCAGTTCCGCCTCCACGGCACGTGTCACATGGACCACCTCCGACGACAGCAGTGGGTAGCCATATCGATGCGCTACGTTACCTATCGGCGAAGGTCGACACAATCCCCGTCACCCCGACCGGTGCGGCGTTCGCGACCGTCCCGCCGGGCCGGCCGACCAGGCTCGGGCGACCGGCCGCCGGCGCCGCGCTGCGGCTGGCTGCCCGGCTCCTACGAGCCGCACGGCGTCGGCTCCTCGGGCGACGGCATCCGCGCACCGGCTGTCGACGACCTGCACGGTGCTGGGCCTGGGCTACGCGGGCCAGAGCGCGACCCTGCGGTGCGGCGCGGTGGGTAACGACAGGTGGGGCTGGTACCACGTCAGGAACAACAGCACCGGCGTCACCGGATTCGTCCGGTGTGACGGCCTGACGGGCGTACCGATCTCCACCCTGGCGTGCGACGCCCGGTGTCGGCCGGCAGCGGTCGGCACCGATCTCCGGCCGCGTCGGGCACCTGTCCGGCGCGGCCCGCCGCGTCCGGCCGGGAACTCAGCTTCGGTGCGTCGCGCGTCGGCTGCCAGCGGACATGCCGGATGATGCGCGGGTGACCTCCTTGTCGGGCGCGCACCTGTTCCCATCCCCCTCGGCTCCGCTCGGCCATCGTGGTTCGCCACCGCTGCTGGACTACTACCTGCTCCACGCCGTGCCCGTGATCGGCGGTAATCCGGCGGAGCTCGAAGGCATACTCGCCGAGGAGTTCCTACTCGCCGAGGATCACTCTGCCGTGGGGCTCGTCAGCACCGGGTGGACCGTGTGGGACCGTCGGTGGTGTGACGCCTCGGTCACCAGTCAACGCATTCGCGCCGATGCCGGCCTGCGACGACGGGTCATGCCGGTCGACCGGGCCACCGCAGCCGCGATCTACCGGGAATCCTGCGGCGACGAACTGCCGTCCGAGGCCACCCTTCGCGCCCACTTCATCGACTGGCCAGCGGCCAGAATGCCAGGTGCGCTACGGCTGAGTACGCCCGAAGTCAGGCCTGGCTTTCACGAGACGCGCGTCTATCGCATCCTGTTCGCCAACGAATTGTCCCCGGACGGCCTGGCGGCCCTGTGCGCGTCCTGGCAGATGTCGGCGACGGGCGACGTCACCGATCCGGGCACCCGGGTCGTCGGAACCGCCGGACACCGCACTCGCGGCGACGTCTTCACCTGGGATCTGCGCCGCGTCGGCGCTGGCAGCGCCTGGTGCCTCGATGTGACCTGCGAGCTGGCCGGAAGCCGGGACGAGACGGTCGGGTTCCTGCTACGGGAGCTGACCACACATATGCGCGCGCAGGGACTGATACCGGTCACCATCGACCGTTTCTGCTGATCAACCGGTCGGGGGCGGCGCCGCGTCCGCGACCTTCTCACCGACCAGCGGCCGGATCGGATCGCTCACACGGGGCGAAGTTGAGCACGACGGTCACCTCCAATGGGGTGCCGGGACGACGCACGCGGCCTCTGGCACAGGACGTACGGCATGGTGTCCGAGGCGACGGCGATGGACACCCACGTCCGGCATCGTCGTTCAGTCGCTGACGTCACCGGGACCGGCCTCTCGGAACCCTGCTCGGCGGTGTCGTCAGCTGGCGCACTGAGTCTGGCCCGACCGGGCGATGACAGAGGGGAGTGCGACCGTCACAGCCGCAGCCTAAACTCGAGGTACGACGTCAGGTGGAGGGTCGTCCGTCGATGCGTATGTCTCGGGTGCAGTCTGTGGTGATGGCCGCAACCGTTCTGTCGGCCGTACTGCTGGGGCTTCTGATCCATCACCTCATCCGGGATCCCGCGACGCTGGCCGACCCGTCCGACGGATCGTCCAGCGCGCCCGCGGAGCCCTCGAAGCCACCCACCCTGGCCTATCTCGCCGCAGACGAGCTGGCCCTGCTTGTCGACGGTCGACTGGTAAGTCGGATCGAGGGCGACTTCTCCGGGTACCACACGGCACCGGGCTGGACCAGTAGCGGACGGTACGTCTTCGCAGTGACCGCCGCAGGCACGGACGAGGCGACGGTCGCGGTCATCGACCGCACGACCGCGACCAGCTTCTCCCTCCCCTGTGTCGGCTGCTCAAGCAGCATCTCCGTCGGTACGGACGAGGTCCTCGTCGTGGACGGAAAGCGGAGGATCCACCGGCTGGCGTTGACCCGGGGGCGGGACGGCACATCTGAACCGGTGGACGCCCCGGTGCGGTTCAGTCAGCAGCTCACCGCCCTGGCTGGCCTGCCGGAGGTGGCCCTCTTCGCTGGCGCCGATCTCGACAGCACGGCGGCCTACGGTGGACCGGAGCAGTTGCTGCTCGCCTCCTCGGACGGGCAGGTCAAGCGGATCGGCATGACGAAGGGAAACATCGCAGTCTCCCGGGGGACCGCCGCCGCCACGACCGCCTACGGCGGAGCCCGAATGGCCTTCGTCGAAGGCGGTCACTTCGACGCCTGCCGGGAGAACGCGACCGTCACCGTCCTGGATCCAGCCACCGGACGTAGGCAGGCGACCCCTGGCCTCGATGTGGCGGAGGGCCCCACCCCGTTCGGCGCGGATGGTCGGGGTTCCCGGGTGGTCGACCTCTGGTGGGAGGACGGCCTGCTGTACGCCACCACGATCGGTTGGTCCTGCGGGGAGGCATCCGCCTGGGCCTACGGCGCCCCGGTCCTGTGGCGTCTGGAGGCGAACAGCTCCTGGAGCCGGGTAAGGGGCCAACTGCCGACGCAGTCGGTACGCACCAGGTCCGGGCTGGTCTTCGCCAGCCTGGCGCCGTCGACCGACGGTCAGAGCGCCACCGCGTTGACCTGGTTCTCGGGGCCTGAGCAGCGGGTCGTTCACCCCGCGGTGACGGCGATCGCGACACCGCCTCAGTGACCGGACAGGAGGAACGACGGGTCACGCCACCCGTGCTCATGAGCGACGACGATGGTCAGGAGAAGGACATGGCACCAGAACCGCCGCTACCGGGAGCAGACAAGGACGGCGAGAAGACCACCGCTGCGCCGCCACCCGCGGCAGCGGAACCGGGGCCACCGGCTACGGAACCGGCGCCACCGAAAGGTCGTTCACTCCTCGCCCACGCCGGGGAGCAGATCGCGCCCGGCATGAAGGATCTTCCGCCGCCGGAGAAGCCGAAGTTTCTACTCATCATGATCGCGGTGGCCATCGTGTCCCTACTGGCGACTCTGGTCGTCACCCACTTCTTCAACCGGGAGACCGCGGATTCACGGGTCGGGACGGACCTGGACGCCGGCCAGCGGCACGACCAGGCCAAGACACCCTTCGTCGCTTCGGTGAAGTACGACCGCACCATCCCCGAGTTCTGGCGGATCGTCCTCGACCGGCCGTTGACCCAACCGGAGCAGGTGAAGCTGGAGTCGCTCGGATCCGACGTGGAGATCTGGCGCTTCCTCCGTACGTTGGGTGGACGTCTGCTTCCCTTTCCGTCGATGATCGGTGGCTTGCCGGGTGGCTTCACAGACCCGTCCACCAGTGACGCGGCGGTCTTCACCATGAACATCATCAGTGACCGGACGACCCAGCTCTCGATCATCGACATGCACGCGGTCAACGTCTCCTGCCAGCCGTCGACGGCCAAGGCGGTGATCGACGTCGCCCCGGAGGGCGGTGCCGCTTACGAAGGGATGCTCTTCGATCTGACCGAAGAGGATCCGATCCCGTACATCGCCGATGACGTCGAGGAGCAGGGACGGCCGTACTTCAGTCGCCGTAAGATCGACCTGGGTGGTGGCATGTCCCCCGGCGGGCTGCGTGTGGAGGCGGTCACCGGGGAAAAGTCCTGTAGTTGGGAGATCGAGGCCACTTACCACGATTCCACGCCGCAGGGTGGCGGAAAGCTGATTCTCCGCGACGGGGAGAAGCCGTTCGTCGTGGAGGCCCGGCCCCGGCACCCGGAGCAGTACTGGATCCGGAGTTCCGCCACCTTTCCGGTGTTGAATCCCCCGAACCTGGTCCCGTGCCACCGGATGCCCACGGCTGCGGCGTGTCAGGGCCGGTTCGACCCACCCTGACCGGACCCCTCGCCAACCCGAGCCGGGACAACGTGTCTGCTCACCTGCGTACCCGGCACGACGACGAGCATCGTCGATGTTGCCGGAGCGGTCCGGGTCGTGTTGCAATGGCTCACATCGCCGCAGCGCGGGGGCAACCGCGCTGGGAACGGCAGCACGGGAGCAGCAGCACCGGTAGCGCGCCGGTCTCACCGGCCCTCGCGCGCCGCCTCGTCGGGCCGTCTCCACGTACGACGGGCACACCCCTGGGCAACCGTCCCCGCCGTACGTGTCCCACCACAGCCGACGCCGGAGATCCGACCGGCCGGAGGCATCCGGGCCGTCTGCCAGGGCACCGGAAACGGCGACCAGACAAGAGGTGAGCATGTTCTCCCGGCAGAGTTTCGCGGGATGGTACCGAAATCGATTCGTGTGGGTGGCAGCGATCCTGACCTTGACGGCCGGCGCGGTCGTACTGACCAACTCGGCCGGATCGGAAGCCGAGCCGACGGATCTGCGGACACGGATCATGGCCCGAATGCGGAGCACGCTCGAACAGGTGGACCCGGGGCAACACCACCACGCTGGACATGACGCACCGGCCGCCACCGAGGGCCGGGCGAAACCGGCGGTGATCTGCGGAGTCCGCGTCTACGGTCACGAGCCGGCGGAAGCCACCGCCCTCGCCGACGTGCGAACGGTCTACGGCTTCCGCCTCTGCGGGATCGCCGAGCAGAAGCGTCCGTGGGACTGGGCCGTCAAGCTCGTCGGTCCAGTGATCATGGACATGTCCATCGAGCCCCCCGGCATTCGGACGGTCGAGGCGAGCGCCGATGTCGCGTTCGTCGACCGGTTGCGCGAGATGTTCCCGCAGAAGTACGTGGAGCAGGCGCGCGAGGAGGCGCTGACCGGGCCGGAAATGGCAGACCTGCGTCGCCGGTATGACGCCGCGGCCGGGCTCTGACCGCGTCAGGAGGACCGGAACCGGCGGCCGGGCCCGGCGAGCGATCCCGGCCGGCGGGTGTCTGCGCACGGGCCGGGTAGAGCGACGGCATCGCGTGACCGGCGTCGCGCAGGCCGTCGGGCAGCTTGCGCAGGTCACCCATCGCCGGGCTGGTGTTCAGGTCCCCGGCGAGCAGCACCGGATGGGGGTTGGACCCCACGTCACGGGCCAGCGCCCGCCACTGCGGTTCCCGCTGGGCGTGCTGCTCGCGCAGCACCCGGTAGAAGTCTCCGTCGAACGGGCCGTGCTCGGGCGAGAGCTGCACGGGCAGATGCAGGTTGTACGCCGACAGCACGCGGCCGCCGCCGAGGTCCAGGTCGGTGCGGAGGGTCTTGTAGCGCCACTGGTCGCCGGCTCCCGCCACCGCCGGCGGCAGGCCGGCCGGCTCCAGCGGCACCTGCCGCAGCACCGGCAGGCGGGAGACGGGTGACCAGCTCGCCGGCGACCACGACCTGGAAGCCGGGGAACTCGGCGCGCAGCCGGTCGAGCGTGGCCGGCGTCGGTCCGGCGCTCTTCTCGTACCAGTATTCCTGCAACAGGTAGACGTCGGCGTCCGCGTCGCGCAGCGACCCGTACAGCGCCTCGGTCTCGCCCCCCCGTTACCTTTTTCGTGGCTCCGCAATGGGGCCTCCGGCCTTCGGGTCCGGCATGACTTCCCCTCCTTGTTGTTCATGATCCGGGGGGTGGTGTCACCGGGCCCGGAGGCATCGACTGGCCGGACGGATCGAGGAACTCCTGGACGCCCACCCTCTTTCCAAGGTCCTGACCTCGATGCCGGCGTCGGCGTCAGGACCGGCGCCCGCATCCTGATCGAGGTGGCGACGGCAGCACCTTCCCGACCGCCGGCCACCTCGCCGCCTACGCGGGTCTCGCCCCGGCCACCCGGAACTCGGGCTCCTCCATCCGCGGCGAACAGCCCTCCAAGAGAGGAAACAAACAGCTCAAACGGGTTTTCTTCCCTTTCCGCGTTTGCGGCCCTGGGCGACCCGGCGTCCCAGGCCTACTACGATAAGAAGATCGCCCAGGGCAAGCACCACACCCAGGCCCTGCTCTGCCTCGCCCGGCGCCGGACCGACGTCCTCTTCGCCATGCTCCCCGACGGAACCTTCTACGAACCCCAACCCGTCAAAGCGACTTGAGACTTGCTTGCCCTCGACCCAAGCCCATGGTCAGCTTCGAGCATGAAGGACGAGACTTCCGAGCATCTGGCGCTCATCCGTCGCTGGCTCGCGGGCGAAGTCGTCAACGACACCGTCGGCATCAAGATCGTCGGCGGCCCGTTCAACGGGCAGACCAAAATCGTTGAGCTCGACCAGGCAGGACTGCCACCCGCAGGCTTCCGAGGCCGCCCAGGTCGAGCACCAGGACCCTGGAACCCTGCCGTCAAACACACATACCTGGCAGTCCGAGCCCCCGACACATCCGCAGGCTGGATCTACGAATACGCCGAGGCCGACACCACCGCAGAGACTTGCCCAAACCCATAGGGGCACCCCCTCGTCCCAGTAATTCCAGACGAACACGCGCAGGGCGTCGGGCGGGGCCGGGCCGTCCCCGCCCTGCCACCGGCGGACGTTGACGCCGCTCTGCCCCGCACCGAGCAGCAACGCGGCGGCGGCGAGCAGCGCCACCGTGCGGCGCCGCCGCCGGACCGCCGCCGCGCCGGCCCCCAGCGCCAGGGGCGCCAGGAGAAAGAAGAGCGGCGGCACGGCGTCCACCGCGAGCCAGAGCCACCAGCGCCCACTGAGCGCCAGGTGCGCGACGGTGAACGCGAGCCAGAGCGCGCCGGTGCCAGCCAGGACCGGCACCAGACCCAGTGGTGGTGCCAGGAGACCGGCGAACGAACACGCCCGTCGTCGCGCAGGCCAGCGGGCCGTGCAGCTCGTCTCCGGCGCGGGCGCAGCGGGCCGCGACGACGATCCCGGCCACCGCTGTCAGCGCCGCCACCGGCAGCCAGACGGCACGCACGTCGGCGAGGCGCGCCAGCGCGCCCGCCCGGTAGGCCGCGAGGTCGCCCCAGAACCGGCCGGTCGCCCGGTACACGACGACCGCGCCGGCGGCCACCAGCACCGGGAGCAGCAGCAGGGCGGTGGCCGGGAGCGCCGGGCCGGGGTGACGTCGCGGCCGAGGGCCGGGGTCTGGTGCCGACGACAGGGTCGTCACCGATCTCCCCTTCAAGCGTCGGCGGGAGAACGGTAACAATCGATCGCTGAACGCATCCTGTAACTGGTCTGGATTACCCACCGTCCACAGCGGCCGGATCGACACCGGCCGTCGCGCCGGACAGAGTCACATCGGAGACCCGGCTATCGCCTACCGCTGAGGGGCCGATAGCCGTCTCGCGACAGCGACGACTGCGGCTGGTCCTCAGGGGCAGTGCCGCCAGGCGGTGGTGAACAGGTCCGGTTCGCCGAAATTCCCCGACTTGAGCAACAGGGCGAGCGTGGGGCTGCCCTCGGAAACCATCCACGGCAGGCCCGGGCCGGCCGTCGGTCCCACCCGCAGTGTGCCGAGCTTGAGTGCCCGGACCACCGCTCCCGACGTCTCGCCGCCGGCCACCAGCAGGCATCGGACCCCGAGGGTGTCCACCGCGTGATTGGCAATCTGTGCGGTCGCCGCCTCCAGTAGTGCGGCGGCTCGTCCCGGGCCGAGCCGGGATTCGTGCCGCGCGACGTGCTCTGGACCAGACGAGGAGGTGACCAGAACGGGTCCGCTCGTGTTCCGGTATGCCCCGGCCACCGCAGCGGCCACGGCGTCGACCGTCTCGGCGAAGCCGATGTCAAGGTCGACTGGGGACAGCGTCACCCGAGGCCCAGGGAACTCATCCACCTGTTCACGGGTCCGCTCAGAACAGCTGCCAGAGAGGATCAGCTGCCGGCCCTCCGGCACCACCGGTACAGTCCGCGCGGGGATGATGACGCCGCTCCGACAGGCTCCGGCCGTCGAAGTCCGCGTCGCTGTGCCGGATGTCCGTGCCAGCGCAGCCGCCAACCCAGCGGCACCGCCCGCCAGCACCCCGTTCGGCATTGCCAGCAGAGCGATGGCCAGCGTGTCCAGATCCCGGTCGGCGAGGGCGTCGACGATCACGTGTCGGGCGCCGTTACAGCGAGCGGCCTCAACCGCTGCGGTGACGGCGGCCGGGCCAGCGGCGACCGTAGTCTGGTCGACGAGCGCAACCTCACCCTCGGCCTGGCGGGAGAGCACCCGCACGAGGTCGGGGTCGCGCATCGGGGTGAGCGGGTGGTCCCGCAGCGGCGACTCGGAGAGCAGTCGCCGGCCGACGAAGAGGTGCCCCTGGTAGACCGTGCGGCCCACCCGAGGCGTGGCCGGCGTGCCCACCGCGACGGCGTCGCCGATGAGGTCGACCAGGGCGTCCGCCACCGGGCCGATGTTGCCCGCGTCGGTGGAGTCGAACGTCGAGCAGTACTTCTGGTAGAGGGTGGTGCAGCCGGCGTCGAGCAGCCACCGCGCCGCGGCGAGTGACTCCGCGACGGCCTGGTCACGCGGGGCGGTCCGGGACTTCAGCGCCACGACCACGCAGTCGCTGGCGGGCGGCGGCACCGTGGGGCGGCCCACCACCACGACCGCCGACCCACCCGCCTCGCTCACCGCGTCCGCGAGGTCGCAGGCCCCCGTGAAATCGTCGGCCACGGCACCGAGCCAGGGCCCGGTCACGGTCCGGCCACCCGGGTGGCGCTCGCCGCCGGCCGGGACGCCGGGACGGCCGTCCCGGCGTCCAGCGGCGCGACCACCACCTCCCGGCAGGTCGCCCGCAGCAGCGCGAGCTGGTCGGCATCCGTCCCCGCGTCAACGACGACCGTGTCGACCGCCGCCAGGTCCAGGAACCGCATCGGGGCGTGCGCCGCCAGCTTGCCGTGGTCGAGCAGCAGGACCACCCGGCGGGCGATGCGGGCCATCGCCCGCTTGATCTCGGCGTCCGCGGCGTTGGCGGAGTAGACCCCCGTCGGCCCGGCGGCCGTCGCGGAGAGCACGGCCACGTCGACCGCCAGGTCCTCCAGGCCGGCACGGGTGATCGGCCCGGTGAAGGAGCGGGTCGCGCGGTGGTAGGCGCCGCCGAGGGAGATCAACTCGAGGTCCTCGCGCCCGGTGCACGCCAGGATCACCGGTATCGAGTGGGTGACGACGGTGAGGCCACCGGGCAGCCGGGCGGCGAGGGCCGCGACCGTGGTGCCGGCGTCGAGGGCCACCACCGCGCCCGCCGGTACGAGCGGCACGGCGGCCCGGCCGACCGCTTCCTTCTCCGCCGTCGCGGCATCCCTGCGCTGCTCGAACGGGACGCCGTACGCCGGCACGGGGGCGCTCGCGCCACCGGCGACCCGGTTCACCAGTCCCTGGGCGGCCAACTGCCGCAGGTCACGGCGGATGGTCATCTCCGACACGCCCAGCTCGGCCGCGGCGTCGGTCGAGGAGACGTAGCCGGCCTCGGCCGCCCGGCGCAGGAGTTCGCGGCGCCGCTCGGGAGCCTGCGTGTAGCGCACCGGTCCATCCAAGTGCGACCACACCCGTTTGTCAATCGCCGAACATCGACCTTGACCCGTTCGTTCGAAACCGAACAGAATGGCCTCGTGAATGGCGCCACGCGTCCCACCGACGCGGTCGAGGCCGACCCGCCGGAGGCGCCGCGTGGCGGCCCCTCCGACGGGGCCTGCCTGAGCGTGGGCATCGACGTGGGAACCACCAACACCAAGGTGGCCCTCGTGGCGATCGACGGTTCCGCGGTCCGGGTACGCGCCGTCGCCACCGCCCCCACTCCCCCGCCCGACTCCGTGCGGCGCGTGCTGGTCGGCCTGCTCCGCCAGGTGCTGCACGGGTCGCCGGCGCCGGACGCCGTGGGCATCGCCTCGATGGCCGAGACCGGCGTGCCGCTCGACGCGACCGGAACGCCACTCGGTGCCTGGCTGCGCTGGGACGGCCACCGGGCCGGGGCCGAGGCCGCCGAGCTGTCCCGCCGCCTCGGCTGGGCGCACCTCGTCGCGGCGACGGGGGTACGACCCAGCGCCAAGGTCCCGCTGGCCACCTGGGCGTGGCTGCGGGCCAACCGGCCGGACACGTGGCGGGCCATGGCGTCCTGGGCGGGCGCGGCGGACCTCGTCTGCCTGCTGCTCACCGGCCACCTGACGACCGACCACACGCTGGCCGGGCGGACCATGGCGTACCGGTTGCCCCGCCCCGGCCAGCCGGTGCCGGAGGCCTTCGACACCGACCTGCTGGCCGAGGTGGGCCTGCGACCGGAGCAGCTGCCGACCGTCGTGCCGCCGGGCACGTCCGCCGCCACCGTCCGGGACCCGGCCTTCGTGGACGCCGGGCTGCGGGCCGGGACACCGGTGGTGGTGGCGGGCCACGACCACGCCGTCGGCGCGTACGCCTGCGGGGTGCGGGAGCCGGGCGACGTCGCGAACTCGCTCGGTACGGCCGAGGCGGTGCTCTCCGTCGTCGCCGGCTGCCCCGACCCGGTGGCCGTGGCCCGGGCCGGCATGAGCACGGTCGTCCCGGTGGCCGGCCGGCACCGGGCGATCCTCGCCGGCTCGTCGAGCGCCGGAGCCACCATCGCCTGGTGGCTGGCCCACGAGTCGGGCGGCGTCCCGGCTGCCGAGCTGTCCGCCCAGGTGCTCGGCCGCGGCGACCGGCCCACCGACGTGATCGTCCTGCCGTACCTGTCCGGGCGGCAGGCCCCGGCGCCCGCCCCGCGGGCCCGGCTGCGGATCCTCGGGCGGCGCCCCACGCACACACCGGCCGAGCTGGCCCGCGCGATGTTCGAAGGACTGTGCCTGCAGACCCGGTGGATGCTGCACGAGCAGGCCCGGCTCGCCGGCGGGCCCGCCGATGCGGCGGTGACCCTGTTGGGTGGGGCCGGCGCGGCCAGCCCCGCCTGGGTCCGGGTCAAGGCCCACGTCCTCCCCGCCGAGCTGCGGGTGGTGCCGGCGGCGCAGCCGGTGGCCGCGGGCGCGGCGATCGTCGCCGCCGTCCGGGCGCACCGGACCGGGCCGGGGGCCCCCGCGCTGGCCTGGCAGCCAGGACCGACGGTCGCGGGGGCCGGCCGGGACTACGACGAGCCGTTCGCCAGGTTCGTGACGGCCGCGACCGATGCCGAGGCGGCTGACGACGATTCGCGAGGAGAAGAGGTCAGATGACGGGATCGGGAAGCGCGGAGCCCACCCTGGACGCCATTGCGCGGCCGGCGGGCGGGTTCGCGATGGTGGCGATGGACCAGCGGGAGAGCCTGCGCACGATGTTCGCCGAGGCGGGCGCCGGCCGGCCGGACCACGACGGGATGGTCGCCTTCAAGACCGCGGTGGCCCGCGCGCTCGGCCCGCTGGCCTCCGGCTTCCTCATCGACCGGACGACCGGCCTCGACCAGGTCCGCCGCGACGGGCTGCTGCCCGCCGGGTGCGGGCTGATCCTCGCCGCCGACGCCCTCGACCAGGAGCCCGGCCAACCGGTCGAGGACACCCGGCTCGACGAGGTGGTCGCCGCGCCGGAGTTCGACCTCACTGGCGTACGGGCGATCAAGCTGTTGCTGCTCTGGCGCCGCGACGCGCACCGCGAGCGACGCGTCGAACTGGCCCGGCGGTTCATCGGCCTGGCGGCGGAGCGCGACGTGCTCTCGGTGCTGGAGCCGGTGGTCCGGGCCACCCCCGAGGAACTGTCCGCCGGCCGGTGGGACCAGGACGCGGCGATCCTCGAGGCGGCCCGGGAACTCTCCCCGCTGCGTCCCAGCCTCTACAAGGCGCAGGTGCCGCGGCAGGGCCGGGGCACGACGGACGAGCTCCGGCGGGCGTGCGAGGACCTCGGCTCCGCCGTCACCGGCCCCTGGGTGGTGCTGTCGCAGGGCGTTCACCGCGACGACTTCCTCGACGCGGTAAGGGCCGCCTGCCAGGGCGGTGCCAGCGGCTTCCTCGCCGGCCGTGCGCTGTGGAGCGACGTGGTGGGCCGCCCCGACGTGGACCGGGCACTGGCCGAGGTCTCCGTGCCCCGCCTCGAACGGCTCGTCGAGGTGGTCGACCGGGAGGCGACGCCGTGGCGGAAGGCATGACCGCCGACCCGGGCACGGTCGGCCTGTTGCACACCGTTCCCGCGCTGGCCGCGACGTTCGACGACCTGCTGCGCGCCTCGATCGCGACGCCCCGCCGGATCCACGTCGCCGACGCCTGGCTGCTGGACACCGCACGCCGCGAGGGCGTCACGCCGGCCGTCCGGGACATCGTGCTCGCGCACCTGCGCCACCTGGAGTCGGTCGGGGTCGACGCTGTCCTGGTCACCTGCTCCTCCATCGGCGAGGCGGCGGAGGCGGCGGCCGGGCGGGTGCGCGTTCCGGTCGTACGGGTGGACGCGGCGATGGCCGACGAGGCGGTCGCCGTCGCCGCCGCCCCCGGGGCACGGGGACGCATCCGCGTGCTCGCCACCCTCCCGTCCACGCTCGGGCCGACCGGACGGCTCGTCGAGCGGGCGGCCCGCGGCGCCGGCCGGCCCGTGGAGGTGACCGCGGAGTTGGTGGCGGACGCCGCCGAGGCGCAGGACCGCGGCGACCGGGAACGCGTGGACAGCCTCGTCGCGGCGGCCGTCGTCCACGCCGCGGCCGGCGCGGACGTGGTCGTGCTGGCCCAGGCCTCCATGGCCCGCGCCGCCGCGCTGGCCGACGTCGCGGTACCGGTGCTCAGCTCGCCGCACGGCGGCGTGGCGGCGCTGTTGCGTGTCCTGTCCGACCGGCCGGACTGATCCGGCAGCACCTTCGAGGAAGTGACCGATGACGACGCACCGCTTCCCGCCCGGCTTCCTCTGGGGCGCGGCGACCTCCGCGTACCAGATCGAGGGCAGCCTCGACGCCGACGGGCGGGGGCCCTCGGTGTGGGACACCTTCGCCGCGCGCCCGGGCACCATCGAGGGCGGCGGCGACGGCTCGCGGGCCTGCGACTCGTACCGGCGGTGGGACCGCGACGTGGAGCTGGTCGCCGGGCTCGGCCTGGGCGCGTACCGGTTCTCGGTCTCCTGGTCCCGGATCCTGCCGCAGGGTCGCGGCCGGGTCGAGCCACGCGGCCTGGACCACTACGAGCGGTTCGTCGACGCGCTGCTCGCCCGCGACGTGACGCCGGTCCTCACGCTCAACCACTGGGACATGCCGGAGGCGCTGCTGGCCGACGGCGGCTGGGTGGGCCGCTCCAGTGTGGACGCGTTCACCGAGTTCGCGGCGGCGGTGGCCGACCGGCTCGGCGACCGGGTGCACTGGTGGATCACTCAGAACGAGCCGTGGATCATCGCGCTGCTGGGCTACCAGCTCGGCCTGCACGCCCCCGGCGTCCGGGACCTGCGCGCGTCGGTCGCGGCCGGTCACCACGTCCTGCTCGGGCACGGCGCGGGCGCCGACGTGATCCACGCCCGCGCGCCACAGGCGCGGGTCGGCTGCGCGCTGAGTCTGTTCCCGTGCGACCCGGCCAGCGACGACCCGGCCGACCTCGCCGCCGCCCGGGGCTCGGACGGCTACGTGAACCGGTGGTACCTCGACCCGCTGCTCGGCGACGGCTACCCGGCGGACATGTGGGCGCACTACGAACGGGCCCTGGGCGGCGGCCTCGACGACATCATCCGGCCCGGCGACGCCGAGCTGATCGGTGGCCGCAGCGACTTCCTGGGCGTCAACTACTACACCCGCCGGGTCATGGCCGCGGCGCAGCCGGGCCCCGGGCGTCCCTTCCCGTGGCGGGTGGTGGGGCCCTCCGGTGACGTGACCCGCACCGACGAGGGCTGGGAGGTGGCCCCGGACAGCCTGCGCGACCTGCTGATCCGGTTGCACCACGACCACCCCGGGGTCCCGCTGATGATCACAGAGAACGGAGCGGTGTACGGCGACACCCCCACCCACGACGGGCTGGTGCACGACCAGCGGCGCATCGACTTCCTGCTCGGCCACCTGCGGGCGGTGCACCAGGCCGTCGACGCGGGCGCGGACGTGGTGGGCTACCTGCACTGGTCGCTGCTGGACAACTTCGAGTGGGCGCTGGGCTACCGCCCCCGGTTCGGCCTGGTGCACGTGGACTACCCCTCCGGCCGGCTGACCGTGAAGGACTCCGGCAGGGTGTACGCCCGCATCGCCGCCACCGGCCAGCTTCCCGACACCCGCCCCACCGTGCCGCCGTTCGGCTGACATCGAAGGAGAACTCCCATCAAGCTCACCTCTGGGCCCGGCACCCACACCGTCACGGCTGCCGGCTACGTGTTGCAGGTACGCGCGCCGCAGCGGCTCGCCGTCCTGGCCGACGCGGACGGCCGGATCTGGTCCCGGCTGAGCCTGCTGGCCTCGGTGGACCGGGTCGACCTGGCGGACGAGTCGTACGACTTCGACGAGCCGGTGGTGTCCGCCGGGCGGTACGACGGCGAGGACGTCGTCGAGGTGGAACTGGCCTGCCGGAGCACCGCGTGGACGGCCAAGTCGGTCCGGCTCCGCTGCTTCGCCGACCGGATCGAGACGTCGGTCGGCGTCACCGGCTCCGGCACGCTCGGCGACGTCCGGTTGCTGGGCGGCCGGGCGGTCCTGCCGAGCGGGGCGTGCGGCACCTTCCGTTCCTCGACCGACTTCGCCTCGGTGTTCAACCCCACCCCCACCGAGCCGGTCCAGGTGGTGCGGCCGGCCTCCACCGCCGCCGCCCTCGGGGTCGTCGGCGACGCCTCGGCCGGACGGCTGCACGCCGTCTTCTCCCCGCCGCCGCTGTTGCTGGCGTTCGGGCGGGAGACCGCCCGGCACGCCACCCACGTCCCCGACGGTGGCTGGCTCACCGCGGGAGTGCTGGGCCACGTCGCCGACCTGCGCTTCACCGAGTTGCGGTACGTCCCGCTGGACGGCGGCTTCCTGCTGGAGCTCGACTACGACGGGCATACGCGCGTCGACGGGTCGTTCGAGAGCCCCACCGTCGTGCTCCGGCCGGCGGCCGACCCGTGGCAGGGCCTCGCGACGTACCGGGCGGACCTGGTGGAGCGCGGCTTCGCGCCCGCCGCCGCGGCCACGCCCCGCGCCGGCTGGTGGACCGAGCCGATCTTCTGCGGCTGGGGCGCGCAGTGCGCCGCCGCGCCCATCCCGGGCCAGCCCATGTCGTACCCGTACCACCTGTCGGAGCTCGGGCCGGCGCTGGTGCCCGACGGCCTGCCGGTCGCCTTCGACCTGGCCCGCCAGGACCGCTACGACGGCTGGCTCGGCCGGCTCGCGGAACACGGCGTCGTCCCGGGCACGGTGGTGATCGACGACCGCTGGCAGCTGGCGTACGGCACCGCCGAGCCGGACCCGGCCCGCTGGCCCGACCTGCGGTCCTGGATCGACCAGCGGCACGCCGCCGGCCAGCGGGTGCTGCTCTGGTGGAAGGCGTGGGACCCGACCGGCCTGCCGGCGGCGGAGTGCGTGACCGACCCGGGCGGGCGGCCGGTCGCCGTCGACCCCGGCAGCCCCGCGTACCTCGACCGGCTGGCCCGGATCGTGACCAGGCTGCTCGGTCCGGACGGCCTGGACGCGGACGGCTTCAAGATCGACTTCACCCAGCGCGCGCCGACCGGTCGGGGGCTGCGGCGACCGGGAGCCCCGGCCGACGCCCCGTGGGGGATCGCCGCGCTGCACCGGATGCTGGAGACGCTGTACCGGGCAGCGAAGGCGGTCAAGCCGGACGCTCTCGTCGTCACCCACACGCCGCATCCCGGCTTCGGCGACGTCTGCGACATGATCCGGCTCAACGACATCCTCGAACGCGATCCGGACGGCGGGGTCGTCCCGGCCGTCGACCAGCTCGCCTTCCGGCACGCCGTGGTCGCGGCGACGATGCCCGACCATCTCGTCGACACCGACCAGTGGCCGATCGCGGACCGGGCGGAGTGGCGCGCGTACGTCGAGGCGCAGCGCCGGCTCGGCGTGCCGGCGCTCTACTACGCCGAACGCGTCGACCGCTCCGCCGAGGAGCTGACCGGGGACGACCTCGCCCTGGTGGCCCGCACCTGGCGGGACTACCGGGCCGGGCGGCAGACGACCGGCGAGGCTCCGGCGGCGACCGCGCGCCGACCGCTGGAGGTCGGATGAGCACGCCGGCCGAGGTGGTCGTGTACGCCGCCACCTCGGCCGGCGTGTGCGCGGCCGTCGCGGCCGCGGACGCGGGCGCCGACGTCCTGCTCCTCGAACCGGGCCGACACGTCGGCGGGATGACCTCCGGCGGACTCGGCTACACGGACGTCGGTGACGTGCGGGTGCTGGGCGGCCCGGCCGCCCGGTTCCGGCGGGAGGTCGCGGAGCACTACGGCGTGTCAGTGGGCCACTACGCGGGCCCCGAGCCGCGGGTCGCCGAGGCGATCTTCCAGCGCTGGCTCGACCACCCGAGGATCCGGCTGGTCACCGACAGCGCGGTGCGCTCGGCGCGGCTGCGGGACGGTCGGATCGTCGAGGTGGCCACCGGCGACGGCCGCACGTTCGCGGGCGGAGTCTTCGTCGACGCGAGCTACGAGGGAGACCTCCTCGCGCTCGCCGGGATCCCGTACGCCGTGGGCCGGGAGGACCGCGCGTCGTACGGGGAACGCTGGGCGGGACGCCAGGAACTGCTGCCCGGCCGGCACACCATGCCCCCGTTCATCTCCCCCTTCTCCGACGATCCGGCGGGCCACCGCGAGGGCCCCGTGCTGCCGCAGCTGCGTACCGGCCCGCTGGTCCCGGTCGGCACGGGCGACGGCGGCGTCATGGCGTACGGCTACCGGGTCTGCCTCACCACCGACGCCGACCGGATCCCGTTCTCCCGCCGCGACGGCTACGACGAGGCCCACTGGGAACTCGGCCGCCGCCTGTTCCACCACTGGCGCCGACAGGGCTTCGAGCCGGCGGCCGGGGCACTGCTCGGGCTGGAGGCCAACCTGCCCAACGGCAAGTGCGACGGCAACTCGCTCGGCCCGTTCTCGCTCAACGTCCTCGACGGCTCGGCCTGGGAGTATCCCGACGCCGACCCCGTGCGCCGGGAGGAACTGCGGCTGCGCCACCTGCACCACACCCAGGACCTGCTCTGGTTCCTGGCCAACGACCCGGCCGTTCCGGCGAACGTACGGCGGGAGCTGCGGCGCTGGGGCCTGCCGGCCGACGAGTTCCCCGACACCGGGCACCTGCCGCACCAGCTCTACGTCCGCGAGGCGCGCCGGATGCTCGGCGAGTACGTCCTCACCGAGCACGACCTGCTCGGCGCCCGGCCGCAGCACGACGTCGTCGCCCTGGGCTCGTACCACCTGGACGTCCGGGAGGTGCAGCGGACCTGGCGGTGGGTGCCCGAGCATCCCCGGCCGGTGGCCATGGTGTTCACCGAGGGCTACCTGTCGGTGCCCACGCCGCCGTACCCGATCCCGTACCGCGCGCTGGTGCCCCGCTACGCCGACTGCCTGAACCTCATCGTCCCGGTCTGCGTCTCCGCCTCGCACGTGGCGTTCTCGTCGATCCGGATGGAGGTGCAGTACCAGATGCTGGGGCACGTCGCCGGGTTGGCCGCCACGCTGGCGCTGCGCGACGGCCGTCCCGTGCAGTCGGTGGACACCCCGCTGCTACAGCGACACCTCCGGGACGCGGGGCAGATCCTCGGGCTGTGACGTCCCGCGCTGCCGGTGGGCGGCCGGCCCCGGCCGCTCCCCCGCGGCGGACGCGGAACGGCCCGGGGCCGCGCAGGCATCCAGCGCGGCCACGACCAGCGCCCTCCCCTCGGCGGTCATCAGCCACGGCGCCAGGCCGTCCGCGCCCAGGAACACGCCGACCCGCGGCGCGGGTGCGACGGTCCCGTCCGCCAGCCGGGCGCCCCGCGGGTAGCGGAACAGGGCCGGGCGGTTCTCGTCCACGACCAGCGCCACGATCTGCGCGTCCGGCCCGACCTCGGCGACCGTCAGCTTGGCCGGTCCCCGGTAGACCGTGACCACGTCGTCGAGCCCGGCGGCGGCGGGGTCGGCCGGGTCCACGATCCGCACCCGGTCGCGGGCGAGCAGCACCTCGCTGTGCCGGGCGAGCCCGAGCGGGACGAGGCCGTGCCAGGCCAGCAGCGGTGCGCCGGCGTGGGCGACCGCCTCGATCGCCGGTCCGTCGGCGCCCCGGGTGACGACGACGAGCGACGCCGCCGCGACCTCGTCGGGGCCCGGCGCGTGCCGCCGGCACACCGCGTACCCCCGCTCGCCGAGCAGCGCGGCGACGGCCTCGTCCCCGGCGGTGCGGCGCTCGCCGGTGACCAGCAGTGCCACCGGCCGCCCGTCGGCGCGAGCGGCCCGACGGGCCGGGTACCGCTCCGCCTGTCCGGCCGGTCCCGGATCCGCCTGAACGGTGCGGTCCAACACCTCCCGCACGAACGGCGGGACGACCGCGCGCAGGACGTCGGCGTAGTGGCTCTCGGCCCGCGCGAGGGCCCGCCGGGTGTCCTCGACCGCGTCGGCGGTCGCGGTGTCCAGCAGGCGGACGGCCGCCAGTCCCGCCGCCGCCATGTCGGCGCCCGCGACGAGCCACGGGCGCAGGGCCGCCACCAGGAGCTCCGGCTCGGCCGCCGCGCGGCACGCCCGGGCCAGCCCGGTGAGGCGCCCGGTCAGCACCCCGGCGGCGTCCGGCCGCCCGGCGAGGGTGTCGGCCACCGCGCGGACCAGTTCGGCGTCCGGTTCGGCGCTCGGCGGCCAGGAGCCGCACACCCCGACCAGCGGCGCCAGGTGCTCCGCTCCGGCCCCGGCCACCGCGTCCAGCGCCCGCCGGCCGGACGCCGCCGGGTCGTAACGATCCGGCTCGCGGGCCCAGTCGGCCACCGACATCAACGGGATCCGGGACGGCACGGCCTGGATCATCGGATTGGCGAGCACCCCGACCAGCGGCGAGCCGGCCAGCTCGGTGGTGCGCCCGGTGAGCGGACCGAGGAAGAGCCGGCTCGGCTCGAAGTCGTTGACCGGGAAGTTGTCCCACAGCATCAGGCGGCGCTGGTAGCTGGCGGAGGCCTTGTCGATGTCCGACCGGCTCACCTCGCCCACCACGATGTCGTGCCCGGTCCAGGCCACCACGACGTCCGGCGGGGCGGTCGCGGCGAACCGCCGGCGGTAGGCGGTCTCCTCGACCCCGGCGTAGTCCGTGGGGCAGACCAGCAGCGGTTCCCGGATGCCACGGGGCGCGAGGAACTCCGCCACGAACCGGGTGCACGTCTCGCCGTGCGCGGCGCCGGCCGCCCCGGCGCCGGGCCACCGGTCGACCTCCTCGGGCCGGGTCAGTTCGGCCGGTACGTCGTCGAAGAACAGGGCGAACGAGTCCACCCCGACGTCGTGCAACTGGGCGGCCTTCGCGGCGAGCGCCTGGTAGTCCACCTCCTCGGCGAAGCGCATCGACAGGCCGGGGCTGATCGCGTACGTGAAGCGGACGCCCAGCGTTCGGGCGGTCTCCGCCAGCTCGGCGAGCCGGGCGAGGTCGGGTGCCGGGTAGCGGTGCCGCCAGCGGGCCCGGTGGTAGGGGTCGTTCTTCGGGGCGTAGACGTACGCGTTCAGGCCGACGCGGGCGGAGAACTCCAGGTGCGCCATGCGCTCGGCGTGCGACCAGGGCGGGCCGTAGAAGCCCTCGACGGTGCCGCGGGTGGACAGGGCGGGGGGTGGTTGACCAGCCGGGGAGGGGATGAGAGCCGACATTCTGGGAACGTTATCAGCAGGTCCTTCCCTTATGAACCAACGCTTATGTTGGTGCGAATACTGAATCTTCCCCAGGGCCTATGGGATCGATACCATGCCGCACATGACCGCCTCGCGCGTATCGGAGATTGCGCCCGGCATCTTCCGGGTAAGGGACACCTGCAACGTCTATGTGGTGCGCTCGCCGGAAGGGTCCGAGGGACCGGACGGCGTGACCGGCCGGGACGGCACCTCGGCCGCGCGCACCGCCTTCGCCATCGACTTCGGCTCCGGTCTCGCCCTCGATCACCTGGCCGAGATGGGGATCGACCGGATCACCGACGTCCTGATGACCCACCATCACCGCGACCAGGGGCAGGGCCTGCCCCTGGCGGTGGCCGCGGGCATCCGGATCCACGTGCCGCCGGTCGAGCGGGACCTGTTCGCCGACGCGGAGGGGATGTGGCAGGCGCGCACCCTCCACAACGACTACAACCTGCGGCAGGACAGGTTCTCGCTACTGGAGTCGGTACCGGTGCACGACGTGGTGCCCGAGTACCGGCGCCGCACGTACGCGGGAACCACCGTCGAGGTGGTGCCCACGCCCGGCCACACCACCGGGTCGGTGACCTACCTCGTCGAGCGCGGCGGCCGTCGCCTCGCGTTCACCGGTGACCTGGTCTACGCCCCCGGAAAGGTCTGGTCGCTGGCCGCCACGCAGTGGTCGTACACCGACAACGAGGGTCCGGCGATGACCGTGCTGAGCTGCTACCAGCTCATGGAGCGCGACCTCGACCTGCTGCTGCCCTCGCACGGCGAGCCGATGGACGAGCCGCGGGCGGCCCTGGGCCTGCTCGCCACCCGGATGGGCCAGTACGTCGACTCGCGCCGCCCGTACCCCTGGGACCTGCGGGACCGGCTGGACAACCCGTTCACCGCGCTCACCGAGCACCTGCTGCTGAACCGGACCAGCAACTCGTGCAGCTACGTCCTGCTGTCGGAGACGGGCGCGGCGCTCGTGATCGACTACGGCTACGACATGACCACCGGCCTGCCCTCGGGCACCGACCGGGCGTCGCGCCGCCCCTGGCTGGCCTCCCTGCCGGCGCTGCGGCGCAACCACGGCGTCACGTCGATCGAGGTGGCCCTGCCGACCCACTACCACGACGACCACGTCGCCGGCATGAACCTGCTGCGGGACGTGGCGGGCACCGAGATCTGGGCGCCGGAGAACGTGGCCGGGATCCTCGAGGCGCCCATGGTCGAGGACCTGCCGTGCACCTGGTACGACCCGATCCCGGTGGACCGGCGGCTCCCCCTGGGCGAGATCTTCACCTGGCACGAGTACGAGATCATGGTCCACGAACTGCCCGGCCACACCCTCTACGCGGCGGCGTACGAGTTCGTGGTGGACGGGGTGACCGTGCTGGTCACCAGCGACCAACAGGTCGGCTCGGGAGTGCGGGGCGGCCCCCGCGAGGTCCTGAACTACCAGTACCGCAACCGCTTCCGCATCGGCGACTACCGGGCGAGCGCCGAGCTGTACCGCCGGGTCGGCCCGGGGCTGATGGTCTCGGGGCACTGGGCGCCGCGCTGGGTCACCGACGACTACCTGGAGCTGTTGACCGAGGCGGGCGACGAACTCGTCCGGGTCCACCAGGACCTGCTGCCGCTGGACGAGGGCGAGGTCGTCGCGGACGGCGTACTCGCCCGAATTGCGCCGTACTACTCGCGGGCGCAGACTGGCACGGTCGCCCGCTTCGTCGTCAGCGTGAGCAACCCACGACCCTCCGTCGAGAAAGCCGTGGTATGTCTTGTGCTGCCGGTAGGCTGGGTCGCTGTGCCGGACGTCGCGGCGATCTCGTTGCCCCCGCTCGGGCGGGGGGAGATAGAGGTCGAGGTGACGCTGACAGGGCCGGCGCGACGACGGGCCCGGATGGCCGTCGATGTGAGCATCGGCGATCTCCACCTGGGTCAGCACGCGGAGGCACTGGTGGACGTGACAGAAGCTGGGTCGACGTGACGGAAGCGGGACGGGTGGCCGAATGAAGAGTGGGCTGACGGTGCCCGACGGGTTCCCTCCGGCACGTCGGCCTACCATCAGGGAGGTCGCCGAGACGGCAGGGGTGTCCCGGTCGACCGCCTCTCGGGCGTTGACCGGTCGCGGGTACGTCGCACCGGCGGTGCGCGACCGGGTCCGGGAGGTCGCGCGCAGCCTCGGCTACGTGCCCGACGCGACCGCCCGGCACCTGCGGCAGCAGGCCAGCCAGTCGATCGGCGTGCTGGTGTCGGACCTGAACAACCCGTTCTACGCCGGGCTCGCGGCCGGCATCAGCCAGCAGGCCCGCAAGCGGCAGTACACGATGATGCTGGCCGACGACGGCGGTTCCCCGGAGGTCGAGGCGGAGGCGGCCGAGGCGTTCGTGGCCCTGCGGGTGGCCGGGGTCATCGTCACCCCTGTGTCGGCGGAGATCAGCACCTACCTGGCGCGGCAGCGGATCCCGGTGGTGGAGGTGGACCGCCAGTTCTCGCTGGGCGCCTGCGACGCCGTGATGGTCGACAACAGCAGTGCCGCCCGGCAGGTCACCTCGCAGCTGCTGGACCTCGGCCACCGGCGCATCGCGATGGTGATCGACGAGATGCACTGGACCACCGGCCGGGACCGGCTCGCCGGCTACCGGGCGGCGTTCGCGGCGGCCGGCGTGCCCTTCGACGACTCGCTGGTGGTCAGCGCCGGCTGGGACGTCGACGCCGCCCGGATCGAGGCACACAAGCTGCTCAGCCGGCCGGAGCCGCCGACCGCCGTGTTCGCCGCCAACAACGTCCTGGCCGAGGCCGTGTGGCGGGCCGCGACCGAACTCAACCTCACCATCCCCGATCAGCTCAGCCTGGTGTCGTTCGACGACGTCTCGTGGATGAGCCTGGTCCAGCCCGGCGTGACCGCCGTGGCGCAGGATCCGGTGGCCCTCGGCGAGGCGGCCATCTCCCAGCTCTTCGAGCGCATCCAGTCGCCACACGCGCCGGTGCGGACCGTGCTGCTCTCGGCCACGGTCACCTCCCGCGGCTCGACGGCCCCACCCCGGACGCGCTGACCGGGGCGGCGACGCGCCGGCCCGACCGCACCGGCGCGCACGCGCCGGCTCCGTCACCCGGCACTGCTGACGAACACGTGCCGCCGCATCCCGCCCACGCGCCGTAGCACCACCCGGCTGCCCTCGCTTGACGATGTCCGGGCTCACTCCTAGGCTCTGTCTGGGATCGATCCCATAGACCGCCGGCCTTCCGACGGCCGCCCCGGGAGACCCCGCAGGCATCCCGCTGCACCACCCCCCGGGGCCGACCGAGAGGACTCCCATGACCGACCCTGACCCGTTCGCCCTGCCGCCCGCCGGCAGCCCGGGCCCGGTTCTGGCCCTCGACATCGGCGGCACGAAGCTGGCCGTGGGCGTGGTGACGGCCGACGGCTCCAGCCACGGCCTGGTGGTGGAGCCCACCCGCCGGGAGGACGGCTGGCGCGTCGTGACACGGCGGCTCTTCGAGATGGGCCGCCGCGCCGTCGAACTCGCCGGCGTCGGCCCCGTCCGGGCGGTGGGCATCGCCTGCGGCGGACCGTTGGACGCGCCGTCCGGCAGGCTGCTGTCGCCACCGCACCTGCCCGGCTGGACGGACGTGCCCATCGGGCCGCTCGCGGCGGACGCGTTCGGGGTGCCGTTCGCGCTGCAGAACGACGCAACCGTCGGCGCCATCGCCGAATACCGGTTCGGCGCCGGCCGGGGCACCACCACCATGCTCTACCTGACCGTCTCGACCGGAGTCGGCGGCGGCGCCGTCATCAACGGCACCCCGCACCGCGGCGCCGCCGGCAACGGCGGGGAGTTCGGGCACCTGACCGTGCACCGGGGCGGCCGGCGATGCGGCTGCGGACGGCGAGGCTGCGTCGAGGCGTACGCCTCCGGCACGTCGATCGCCCAGCGCGCCCGCGAGGCCCTGGCCGGTGGCGCGGCCTCGTCGATGTCGGCGCTGCCCAGGCTGACCGCCGCGGACGTCTCGGCGGCGGCCGCCGCCGGCGACCCGCTCGCCGTGCGGGTGTGGACCGAGACCGTCGACCTGCTCGGTGCGGCGGTCACCGACCTCGTGAACGCGTTCGAACCCGACATGGTGGTGCTGGGCGGCGGCGTCACCCGGGCCGGAGCCATGCTGATCGACCCGGTCCGCGCCCTCGTGGCGCGGGAGGCCATGGCGCCGGCCGCCCGCGCCGCCCGCGTCGTCCCGGCCGAACTCGGCGACCTGGTCTGCGTGGTGGGCGCCGGAGCCATCGGCCACGACCTGCTCGCCGAGGCCGATCCGGCCGGCGGGCTGACCCGGAACCTGCGAGTGGAGCGAGCACATGTCTGACTGGTTGAAGACCCAACTGGACGACCACGTGGCCGTCGCCGAGGCGACCACCACGCTGGCCGACGACATCCGGACGGTGGGCGCGCTCGTCTGCGACCGGCTCGCCCGCGGCGGCGTCGTCTACACCCTCGGCAACGGTGGCAGCGCCGCGGACGCGCAGCACCTCGCCGGCGAGCTCATCGGCCACTACAAGCGCGACCGCAGGCCACTGCCCGCGGTGACCCTGAGCACCGACGCCAGCGTGATGACCTGTATCGCCAACGACTACTCGTACGAGGACGTCTTCTCCCGCCAGGTGCGCGCGCTCGCCCGCCCGGACGACGTGGTCATCGCCTTCACCACCTCGGGGCGGTCCCCCAACGTCGTGGCGGCCCTCGCCGCCGGGCAGGCCGGCGGCGCGACGACGGTGCTGTTCGCCGGCGGCGACGGCGGTCCGGCCCGCATCCACGCCGACCACGCCCTGCTCGTGCCCAGCAAGAGCACCCAGCGGATCCAGGAGATGCACACCCTGATGTTGCACGTGATCAGCGAGATGGTCGACGCGTGGGCCGCCGGCGAGGAGCCCACGGCGTGACCGAGCCCGGCCACCGCGACGGCACCGGCACCACGCCGATGGAACCGCCGTCGGGCCCGACGGCGGAGCCGCCCCGGCAGCGGACGGCGGCGGAGGCCACCACCGGACGCCCGACGGCGCCGGTCGCCAACGCCCCCTCCGGCGACCAGCCGCCCGGCCTGCACCCCGCGCGCCGCCCGGCGGCGACGCCGCAACGCACCCTGCACATGATCGGCAACGCCCACCTCGATCCGGTCTGGCTGTGGCCGTGGCAGGAGGGCTACCAGGAGACCCGGGCCACCTTCTGGTCGGCGATCCACCGGATGGAGGAGTATCCGGACTTCGTGTTCACCTGCAACCAGGTGGTGCTGCTGAGCTGGGTGGAGGAGTCCGACCCCGAACTGTTCGCCCGGATCCGGGAACGGGTCGCCGAGGGCCGCTGGCAGATGGTCGGCGGCTGGTGGGTGGAGCCGGACTGCAACATGCCCTCGGGCGAGTCGTTCGTCCGGCAGGGGCTGTACGGCCAGCGCTATCTCAAGGAGAAGTTCGGGGTCACCGCCACGGTCGGCATGAACGTCGACCCGTTCGGGCACCACGGCATGCTGCCGCAGATCCTGCGCGGCCAGGGCATGCACGCGTACTGCTTCCTGCGGCCCGGCCCGCACGAGTCCCACCTGACCGGCACCGCCTTCTGGTGGGAGTCGCCCGACGGTTCCCGCGTGCTCGCCTACCGGATCCCGTTCGAGTACTGCAGCCCGCCGGGTGACGTGGCGGGGCAGACCGACAAGTCGCTCGGCGTGCTCGACCACGGCCTGGGCGACATGATGATCTACTTCGGCGTCGGGAACCACGGCGGCGGGCCCACCCGGGCCAACATCGAGTCCATCCACCGCTACGACCGGATGGGCTCGTTCGGCCGGATGGTCATCTCCTCGCCGGCCCGCTACTTCGACGAGTTCGCCAAGAACCAGGGCGAGGAGGGGCTGGCGAAGCTGCCGGTCTGGCGGGACGACCTGCAGATGCACGCCCCGGGCTGCTACTCGGCGCATTCCGGGATCAAGCTCTGGCAGCGCCGCGCGCAGGCCGCGATCCTGTCCGCGGAGCGGTGGGCGGTGCTCGGCTCGACGCTGTTCGGGCTGGACTACCCCACCGACGACCTCGGCCGGGCTTGGCGGCAGATCCTGTTCAACCAGTTCCACGACGTCCTGCCCGGCTCCGCGATCGAGAGCGCGTACGACGACGCCCGCGACCAGCTCGGCGAGGCGGTGGCGGTCGCCAAGCGGATCATCACGCGTACGCACAACGTGATCGCCCGGCACGTCGACATCCCGCTGGCCGAGGGCACCCAGCCCGTCCTGGTCTTCAATCCCCACGCGTGGCCGGTGACGGCGCAGGTGGAACTCCAGTACGGCACCCAGCCCACCGGGGTGCACGTGGTGGACGCCGACGACCGCCTGACGCTCGCCCAGCGGACCCAGTCGGTGGCCACCACCGACGACAAGGGACGCGGGGCGACGGTGTTCGAGGCGGTACTGCCGCCGCTGGGCTACCGGCTCTACCGGCTGCGGTCCGGTGCCGCGCCGGCGGACACGCAGGCCGGTGAGCGGCAGGCGGGCAACCTGCGGGCCACCGACACGGTCCTGGAGAACGACCTGCTCCGGGTGGAGATCGACCCGGAGACGGGATGGCTGCGCGGGCTGCTCGACAAGCGGACCGGGGTGGACCTGGTGGCCGGCGCCCGGGGCGAGCACACCCAGATCTGCCAGGACCCGACGGACACCTGGGGCCACCGGGTCGTCTCGTACCGGTGGCCCGGGGCTCCCATGCGGACCAGCCGCGTCACCCTGCGCGAGGCGGGGCCGCTGCGCGCCCGGCTGCGGGTGGAGCGGGCATGGAACCGTTCCACGATGGTGGAGGAGTTCATCCTCGGGCACCGCGACGACCACGTCGAGGTCCGGGTGACCCTCGACTGGCGGGAGCAGGCCCACCTGCTCAAGCTCTGCTTCCCGACGGCTGTGAGCGACCCGGTCGCCACCTACGAGATCCCGTTCGGGTCCATCGGGCAGCCGGTCGACGGCGGGGAGAACCCCGCCCAGTCGTGGGTGGACGTCAGCGGCACGGTGGACGGCCGGCCCGCCGGGCTCGCGGTGGTCAACAACGCCAAGCACGGGTACGACGTCTCGCCCGGCGATCCCGACGGGGACACCCCGAGCATCGGCATCACGGCCGTCCGCAGCCCCGTCTACTCCTGGCACGATCCGCGCCAGCTCGATCCGGACGGCTTCTACTCGTACCAGGATCAGGGGATCCAGTCCTTCCGCTACCTGCTCGTGCCGCACGGGGGCGACTGGCGGCAGGCCGGCCTGTTCCGGCGGGCGGCCGAGCTGGGCGCGCCGGTCCGGGCCATGTTGGAGAGCTTCCACCGGGGTCCGCTGCCCGCCCAGCAGAGCTACCTGTCCGACGGCGGTGACCAGGTGATGGTGACCGCCGTGAAGGGCCACGAGGACGGCGGATCCGCCCCGGACCTGGTCGTCCGGGCGGTGGAGACCACCGGCCGGCCGGGCCGGGTCCGCATCGACCTGCCGGTGCTCGGGCGGGCCATCGAGGCCGACTTCGGTCCCAGCCAGCTGCGCACCTTCCGGGTGCCGGTCGACGGGGGCGCCGTCCGGGAGGTCGACCTCATCGAGTGGGACCTCGCCGAGGCGTCGCCCGGGTCGGTCACGGAGTCGGCGATCCCGGCGGCGCCGGGCGGGCGGCGCAGCACCGAGCCCGACCGCGAGTCCTCCGACGCGACGATGCCGGCCGAGCGGCTGGCCCCGAACCAACGCCGCCGTGAGGGCGGCTGAGCCCCGGCGCTCGGGACCGCTCCCCCGCTGACCCCTCCCCCGCGCTCCGCGTCCGGGCCGGGGTCAGCGGGGCGGGACCAGGAGGGTGGGGTCGGCCAGTGCCTGCTCGCAGCCGAGCAGCAGCACCCCCACGCTCCACGCGTGCGACAGCGTCAGCAGCATGCCCTTCGGCTGGAAGCAGGCGGTCTGGTAGTACCGCTCGCTCACCATCCCCCGGTACGCGTTGAAGTCGCCGTCGAAGCGCGCGACGAACTGGCGGAAGCAGGCCAGCGCCTCGCGCGCACGCTCGACGTAGTGCGGGTCGCCGCAGGCGGCGGAGAGTTCCGCGAACTCGGCCGTGCAGATCAGCCCGTACGCGTGCAGGTGCTGGTTGGAGGGCGAGGCGTTGTCGGCCCCCCGGGTCGCGAAGCGGTAGGTGTGCAGCAGGGTGCCGGCCGGGAACGTGGTGTTGTACGTGTACCGGAAGGTCAGCGTCCAGTCGGCGGCGCGGCGGGCGAGGTCCAGCCAGCGCCGCTCGCCGGTGCGGCGGTGCAGCGCCAGGTACGCCATCACGGCGACGTAGCCGTCCTCCGAGGTGGGGGCCAGGTCCACGTCCTCCGGCGCGCCGTGCAGGAACTCGCTCTCGACGAACGGCGCGTAGTACTCCCCGGCCCGGACGGCGGCGGCCAGGTACCCGCCCCCGGCGCCGTCCGGTCCGTCCCAGCGGGCGGCCTCGGCCAGCGCGCCCACCCAGGCCAGTCCCGCGCAGCCGGCCCAGGAGAGCACCTCACCGGTCAGCGCGTGGTGGGTCGAGCCGAGGTTGCCGTCCGGCCGCTGCCGGGCGACGACCGCGTCAAGGTTGGACCGGACCGCGTGGACCCACGCCGGCCGCGAGCCCTCCGGGTCGCCGTCGAGCTCCAGGGCCCGGACGAGGAACTGCGTCGCCTCGGCGAGGGTGCGCGAGTGCAGCGTGTGCGGCACCGGTGACCAGCTCTGCGACCAGCCCCGGTGGCGGTACCAGACGCCCCAGAAGGTGCCGGACGGAGACAGCTCGGCGCAGCAGAAGTCGATGACCCGTTCCGCGGCCGCGACGTCGGCCGTCGCGCCGACCCGCCGTCCGTGGGCCAGCAGGGCGTACGCCCACGGGATGCCGCTGACCCAGCCCACGTGCATGGCCTGCCGGTCCACGGGCAGCCCGTCCTGGCCGCTGATGCCCCGGTCGAACGCGACGGTCTCCAGCAGGACGCCGGGCTCGGCGTAGTGCCACCGGCGCAACCCCTCGGCGGCCAGCACGGCGGCCTGCGTGACGTCGACCCAGGGCCGCAGCGGGGCGTCGGCGGCCTGGCGGGCGTGCTCCTCGCGCAGCACGGCCGCGTAGCCGTGCCGGTCCCGGTCCAGCGCGTAGACGGCGAGGTCCAGTTCCACCCGCTCGCCCGGGTGCCAGGCGTACGTGCTGACCTCGGCCGGCCCTGGTGCCGCGGATCCGTCGTAGCTGACCGGCGCCTCCCGGAACGGAAACGTCAGGTGCAGGTGTCCGCGGCCGCGCCCGGCGTCGTGCCCGAACCCCAGCCCGGTCATGCCGAGGGCGGTGGTCTCGTCGGCGACCAGGGCGACGCCGCCCTCCCCGGCCCAGCCGAACACCGCCGGGGTGGCCGCCCGGTCGGCCCGGAACTCCCAGTGGTCGCTCACCATGCCGGCGTGGTCGGTGCCGTCGACCGCGAACCGGGGATACACCCGCAGGCAGTCCGCCGGCCGGTTCTCCCCGTAGAACGCGCCGGGCAGCAGCCACCACGGCGGGTCGGGGTCGGCGGCGAGGTCGACCCGGTACCGGATTCCCGCGTCCACCACCGCGTCGCCCCGGTACTCGACGGTCAGCCGGACGTCGCGCCGCCCGGTGGCCGACGGCGGCGCCCAGTCGAGGGTGGCCGTGAACGGCCCGTCGGCGGCCGGTTCGGTCCGACCGTCGGCCCAGACGACGTCGACCGTTCCGGGCGCCGAGCCGACCGTCTGACCGGCCGCGTTGCGCAGTGGCGTGGGGGCTGCGACCGCAGCGGGCAGGGAGCCGGTCACCGTGACGTGCACATCCTTCGCACTCTGGGATCGATACCACTATCGAGCCGCCAAGATAGCGGAAGTACCCCTACAGGGCCAGGTATCGGCCGGACAGAACGCATTGACACAAGCAAAAAGCGTGTGGTTGCGTCTGTGGATTCGTTCCCACAAGCGGCCCGGCCGCTCACTCCCCCGGGAGCTTCCCGATGCATCGCTCTCTGTCCAACCTGACCCAACGGATCGACCGGGTTCTGCTCGAACGCTTGATCCCCGCGATCCACCGCGACGTCGAACCCGTGACCGTCGAGGCGGCCCACCTGCCCGGCGAGCCGGTGCCCGCCGACGTCGGGCTGGCGCTGCCCTACGCGCCGTTCGCCGTGGGCCAGTTCTGGGGTCCCGCCTGGAGCACCACCTGGTTCCGGTTCACCGGCGAGGTGCCCGAGCGGATGCGCGGCGGGCGGGTCGAACTGATCGTCGATCTCGGCTTCGAACGGGCCGGGCCCGGCTTCCGCTCGGAGGGCCTCGCGTACACGGCGGACGGCACTCCGATCAAGGGCATCGAGCCGCGCACGGCGTACGTTCCGGTGGCGCGGGAGGCGGGCGGCGGCGAGCGCGTCGAGGTGTACGTCGAGGCCGCGGCGAACCCGCGCTTCGACGGCACCGTCACGCAGCTCGGGGACCGGGAGACCGCCCCCGACACGCCGCTCTACCGGCTCGACCGGGCGGAACTGGCGCTGCGGGACGAGGAGGTGTACGCGCTCGTCCTGGACGTGCAGGTGCTGCACCAGCTCGCCCTGGAGCTGGCCGTGACCGACCCGCGGCACCACGAGATCCGTCGCGCCCTGGAGCTGATGCTCGACGAGCTGGACCTCGGCGACCTCACCGGCAGCGCGCCCGCCGCCCGCAAGCGGCTGGCCGGCGTCCTCGCCTCCCCGGCGGCGCCGAGCGCCCACCGGGTCACCGCCGTCGGCCACGCGCACATCGACTCGGCCTGGCTCTGGCCGGTACGCGAGACGATCCGCAAGTGCTCGCGCACCTTCTCGAACGTCGTGGCGCTCGCCGACGAGTACCCCGAACTCGTCTTCGCCTGCTCCTCCGCCCAGCAGTACGCCTGGCTGCGCGAGCACCACCCGCAGGTGTACCGCCGCGTGGCGGAGAAGGTGGCCAGCGGGCAGTTCCTGCCGGTCGGCGGCATGTGGGTGGAGTCCGACACCAACATGCCGGGCGGCGAGGCCCTGGTGCGCCAGTTCACCCAGGGCAAGCGGTTCTTCGCCGCCGAGTTCGGCATCGAACCACGCGAGGTCTGGCTGCCGGACTCGTTCGGCTACTCCGGGTCCCTGCCGCAGCTCGCCCGCCTCGCCGGCTTCCGCTGGTTCCTCAGCCAGAAGATGTCCTGGAACCAGACCAACCGCTTCCCGCACCACACCTTCTGGTGGGAGGGCATCGACGGGAGCCGGGTCTTCACCCACTTCCCGCCGGCCGAGACGTACAGCTCGGAGCTGAGCGGGCGCGAGCTGGCGTTCGGGGTGGCCAACTTCACCGAGCACGGGCGCTCCACCGTGTCGCTGCTGCCGTTCGGCTACGGCAACGGCGGCGGCGGGCCCACCCGGGAGATGCTGGAGATCGCCCGCCGGGTCGCCGACCTCGAAGGCTCGCCCCGGCTGGCCATCCGCACCCCGGCCGAGTTCTTCGCCGAGGCGGAGCACGAGTATCCGGACGCGCCCGTGTGGAACGGCGAGATGTACCTCGAATACCACCGGGGCACGTACACCAGCCAGTCGGCGATGAAGCGCGGCAACCGGCACACCGAGCACCTGCTGCGCGAGGCCGAGCTGTGGTGCGCCACCGCCGCGTCGCGGACCGGCCACGAGTACCCGTACGACGAGCTGGACGCCGTCTGGCAGGAGACCCTGCTGCTCCAGTTCCACGACATCCTGCCGGGCAGCTCGATCGCCTGGGTGCACCGCGAGGCCCGGCAGACGTACGCGAGACTGGCCGACCGGCTGGAGACGCTGATCGACGCGGCGCTCGCGGCGCTCACCGGCCCGGGGTCGGTGCCGCTGGTCGCCAACGCCGCGCCGCACACGCGGCCCGGCGTGCCGGCGCTCGGAATCGCGACGACCCCCGCGGACGGCACCGGGCCCGACGCCGGCGCCTCGGCGGTGTCGGTGCGGACGGGCCCGGACGGCACCGTGCTGGACAACGGCCTGCTCCGGGTGCGCATCGCCACCGACGGGACCGTCGCGGCCATCCGCGACCTGGTGGCCGACCGGGAGGTGCTGCCGGCCGGCACCTCGGCCAACGTCCTGCAACTGCACCCGGACCTGCCGAACAAGTTCGACGCCTGGGACGTCGACGAGTTCTACCGCAACCGGCGCCACGACCTCACCGAGGTCACCGAGCTGACGGTGCAGGCCGACGATCCCCGGTGCGTGCGCGTCCGGATCAGCCGCAACGACCGGAACTCCGCGTACGTGCAGACGGTGTCCCTCGCCGCCGGGGAGCGCGTGCTGCGGTTCGAGACCGAGGTGGACTGGCACGAGCGGGAGACCTTCCTCAAGGTGGCCTTCCCCGTCGACGTCCAGGCCACCCACTCCAGCTCGGAGATCCAGTTCGGCCACCTCCAGCGGCCCACCCACACCAACACCTCGTGGGACGCGGCGCGCTTCGAGATCTGCGCGCACCGGTGGCTGCACGTCGGCGAACCGGGATACGGCGTGGCGCTGGTCAACGACGGCACGTACGGCCACGACGTGACGCGCCGGCCGCCCGGCGACGCGCAGGGCGCGCAGCCGACCACCGTACGGCTGTCCCTGCTCCGCGGCCCCCGCTACCCCGACCCGGACACCGACCGGGGCGCGCACCGCTTCGGCTACGCGCTGGTCTGCGGGGCGGAGATCGAGGACGCGGTACGCGAGGGCTACCGGGCCAACCTGCCGGTCCGCCGCCGTACCGGTGGGCACCCGGTGGACCCGCTGATCGAGGTCAGCGACCCGGCCGTCGTGGTGGAGGCGGTGAAGCTGGCCGACGACCGCTCCGGCGACGTGATCGTCCGGCTGTACGAGTCGCTCGGCGGACGCGCCCGTGTCCGCCTGCGCGCCTCGTTCGCCCTCGCCGGGGCCCGGGTGGTCGACCTGCTGGAGCGGGCGGACGAATCGGTCGCCGCGCTGGCCCCGGTCACGGTCGAGGGCGACGCCGTCGACCTCGCCCTGACGCCGTTCCAGGTGGTGACGCTCCGGCTGACGCCGGCGCGGGCCTGAGCGAGCGTGGTGACACCCGGGCGTGATCTTCGCTGAGTCCGTAAGCGAAGACCACGCCCGGGTCGCCGGGGTCAGGACGGCGGGTCGGCGCGGCGCAGCGTCACGTCGGCGATCCCGTGGCCGGCGACGGTAACCGGACCGCCGCCGGTCACCCCCGGGCCGGCCCACTCGACGGTGGCCGCCACCGGTTCGGCGCCGATGTTGCGCAGCCGTACCCGCACCGCCTGATCGCCGGCCGGCCGGACCTCGGCGAGCAGGCGGTCCGCCGGTTCCACCCGGAGCCCGCTGCCGCCCGTCACGCCGACCGGCCCCGCGTACCGCCGCGCCTGCAACGGTTCCAGCAGGTTCCGGCCGTACACCCGGACCTGCTCGCGGGTCACCGGGCCGGAGCGCGCGGCGAACCGGTAGCGGTACCGCCGGGTGCCGTCCTGGCTCGCCTGGAAGTTGGTGAAGTGCAGGTTGTTCATCAGCCAGCTGTTCACCTGTCCACCGGCCACCGCGAGGGTCCGCGCCCACCGCCCGGTGTGGAAGCCGCCCACCTGCACGAGCGGCGCGTCGAAGCTGCCCCACAGGATGCCGTGGTCACGGTTGGTCACACCGACCGCGTGCTGGACCGAATGCCAGTCCCTGCTGGTGTCCGGGAGCTGTTCCGTCCCGGCCGCGTACACCGCGCCGGCGGTCTCCAGCAGGAACTCCGGGTCGGGCACCGCGAACGGGAACGCCACGAAGATGCTCTCCGGTTCCAGCCGCGCGGGCTTGACCAGGTGCACGTCGAGGTCCACGACGTCGGCGTCGCGATAGAGCGTGAGCGCCACGGTGGCCGCCGGGAGATCCGCCGGGGTGACCCGCCACGTGATGGTGGCCAGCTCGGCCGACTCGGTGATCGCCGGTTCGTCCTCGCCCCGGGCGACCAGCCGCTCGAAGTCCGGTCCCGGGAAGTCCGGATGGAAGTCCTTGGGCGAGCGCACCACCATCGGATGGTCGCAGCCGGTGGGGATCCTCTCGACCACCACCGCGCCCAGCCCGTGCGGCACGGCGGGGTCCACCAGCTCCCGGCCGTCGCGCCGGTCGACCAGGGACACCACGCCGCCGCGCGCCGGATCGACCACCACCCGGTACGGCCCCTTGGCGATCTCCCGGCCGGTCCGCGCCGTCGACGCTCCGGGCGTCGGCAGCAGTGCCACACCGAAGGCCGGCGCCCGGGCGACCAGCCGCGCCCGGCGGGTGGTGTCCAGCTCGACCTCGACGGGCTCGGTCCGGTCCCGCTCGGTCGGGTTGACCACGAGGATCCCGCCGCCCGCGGCCGGCACGGGCGCCGCGCCGGCCGGGTCCGTGCCGCTCGCCGCGAGCCGGAACATCCCCTCGACGGCCAGGTCACGCGCGAGGTCGTACGCCTGGTACGCGAATCCGGCCTTGGCGTTCCAGTGCGAGTGGCTGAAGGTGGAGTGCGGCTTGGAGTACGTCTCCCAGGAGCCCCAGGTGTGCTCGCCGAACAGCAGCAGGTCCTCGTCCACCCTGGCCAGGTCGGCGACCACCTCGTGTGCGTCGCGCAGCCGGGTCGGCCCGCGCCGGTAGCCGAGCACGTGGGCGAGCGCCGGTTCGCCGTCCCCCCGGAGCAGGGTCAGCCCGAGACTCGTCTGGGCCGCCCGGGCGAACGACCGGGCCTCCCGGTAGACGGCCACCTCCCGGGCCGTGGGCCCGTGGCCGTGCGACCACCAGTCCGACCACTCGCCGCGGACGACCGGCACGTCCGCCCGGCTGGCCTGCGGCTCCAGCAGGTCGAGGGCCTCGTCGATGGTCGCCGTGCGCATCGGCGGGTTGCCCGGCACGGTGTTCCAGTGCCGCACCACGTCGAGGAACAGCGGCGTCGGCCAGCGGTTGTCGTTCGCCGCGTGGACCACCGCGACGTCGTACGGGTAGTCCGGGCGCGCCGCCAGCCGCTCGACGAAGGCCGCGATGTGGCGTTGGGCGGCGACCACGTCACCGTCGACGATCCCCCACTGCTCGCCGAAGCCGTAGTGCGTGGAGAGCCAGACGAACACCCGCTGGCCGCTGGTCCCCTCCCACCAGAACCCGGTCGGCTGCTCGTACGGCGCCCGGCCGTGGTCGGGGTTGAGCGCCATCACGAGCCGGGACATCCCCGCCCGGCGCATCGCCTCGACGGTGCCCCAGGCGATCCCGTTGACGTCACCGTGCTGCTGGGTACGCACCGGCAGTCCGGCGGCCCGGAACACCTGGAGCGCGTCGTACGCCGCCCCGAACTCCGCATCGGACGGCAGCTGGGTCATGTTGAGGTAGCCACCCGTCACGGCGACCCGGCCCTCGTGCACGAGCCGTCGCAGCTGCGCCGCCCCGGCTTCGCCGGTCTCGGCGAGGTGGCGCAGCACCGGCCGGGCCACCTCGAACGTCCAGCGGAACTGGGCCGGGCCGGGTTCCGGGTCCGCCTCGCAGAGCCGCAGCACCTCGGCGACGACGCGCCGGTGCTGGTCGTCCAGCAGGCGCGGGCTGTTGGTGTAGCCCACGTCGTGGTGGGTATGTCCGATGAGCAGGATCTGGCTGATGGTCGACACTCAGGCCCCCGATTGTGGCATCGTTGTCACACCGGATCCAACTCCACATCGGCCCTCCTGGCAACCCCAGTTTGCCTCTGACCTGGGCCGACACTAAATGGAAATATTCCCCACTTGTGTCCGGTGTCACGTTCGGCTACGGTCCCGCCTGGTACGGATTCCATGCTGACTTCAGCCTCTTGAGGGCCGGTCCCGCCGGCCCCGCACGCCGTCGAAGGGACCCAGATGAGGAAAAGGCGAGCTGCCTTCATAGCCGCAGGCGTCGCCGCCGCACTCGTCGCGACTGCCGCCTGTGGATCGTCCGAAGGCGACAGCGGCGGCGAGGCCGCGAACTTCGACGCCAAGCCCACCGGGACCTTGAGCGCCTGGGGGTTCAACAACGCCGACGACGTCGGCAAGGCCCGGATCGAGTACGCGGCCAAGCAGCTCGACGGCGTCAAGATCGAGATGGACCAGACCGGCTTCGACGCGCAGAAGTTCACCACCCGCCAGGCCAGCGGCAACGTCCCCGACGTGGTGCAGATGGACCGTGAGCTGGTCCTCACCTACGCCGCCCAGGGCCTCATCCAGCCGCTCGACAAGTGCCTGGAGGTCAACAAGGTCACCAAGGACCGCTGGTACCCGGCGGTGGCCAACGACGTCACGTACAAGGGTCAGATGTGGGCGGTGCCGCAGTTCTACCAGCCGGCGGCGATCATCCTGAACAAGAAGGCCATGGACGCGGCGGGCGTGCAGGACGCCGACATCGACACGTCGAACCCCGACAAGCTGCTCACCGCCGTCGCGAAGATGTACAAGGCCAACGGCGGCGTGCCGACGACGCTCGGGTTCAACCCGCAGGCGACCGGCCAGATCAACCTCTGGCTCGTCGGCATGGGCGGCAAGCTCGCCGACGCCGACGGCAAGCCCGCCCTGGACGACCCGAACAACGTCGCCGCGCTCGAACTGCTCAAGAAGATCGTGGACGCGCAGGGCGGGTTCGCCAAGTACAAGAGCTTCACCGACTCGTTCGACATGTTCGGCGAGAAGAACCAGTTCGTCCAGAACCAGGTCGGGGCGGAGGTGGACGCCCAGTGGTACCCCAACGTCCTCTCGCCGTACAAGGACAAGATCAAGCTGGGCGCCGTGCCGTTCAAGGGCAAGGACGGCAACCCGGTCACCCAGGCCGGGGGCACCTCGTTCGTGATCCCCGCCCAGGCAAAGAACCCCTCGGCCGCCTGCAAGTGGGCGCTCGCGCTGACCGAGGAGGGCTCCTGGAACGCCGCCGCCGAGGCTCGGGCCAAGACGGTGGAGGAGAAGAAGTCCATCAACACCGGCCTGTTCACCGGGTCGCCGGTGTCCGACAAGGCCATCCGGGAGAAGTACGTCAAGCCCAGCGGTGACGCCGGCTTCGACCAGGTGATCAGCACGTACTACGAGGTCGCGGACGCCGGCAAGAGCGTGGGAGCCTCGCCGGCCGGCCAGCAGATCAAGCAGGAACTGCTGAACGCCGTCACCGCGGCGCTGCTCGGCAGCAAGCCCGCCCAGCAGGCGCTCGCCGACGCCCAGACGGCGTCGATGAACGCGTACAAGACCGTTACCGGCGGCTGACCGCCAGCAACGTACCTCGTGGGCGTGGCGGGTCCTCGCATGGCGCGGGAGCCCGCCACGCCGCATTGTGGAGATCTTGCGATCCACCCCGGGAATCTCCGGCACCCGGCACACCATGGAGGCGTTGGATGACAAGTACCACCGTCGCACCCTCCGGCGACGGCACTCGCGACAGCAGCAGGAAACGGCCGGGCCGGGGAAGGAAGTACAACCGCCGGGAGGCGCTGGCCGGCTACCTCTTCATCTCGCCGTGGATCATCGGCTTCCTCGTCTTCACCGCCGGATCGATGATCTACAGCCTGGTCATCTCGTTCAGCAAGTACAACCTGGCGACCAACGTCATCCGGCCGACCGGGACCAGCAACTACGAGGCGCTGCTGGAGAACCCGAAGGTCGCCAAGTCGCTGGCGAACACCCTGTTCTACGCCGTGCTGGCCGTACCCCTGGAGATCTGCTTCGCGCTGCTGCTGGCGGTGCTGCTCAACCGGGTGGGCCGCGGCGCCGGGTTCTTCCGCACGGTCTACTACCTGCCGAAGATGACCCCGGCGGTGGCCACGGCGTCGATCTTCTTCCTGCTGCTGAACGGCAACACCGGCGCCATCAACCAGGGCCTGCGCTTCATCGGCATCGAGGGCCCGCAGTGGCTGGTGGACCCGACGTGGGTCAAGCCGTCGATCGTGCTCATGGCCCTCTGGACGGTCAGCGGCACGATGGTCATCTTCCTGGCCGCGCTCAAGAACGTGCCGCGTGACCTGTACGAGGTCGCCTCGCTCGACGGGGCGGGCCCCGTCCGCCAGTTCTTCTCCATCACCCTGCCGATGATCTCCGGGGCGCTGTTCTTCAACGTCATCATCCTGACCATCGCGGCGTTCCAGATCTTCGACCAGGCTTACCTGCTGTTCTGGCGGGACCAGAACAACCCGGCGCCGGAGGCGTCGCTGTTCTACGCGGTCTACCTGTTCCAGGAGGCGTTCCGGCAGTTCAACTTCGGCTTCGCGGCGGCGATGGCCTGGCTGCTCTTCGTCATCCTGATGATCCTGACCTTCATCCAGGTCAAGGTCGGCAACCGCTTCGTGTACTACGAGGGAGAGCGGTCGTGACGACAATCGGCCCCAGCACGGCACCCACCGCAGCCCCCGTCCTGGCCCAGGCCGTGGACGCCGCGCCCTCCGGAGGGATACGGGAGCCCGGGCGCCGGCCGACGAGATGGACCGTCGGGCGGGTACTGCTCACCCTCCTGCTCGTCGGCTTCGCCGCGTTGTTCCTGTATCCCCTGGTCTGGCTGATCGCGGCCAGCCTCAAGCCGGCCAGCCAGGTGTTCGACAACTCGTTGATCCCGAAGACCTGGCGGTGGGACAACTACGTCCAGGTCTGGAGCGAGCTGCCGCTGCTGCACTGGGTGTTCAACAGCGTGTCGATCGCACTGCTCGCCGCGATAACGGTCGCCATCTCCAGCTCGATGGTGGCCTTCGGGTTCGCGTACTTCCGCTTCCCCGGCCGCAACCTGCTGTTCGGGCTGGTCCTGGGCACGATGATGCTGCCCGGCGCGGTCACGATGATCCCGATGTACCTGATCTGGAAGGAGACGGGTCTCCTCGGCACCTGGGTGCCGCTGTTCGGCGCCAACCTGTTCGGCTCGGCGTTCTACATCTTCCTGCAACGGCAGTTCTACCTGAGCCTGCCCCGGGAGCTGTTCGAGGCGGCCCGCATCGACGGGTCCAACTACTGGCAGCTGTTCTGGAAGATCGCCATGCCGCTGTCCATCCCGTCGTTCGTCATCGTCTTCCTGTTCGAGTTCCAGGCGGCGTGGAACAACTTCCAGGGCGCGCTGATCTATCTCAACGGGGAGTCGATGGAGGACTTCACCGCTCCCCTCGGCATCGCGTACGCCATGACGAAGTACAGCCCCACCGCCGGCGGGCAGGGCGACTACCAGTACGTAATGGTCGCCTCGCTGCTCGTCACGCTGCCCATGCTGCTGCTGTTCAGCTTCGGCCAGCGGTACTTCATCGAAGGCGTCGCTACCCAGGGCCGTAAGGGCTGACCTCCGAAACGCGGCTTTGGGCTCGGCGTGAAACCGGGCCCAAAGCCGCGCCTCCCCGCCGGGGTTAGATCGCCGCGAGCCGCTGAAGCAGAAGAAGCCCGAGGCGGCCCAGATCCTGGCGTGCCTTCGCGGCGTCTTGCTCCGCCGCAGCAGTCGATCACCGATGCGGGAACGGCGCTCAGCGCCGACTTGCAGGCTCGCCGGTCCCCAGCTACGCGCCGTCTAGACTTGCCCGGTTGCGGGCCGCCGCGCGCCACCACGACGAACCGCTGGTCGCCGAGGCGGCGGATCGCCTGTCGGACGTACGCCTCCTCGCGTGGATGCCCGATCGAGAGGCTTCATCGACCTCGTGACGGTCGACGCTGCGATGCCATCGCCAAGAGGCGGACTTGGGACGTCAGGATGGGCCTCAAGCCGATACGGTCGGCGAAATGACCTTTGTGGACGCCAGCGAGGGACTGCCCACGCTCGGCAAGCTCGAACTGCTCGACGTGCGGCAAGTCTGGAAGCACGAGGCGCACACCTTCACGCCGTGGTTGCTGGCGAACGCGGACGCGCTCGGCGAACTGCTCGGCATGGACCTGATGCTGTCGTCAGCCGAGCACCCCGCTTCGAGGCGCCGCCACCTGGATCGGCGGTGGTTGCGGTGGCTGCGGATGCGATCGGCCAGGTGACTCAAGGGCCGGCTGGACAACGAGATCGTGGAGGGGTAGGACAGCACAGGCGAGACTCCCGGTCGGGGCATCGGGTTTTGGTCGATTTGCTGTCTTACCTGGAGCCTCGCCTACATCGATCTACGGCCCCCGTGTACCAGCCTGACCAGCAACATCAGGTTGAAAAAGGGCTCAGTGATGCTCAGGGGTACATGAGCGGAAGCTGTCGTTGGTAGCGTTCGCGGACATGGAGTCGCGGTTGATTCACACAGGCGCCGCGGCGTTGCACGTGGGCGTGACGGGCCACGGCCCTGACGTCGTCGTCCTGAGCGGTGGTCCCGGTTGTGTGCAGTATTTGGAGCGAGACGAAATCGCGCCTCGTAGCCACCGTGCCTGGTACCCCGAACCGCGTGGCGTTGGTCGCTCGGGCGGCGGCCCGCACACCATGGAACAGGCAATCACCGATCTTGAAGGCATCCGTGAAGCGGTCGGTGTAACCACCTGGACCGTGGTGGGACATTCCTGGGGTTGTGATCTCGCCGTACGCTATGCGGTTGAATGTCCGGAGGCGGTGGCCGCGGTGGTCGGAATCGCTGGTAGGGGCTTCCAGCGTGACCGCACGTGGTCCGAGGCGTACAAAGCCGGTAAGGCCACAGAGGCCGTTGTCGACATCGACTGGGTGCCCGAGGTACATACGGCTCTCAGCGATTCGTTCACCGACTGGATCCATCGACCTCATCTATGGAGCGGACTCGCCGCCTGCGACGTACCGATGCATCTCATCGCCGCCGGCGACGACATCCGCCCGCCATGGCCCCTGGCGCAGATCGCCGCACTCGTTCCACGTGGGAGGTTCTCCACCGTGCCTGGCGTACCGCATGACTTCTGGTTCACCCACCCCGAGGTGTGGACCCAGACCATCACGAACGCTTGCGCCGCTTCGTGACGTCCACCCTTCTGCACGCTCACATCGGCATGGTCAAGTGGGCGCAGTGCGGCTGATCCTGATGCCTGGCGTGCCCCACCACCCGCGCGTGCGGTCTGACCGGCGCGCTCAGATGCTGTGTGCTGCGGCGTAGAGCACGTACCACAGCGCCGCGCTCAGGGCACCGCTGGGAACGGCTGCGGTAAGCAGAACATGCCAGGTGCGCCAGAGGCGGTGCGCCGTGGCCAGCCCGGCCAGGACGACGATCGGAAGCACGATCTTGATGAGTTCCCCGATCACCACGCCTCGGAAGAACTCTGCTTGGTACGGATCGGACACGGTCAACAGTTGCCAGGGCGGTGCCAACATCACGGCCTGCCAGCCTTCGCCGGAGAGAAGACCGCATACCGCCCCTGCGGCCAGTGCCGAGGTCGAGGCTTTGCCGACCCGCACGATATGGCCGAGCTTGCCGAGAATCGGTCCCGCGATGAGGGAGCCGGCCAGCCATAGCGCCGTCATGATGGCAACCGAGCGCAGCCCCAGCAGGTCGGCCGACGTGCCGTCCTCCAGGGTCCCCCCACTCCATCGGCGGCTCACCACCAATACAAGCAGGTAATAGAGCAGCGTGGCCAGCACCAGCAGCGCAGTTGCACCGCCAACCGCTCGTTTCGCCGTGGCAGCCGAACGGCCGGCCAGGAACGCCGCCAAGCCCCAGGCGAAGCCGCTGCTGGTCAACGTCCTCAGGATCTGACCTGCAACGCCCGCGACGGAGTCCGCCACGAACGCGAGCAGGCCGAGCGCGACGGCGGCAGTTGCGACCGCCGATGCATGGGTACGACGGGATCCCCCAACAGCAACGCCGGTTACGCCGACCTCCACCGAAGGGGCGCCGACCCTATCAAGATCCGGCATTGCCGCGGATCCTCCCGGAACCGGAGATAAAGCACCCTCATCCAGGCTACTTGTTCGTTCGATGGTGTGTGCCTCCCGCCCTCGGGCGGCCGGCGCATCTCAGGAGCTCGCCGGAGGTGATGCTGCGGGAAGGCAACCTGCGTGGGTACGGTCATCGGGTGGCGTACGACGCCTTGGCCGAGAGCATGCGGCTGATCGCCGATGGGCTGCCGGATCAACCGGTGCGGCTGAGCCGTCGCCGTCGGTTCGCGCCGGTCGCGGTCGACGTGGACGGGGACGTCGCCGCCACGCGCTTCCTGCGCCGCGGCACCGGCTGTTTCTGGGACGAGATCCACCTACTGGTCCAGAACGGCAACGGTGGCTGGCGGAGGCTGGGCGGCGGCGGGTCATCGCGCGGCTACGAGGACCGCACCGCAGAGTCGTTCGAACGGGCCCGGGACGACCTCGCGTCGCACCAGGTGTTGGTGAACGGCGGCACCGCCGTCTGGCGCGACTCCGACCGTCTACTGCCCTGGACTGAGCGCTGGGTGCGCGCCGCGGCGGTGCTTGTCGGCGGTGGGATCGCACAGCTCGTCGTCGGTGGCCGCCGCCTGCCCATCCGATATCACGGTCACCTGGTCGTGGTCTGGGGCTCCCCCCGGCCGCCCTCGGTGACCGCGCGCGACGCCGCCGGCCGCACGGTCGTCACGGCAACTCTTCCGGATGATCGGTAGGGAAACGGGCACGGTTCCGGAATGCGCACCCTGGGCACGAGCGTGCTGCGGGAACGTCACTCGAGCTGTTTGAGCGCGTCAAGGATGAGTTGCGCGTCCGGGAAGGCCGGGTTCGGGCCGTTGAGCAGGTGTCCCCGGTGGGGTATGCGCAGGTCGAAGAACGCGAGCGGTACGCCTGCTGGATCCGCACCGCCCGGGCCGCGTCGAGGGTGCCGATCCAGCCGGCGAGGTCTTCGTCGCTCATCCCGATGGTCCTCGCCAGTTGCGGGATCAGCCACTGGTGTCGCAGTACGACGAGTGGGCCGCGCCATCAGCCTACGACGCGGATTTCGGCCGTGGGTCAGCCCCCATGCCGGCTCAGGGGACCCCTGAGCCGGCGTGTCGTCCGGTACCTGAACCGCATCGTTGCGGCGGTCATCGGCGAGCGAGGCGATGACGTACCGGACGCGCCCGGCTGGCTCGGGACCGTTTCCGGCGCGCAGTGCCGGTCAGCCCCACCAGGTGAGCATGAGTCGCATTGGCTGCTGCCGGGACCAGTAGAAGACGTAGGGGTACCGAGTGCCGGTGAACCTGTTCGGCAGGGCCACGGCATCCCCGCAGCTGGGGTCGAGTCCGGCGGCGTCGGTGCCGGAATCGTGACCAGCGATGCCTGTCGGCTACAACGTGCGGGGCATTCTCGGCAGCGGTGGGGCCACGGTTGCCGTCGGCTCCCGCGCCGTCACCCGGCGGCGAGTTCGGCGAACCAGCGCCGGCCCGCCGTGAACATGTCCCGAACCATCAGCCCGGACGCTCCGGCGGCGACGTGCACGGCGACGGTGTCCAGTCGCGCCCACCGGAACGTCCCGCTGCGCCGCAGTTCGCCGTCGGGTGAGCGGGACCCCACCCGGGCGTACCCGCACCAGAGGCCGGGGCCGGGAGGTTCGAGTTCGACGACGACGGTCCCTCGGGCATGGACCAACTCCCGGCACCGGGCGAGCAGCGCGACCGGATCGCCGCCGATGCCGATGTTGCCGTCCATCAGCAGGACGTGAGCCCACCGTCCCTCGGCGGGCAGGGGCGTGAAGACGTCCCGGCGGACGGCGACCGCCCCACGTGCCCGGGTGAGCCGTACCGCGCGCGCGGAGACGTCGACGCCGACCGCGGCGTGCCCGGCCCGGCTGAGCGCGAGGGTGAGCCGGCCGGGTCCGCAGCCGACGTCCAGCGCCGGACCGGCGCACCGGGCGACGACGTCCGCCAGCGCCGGCTCGGCCGGGCCCTGCCAACGGTGCACAGGCAGCGGATCGCACCGGCCGTCGCTGTGCTCGAGCCAGTGCCCGCCGGGCCGCGCCGCGAGGGCGGCGGCGAAGACGTCGCCGCCGGTTGCGGCGCCCTCGTCCCGGCGGTCGCCCGGCCCGTCGGCCGAACCGGTACCTGCTTCCAGGTCGCACGGCCCAGCCGCCTGCCCGGCAGCGCGCACCGTCACGGGTGGCCGCCGGGAACAAGGGTGCGGCGGAGTGCCGCGACCTGGCGGGAGAACCGGCTTCCCGTGGCCTCGGCGGCCACCGCCAGGGCGTCCGTCCAGACGTCGACGTCGCGCAGCACGGGCAGGGGCGCGACCCGCAGCCCTCGCCCGATGAGCGCCGCCCAGGTGTGTCGCGCGGTCTCCGGGGTGGACATCGGCACGTCGCGGAGGGCAACGGCGTGCCGGGGGTCGTGAAGCCCGAGCGCCCACCAACCGCCGTCGACGGCGCGGCCGAGAACCGCGTCGGTCGACGCGAGCCGGCGGATCGCGGCGCGCAGCCGCGCCGGGGTCAGCTGCGGGGTGTCCATGCCGACCTGCACCACCTCATGCCCCGGAAAGGACTCCGCGACGTCCGCGTACGCGTTGGCGAGCCGCTCGCCGAGCCCGCCGCCCCGCTGCGGCAGGACGGACCAGCCGACCAGGGCGGCCGAAAGCTCGTCGCCGGCCTCGGCATCCTCGATGCGTCCCGACAACGCCAGCACGGCCGTCACGCCGGGCGTCGCGCGCGCGGCGTCGATGGTGTCCAGCAGGGCAGCGGCGGCGAGCCGCGCCGCCTGCCCCGGGGTGGCCGGTGGGCCGAGCCGGGTCTTCACCGCGCCCGGCACCGGCGCCTTGGCCATCACCAGCAGCACAGTCATCGCGACCGTCCCACGCCGCGCAGCACCCCGGCGAAGTCGCGGGTGGCGCGCAGGGTCCCGCGGACCGAGCCGGACACCTTGGAGCGGGTGCCGGCGGCCCGCGGGGCGTAGCTGACGTCCAGCTCGTGGATCCGCCAGCCGGCGGCGGCGGCCCGGATCAACAGTTCGAGCGGGTAGCCGAAGGCCCGGTCGGTGACGCCGAGCGCGAGCAGCGCGTCGCGGCGGGCCACCCGGATCGGGCTGAGGTCGCGCAGCGGCACGCCCCGCTGCCGCAGCAACGCCGCGATCAGGGCGGTACCGGCGCGGGCGTGCCACGGCCACACCCCGGCGGCGACCGGCCGCCGCCGCCCCACGGTCAGGTCGGCGGCGCCGTCGGCCACCAGGGCGACCAGGGCGGGCAGTTCGGTGGGGTCGAAGGAGCCGTCGGCATCCAGCACACACACCAGGTCCGCCTCGGCCGCCTCCAGCCCGGTGTGCACGGCGGCACCGTAGCCGCGGCGCGGCTCGTGCACCACCCGGGCTCCGTACCGGGCGGCCACCTCGGGCGAGCCGTCCCGGGAGCCGTTGTCCACCACGATCGCCCGGTATCCGGGCGGCAGCGCGGTGAGCACACCCGGCAGGGCCCCGGCCTCGTCCAGGCACGGCAGCACCACGTCGATCAGCGTCGGCATACCGTCGACGCTAGGACGCCGCCCGGGTCCAGGTAGGCGGATCGGGCCATACTCGTTTTTTGGCACCCAGTCGGTCGTTAACGGACAGTTACCTTCGGCTGTTCGGCTGACACCTGGCGGCCTCAGGCCGTACCGTCCGGTCGACATGGGAACGACCACCGCGCCGCCGGACACCCCCGGTCGGACGTCAACCCGCCGGCGGCACCTCGACCTGGCCGTGCTGGGCGTCGAGGTGGCCCTGGTCGCCGTCGCCACGACGGTCGGCGCGGTCCTCAATGCCCGCGGTGTGGGTCTGCACGCGGACGCCGCCCCGCTGTACGCCACCTGGCAACCGCACGCCGGCTGGGGCACACCCGCGGCCGTGCTGGTGGCGGCCGGCGTGATCGGTCTGGGCGTGCGCTGGGCCCGGACCGCCCGCTGGGTCCCGCTGCTCGGCGCGGCCTGGCTCGCGTCGACGGCGTGGACGCTGTCGCTGGCGCTGGTGGACGGCTGGTCGGCCGGGCTCACCGAGCGGCTCACCCCGCAGGCGGAGTACCTGCACGAGGTGCCCGGGACCACCGACATCCCGGCGATGCTGGCCGGCTTCACCGGCCGGATCCTCGACTTCCAGCCCGACTCGTGGTCCACCCACACCGCAGGTCACCCGCCCGGGGCGCTGCTGGTCTTCGTCGGACTGGACCGGATCGGGCTGGGCGGCGGCACCGCCGCCGCGCTGGCGTGCGTACTGGTCGGCGCGACCGTCACCGTCTCGGTGCCGGTGGCGCTGCGGGCGCTCGGCGCCAGCGGGGCCGCCCACGCCGTCCTGCCGTTCCTGGTGCTGCTGCCGGGCGCGGTCTGGGTGGGCGCCTCCGCAGACGGCATCTTCGCCGGCGTGGTCGCCGCCGGTCTGGCCCTGCTGGCGGTACGCGGTCGGGTGGCGCCCGCCGTCGGCGGGCTGCTGCTGGGCTTCGCGCTGCACCTGTCGTACGGCTTCGTCCTGGTCGGCCTGCTGGCGTTGGCCGTGCTGGTCCTGCGGCCGGCGGACCGGATCGCCGCGCTGTGCGCCGGCCTCGCGGGCGTCGCGGCGGTGGTGGCCGCGTTCGGGCTCGCCGGCTTCTGGTGGTGGGACGGCTATCAGCGGGTGGTGGAACGTTACTACCAGGGCTGGGCGGCCGACCGCCCGTACGGCTACTGGGTGTGGGCGAACCTGGCGGCGCTGGTGCTCTCCGCCGGCCCGGTGCTCGGGCCTGCGCTGTGCCGCGCGGTGGCGGCCGCTGTCGCGGCGGCACGGTCCGTGCCGACCGTTCCGCGCGGGCCGGCCCGCCGCCGGTTCGCCGTGCCGGCCGTGGCCGGACGGGTCGGCGGGCCCACGGTGCTGCTGCCGGTGGCCGCGGCAGTGGTGGTGCTCGCGGCAGACGTGTCCGGGCTGAGCAAGGCGGAAGTGGAACGGATCTGGCTGCCATTCGTCGGCTGGCTGCTGATCGCCGCCGCCCACCTGCCCCCGGCCACGCGCCGTTGGTGGCTGGCCGGGCAGGCCGCGACCACGCTCGCGGTCAGCCACCTGGTCTGGACGGTCTCCTGAAGCGCACTGGCGATCGCTCAGGCCGGCAGCGCCGCCGGCTCACGCAGCGGATCGGTCGCGAAGGCCGCGACCCCCTGGGCGAACGTGACCCGCGCGGTGTAGCCGAGCAACTCGGCCGCCCGGGCGGGGTCGGCGACCACGTGCCGCACGTCGGCCGACCGGGCGCCGCCGACGACCAGCGGCGCCGGCCCGCCCATCGCCGTGGCGAGGGTGGCAGCAAGCTCGCCGACGGTACGCGGCTCACCGGAACAGATGTTGACCGGCACCAAATCCCCCGGCGGGGGTGTGCCCAGCGCGAGCAGATTGGCCCGCGCCACGTCGGTGACGTGCACGAAGTCCCGGCGCTGCCGGCCGTCCTCCAGCAACCTGGGCGGCCGGCCGTCGGCCAACGCGGAGCGGAAGATCGAGGCCACCCCGGCGTACGGGGTGTCGCGGGGCATCCGGGGACCGTAGACGTTGTGGTAGCGCAACGCCCACACACCACCACCGGTCTGCCGCGCCCAGGCACCGGCCAGGTGCTCCTGGGCCAGTTTGCTGGCGGCGTACGTGCTGCGTGGTTCCAGCGGGGCGTCCTCCGGGACCAGCATCGGGGTGAGGACGGCGGCGCAGCGCGGGCACGTCGGGTCGTACCGGCCGGCTGCCAGGTCGGCGGGACGGCGGGCGGCGGGACGGACGACCCCGTGCCGGGCGCACTCGTAGCGCCCCTCTCCGTAGACGACCATCGAGCTGGCCAGCACCAGGTGGGTCACGCCGGCCCGGTGCATGGCGGCGAGCAGCACCGCCGTGCCGTAGTCGTTGTGACTGGCGTACGCCGGAGCGTCCGACGGGTCCAGCCCGTGGCCGACCATCGCCGCCTGGTGGCAGACCGCGTCGACCCCGCGAAGGAGCCGGTCGAGCAGCTCGGGGTCGCGGACGTCACCGACAACGGGATGGTGCCGCCGGGACCATTCGGGCAGTTCTCCCCCGTGTGCCTGGGGCAACAGCGCGTCCAGCGCCACCACCTCGTGCCCCTCGGCGGCGAGCAGGTCGACGACCTGCGACCCGATGAAGCCGGCGGCGCCGGTGACCAGTACCCGCATGCCGGTCAGCGTAGGTCGGCGGACGGCGGTGGCGGGTCAGGTCACGGCGGACGTAAGAAGCTTGAAACATCACCCCACCCGGAGTAACCCCGGGGTTCATGAACTGCCGGAATCCCGCAACCGCACCCCTGCGCCCCGCACCGCCTCTACCCTGCGGTCAGTGGGCCCGCGCGGGTGTCACCGGCGCCGCGGCCCGCCATGCCTGGCGCGGGCGGCTCCGCCGACCTGACGTCTTCCCGCGGCTTCCAGAGGGACCGCGGCCGGGAGGAGATCCCGTCGACAGCCGTTGAGGAGGATCGGTGGGCACCGACAGCACCGCCCCCGACAGGAACCCTTCCGGCCGGCCGACGCGGGCCGGGACCGCACCGCGTCCGGCGCCCGGCTTCCCCCGGCGGTGGTGGCGCTTCCTGGCAGCGCATCCCCCGCCCGGCGTCGCAAGGATCGCCGGCCGGTGGCGCAGTCCGCTGCGCGGCCCCTGGCTCACCGCCGTCTTCGGGATGGTCCTGCTCGCCACGCTGCCGCTGGTGATCATCACCGGGTTGCTCGACTACCTCGCCTACGGCCCGCAGTTCGGCCAGGCGTTGCCTCGCGACGTCGGGTGGCTGCGGCTGCCGCAGTTCGACTGGCCGACCCGCCCGCCCTGGCTGTTCCGCCTCACCCAGGGGCTGCACGTGACGCTCGGGATCGTGCTGATCCCGGTGGTGCTGGCGAAACTCTGGTCGGTGATCCCGAAGCTGTTCGACTGGCCGCCGGCCCGCTCGGTGGCGCAGGTGTTGGAGCGGCTGTCCCTGCTCCTGCTGGTCGGCGGCATCCTGTTCCAGATCGCCACGGGGCTGCTGGACATCCAGTACGCCTACCTGTTCGGGTTCGACTTCTACACCGCCCACTACTTCGGCGCCTGGGTGTTCACCGCCGCCCTGGTCGCGCACGTGGCGCTCAAGCTGCCCCGGATGCTCTCCGCGCTGCGGTCGGGCCCCCCGCGCGCCGTGCTGACCGCCCCGCGCGCCGCCACCCGACCCGAGCCGCCGGACCCGGACGGCCTGGTGGCCAGCCACCCCGGGCCGGCTACCGTCAGCCGACGCGGGGCCCTCGCCCTGGTCGGCGGCCTGTCCCTGCTGCTGGGGGCGCTCACCGTCGGGCAGAGCCTCGACGGGGTGTGGCGGCGTACCGCTCTGCTGCTGCCCCGGGGCCGGCAGCCGGGCGAGGGACCGAACGGTTTCCCGGTCAACCGCACCGCCGCCGCGGCCGGCGTCGAGGCCGCCGACACCGGGCCGGGCTGGCGGGTGACGCTACGCGCCGGCGAGCGGGTGGTCGCCCTCGACCGCGCCGCGTTGCTCGCCATGGCCCAGCACACCGCCCGGCTGCCGATCGCCTGCGTCGAGGGGTGGTCGACGTTGCAGACCTGGACCGGCGTACGGCTGAGCGACCTCGCCGCCCTCGTCGGGGCGGGCACACCCGACTCCGCCCACGTCCGCTCCCTGGAGAAGGCGGGACTCTTCAACCAGGCGACCCTGCAGGCCAACCAGGTGCTCGACCCCGACTCCCTGCTCGCCCTGGGCGTCAACGGCGCCGACCTCTCCCTCGACCACGGCTACCCGGCCCGGATCATCGTGCCTGCCCTGCCCGGTGTGCACTGCACGAAGTGGGTCGGCGAGATCGAGTTCCGGACGCGTACCGATGGCTGAGGTGCGGGCCCGGTTCCGGGCCGCGTACGGCGCCGGTGCGCGGCACCTGCTCCTGCTCGCCGGTTGCTTCGCCGTCACCGGATGGGTGGTCCTCCGGGTCGCCGGCGAGCCGGGGTCCGGTCCTCTGCTCCTCTGGTTCGTAAGCGCGGTGATCGCCCACGACCTGGTCCTGTTCCCGGTCTACGCGCTGGCCGACCGAGGCCTGCGGAGCCGGTCGGCGATGCCGGCGTCCGGGCCGTCGCTGCTGAACCACCTCCGTGTGCCGGCCCTGGCCGCCGGGCTGTTGTTCCTCGTCTACCTCCCCGGCATCCTCAGGCAGGGCCGGGAGACCTATGCCGCCGCGACCGGTCAGGACCAGCAGCCCTTCCTGGCCCGCTGGCTGCTGCTCAGCGCCACCCTGTTCCTGGCCAGCGGCATCCTCTACGCGCTCCGGCGGGCGGCGCGGTCGCGTGCCGCGCCGGGAAGCGGGGAGCGGCCACTGCCCGTCGCCGATTGATCGGCGTGGCCTGTGGCTCGACGGAATCACGCTGCCCTGAGCAGAATCGCTCGCCTTCCGCGTCGTGCCGCCGGAAGCTGGCGGCATGGCAACGGGTTTCGGCGGCGAGGTGGCCACCTACTACGCGAGACACCGGCGTGGATACCCGCCGGAGGTGCTCGACGCCGTCGTCGGGCGCTACTTGCCGCACTGCGCCTACCCGATGACACGACCACCGTCGAAGCCTGCAGCCTGGAGATGCCCTGGGTGCCGAACCTGCTGTTACTCGACGCGCAAGGCCGATGGATCCGCCCGGGACTACCGACGGACAACTGCCGCAAGCCGCGCCCCGAGGTACCAGAGGCGGTGCGCGCCCTGCGCCTGACCTCCGTCTCGGAAAAGGTCGTACGGGAGATCGTGTCAGCCGGAGTGGCCGCCTCCGGATGCAACCAGGATCGGTCAGACGTGATGGCCACCGAGACCAGGGACCCGAGGCTCCTCCCACGGCCGGGCCGGGTGTCGCTCCCGTCCCGAGTGCGTCTGTGCGTGTACCGGGTGCCGGCGCAACAGCAGGGAACGCCCCAGCCGGCCGGGACCTTCGAGTACGGACTGCTCCTGCCACAGAAGCGGCGGGCGGCCATCGAGCGGATGCTGGCAGCGCTACGCCCCGCTGAGCAGTGCTCAGTCGCCGCAGGCCGCTTCGCTGCCCTACAGGACGCCACGATCATCGGCGACGTGGTCTACATCGAACTCGACCATTGCCGACGGGTCCTGGCCACACCGCTGCATGGACCGCCGATCCTGGCCCAAGGCGACACCGCGCTCATCGAACTGCTCAGGAGGTAGTCGCCCGAGCCAGGCCGATGTCGACCTCTCCGCCGACGCAATGACAGGTTGCTCCACTGTCCACCGGTCGAACTCGTGAAGACCAGGACCGGGGAGCGCCGGCGATCCTGCCTCGCATTCAGGACCGCCGAAACACCCGACGTAGTAACAGCTGGCAGATCTGGAGCGCTTGACGCGGAATCAAGAGACCACAATGCCGCTTCATCCGGGATACAAATGAAGCGGCAGGTCAGAGCGTTGTACAGCACGCACGCCGACGGCCAACCGTCCACGCGGTTACCGCCAATAAAGATCATCCGTTACCGGATGCTACCGCCGTCGCCGGAGAAGATCTTCATCTCCCCAGGTCAACCGGTCGGGACGGCCGGATTCGAACCGACGACCCCTTGACCCCCAGGACGCTTCGCCACACGTCCACACACGTCACGCACGCTATCCCCAAGATCAGGCCGTGCGGTTGACGTCGTGCTGCGCACCATCGCGCAGGCCGTGTGGTCCCCACTTGGTCCCCGGGACGCTGACACGCTCGACGACCACAGCACACGGTTTAGGAAGTGTGGACACGGGCGGAAACCGCTCGGCAGTGACCTCGCTCGGCCTGCGCCGTCACGCTAAACCCCCACGTCCAGGAGCTGACCGCCGTTGACCCTCGACGCCCGCCCCATCGGGCACGGCACGGGCACGCCGCGCCCCTGCTTTGCAAATATCAAGACTGCTGTCGGCCGGCGTCGGTCCCTGCCGCTGACCTGCTCGCCTTGTAGCCTCCAGTCGGCCCCCTGATCGCGCCTGTTGGCTGGCTTGGCTGTACCAATGGCTGTACAGCCAACTCCTGCGTGGGACCCGAACCCGGACGAAACGGGGCCGTGGCAGTTGCCGTTATCCAGTACCGTCCGGGCGGCAAACTACTCACAGCACGGGGGGACCCTTGACGAATTCCTTCAGCACCCGTCGCATGCTCGCCTGGACCGCTCCCGTGGCGCTGGCGCTGACCGCGCTCGCCCCGGCCCTGCCAGCCCAGGCCGCGCCGAAGCCCACGCCCACCGTCACCACCGGCCCGGTCGACAAGGACCTCAACGGCGACGGGGTGCCCGACCTGGTCGCCGTCGGCGGTCCGGGAACTGGCCTCGGCTCCGGCGTCTGGTCGGCACTCGGTGTGAAGTCCCACAAGACCGGCGTCGGCACCGGCCAAGTGCAAACCCCGGCCAGCAACATTGGCCTGCGCGGCACCGGCGTCACCGAATACAACGCCCCGACCGACTTTGACGGTGCCCAGGTCATCACCGGACGCTTCATCGACGTCGACCGCCAGGACTTCCTGTACTACTTTCCGACCGGAAATTCCGGCGGCGTCGGCGGCGTCCTCCGCGGCGCCGGGGACGGCACGATGACCAACCCGGCGCTCAGCGGCAACCAGTTCACGATCGGACACGACAATTTGATCGACGCCAACGGCAACAGCCCTCTGCAACTGGTGAACGCGTTCCAGGCTGACGGCGTCGACACCGGCATCCCGGACCTGCTCGGCATCGCCGGTGACGCCACCAACGGCTACCGGCTCGGCTACCACCCCAACTACTTCGCGCCGGGCCTCTACTACGGCGTCACCGGCCTGACCAACCCCACGCCGACCGGCGGGACCGACTGGCAGAACTGGAGCCTCGCCAGCACCGAGACGGCCTCAGGGATCGCGCTCTTCCTGCGCAACGCCGGCACCGGTGACTTGTACCTGTGGACCGGAGTCACCATGGTCGACAACGGTGACGGCACCGGCACGCTGACCCACACCCAGTACCAGGTAGCGGCGAACTGGAACACCGGCGTCGCGATCAGCACGTTGCAGGCCGCCGATATCAATGCCGACGGCACCCCGGACCTGTGGACCGTACTGACGGACGGCACCTACCGGGCGTACCTGGTCTCCGGCCTGTCCAACAGCGGCACCGCGACGGTCACCGCCACCCGCGCCCGACAGCTGGCCTAACCTCCTGGCAGCCCATCGGACCTTCCGACTGGAAATCGGAAGGTCGGCGGTTCGACCCCGCCCCTGGCCACATAGCCTTTCGCCGGGCTACAAAGGTCCCCACCAGCAGAAACGCCGGTGGGGATCTTGCTTTTGTGCCCTCGCTGCGTCAGTCGCCGTTGCCCTTGGTTGACCACTCTTGGCTCGTGATCACCGTCACGTGTCGCACGCAGATCGCATGCCGCCCCGCTTCTGCCGCCATCCCGTCGCCGCTGCCAGCTTCGGGGACTCGGCCTCGTTGTCGATCAAACGTAGACTTGCGGGCATGAAGCGCCCGCGTCTCCGGTTGACGCAGCTCGCAGGGCTTCTGCTCCTGCTTGCGTCGGGTGTCGGGTTGTGGCTGGGCTGGCCCGAACAGGTCACGTCGCCACTTCTCCTCGCCGGGGGACTGGTGGCTCATGGTCCGACTGCCATTGCCGCTTGGCGGGAGAGGGAGTCCAAGCCGCCGAAGTCTGCGGAAGAGGTCCTGAGGTGGTACCCGAAATGGTGGGCCTGACCGCCTCCCGCTCTGCTGCCATCCCCGTCACCCCTGGCTGAGCAGGGGCGTTACGAGGTGGGGCGGGCGAGGCTCGAACCCGCGACCGAGGGATTATGAGATCAAGATGGGCGACCCGGCGACCTGCCTGGTTGGCCTCTAGTGCCCTGACCACGAACGTTCACGGTGTTGGATGACACGCCGTCCGGCCTGTCGGCCGGGCGGCGTCGTGGCGGTCAGGCTGTGGCGGTGGCAGAACCCGTACGCGTGCGGCGGCTGAGCGATCAGGAAGGCCAGCAGCTGCTCAGAATCACTCGCCGGGGAACCGGTTCACCGATCCGACTGCGGCGGGCGATGGTGGTGCTGGCCTCGGCCGGTGGGAACACGGTGCCGGCCATCGCCCGTCTCGTTCAGGCTGATGAGGACACGATCCGGCAGGTCGTCCACCGGTTCAACGAGATGGGGATGGCCAGCCTGGACCCTCAGTGGGCGGGTGGCCGTCCCCGCCAGATCAGTCCTGACGAAGAACAGTTCATCGTCGAGACGGCCAAACCCGCCCCGAGAAACTGGGGCGGCCGTTCACCCGCTGGAGCATCCGCAAGCTCGCCGACCACCTGCGCCTTCACTCCAGCCGACGGGTCCGGGTGGGGCGGGAACGGCTACGGCAGATCCTGCGCCGGCACCGGATCACCTTCCAGCGGACCAAGACGTGGAAGGAGTCCACCGACCCCGACCGGGACACCAAACTCGCCCGGGTCGAGTACGTGAGCAGCCACTTCCCACAGCGGGTGTTCGCGTTCGACGAGTTCGGGCCCCTGGTGATCCGCCCCCAGGCCGGCACGCAATGGGCGCCGACCGGGCACCCGCACCGACTGCCCGCGAACTACCACAAGCTGCACGGAGTCCGGCAGTTCCACGGCTGCTACAGCGTCGGCGACGACCAACTCTGGGGCGTCGTCCGGCAGCGTAAGAGCGCCGCGAACACCCTCGCCGCGCTCAAGTCGATCCGCGCCGCCCGCCCGGACGGGGCACCGATCTACGTGATTCTGGACAACCTGTCCGCGCACAAAGGCCGAAAGATCCGGGCATGGGCGGCCCGGAACAAGGTCGAACTCTGCTTCACCCCAACCTACGCCTCCTGGGCCAACCCGATCGAGGCCCAGTTCGGGCCGCTGCGCACCTTCGTCATCGCCGGCTCGAACCACCCGAACCACCATGTGCTGACCCGGCGGCTACAGGCCTACCTGCGGTGGCGCAACGCCAACGCCCGCCACCCCGACGTCCTGGCCGCCCAACGCCGAGAACGCGCCCGCATCCGCAGCGAACGACAACGACGCTGGGGCCAACCCGCCACCCGCGCAGCCTGACCTACACCCTGAACGTTCGTGGTCAAGGCACTAGCAGCGGTAACGCCTCTCGACATCTCTCACCACTCCCCCGCTGTCCGTCGCCCTCTTGCGGACTAAGGCGTGTTTCGGAAGTCAGGCTGGCAGCGTCGAGGTCACGGCGTGGCGGTGATCGATAACTGAAGAGGTCTCCGGTATCTGGTTCTGCGACCAAGCAAGAACTTCATACCGGAGACCTCGTGGCCAGCGTAGCGGTGACGAGGCGGCATGACCTGACCGACGGGCAGTGGGCTGTTCTGGCTCCGCTGCTGCCTGCCGCGCCGAGGACGGGTCGTCCGCCGAAGTGGGAGAAACGACAGCTCATCGATGGGATCGGTGGCGGATCCGCATCGGCGCCCCATGGCGGGATGTCCCGGCTGAGTACGCGCCGTGGCCCACCGTCTACGGCCTGTTCCGCCGGTGGCAGCGGGACGGGACCTGGGACAAGATCCTGTCGGCGTTGCAGGCGGCTGGCGACGCGCAGGGCCGGATCGGTTGGACGGTGAGCGTGGACTCGATGACCAGCCGCGCCCACCAGCACGCCGCCGGCGCCCGCACCGACGGACACCTGCAGAAGGAACCGCCCGGCGGCGTGCACGACGAGCCGGCCGATCACGCGTTGGGCCGCTCTCGGGGCGGGCTGACCACCAAGACTCATCTGGCTTGCGAACAGGGGCAGAAGGTCCTCTCCCTGACCCTGACCGCCGGGCACCGTGGTGACAGCCCGCAGTTCATCCCCGTCCTACGCCGCATCCGCGTGACCCGCCTCGGCGTGGGCCGGCCCCGCACCTGCCCCGACCTGGTCCTGGCCGACAAGGCCTACACCAGCCGCGGCAACCGCGGTCACCTGCGCTCACGCGGGATCAAGGCCTGCATCCCCAGCAAGGCCGACCAGGACGCCCACCGCAAAGCCAAAGGCTCCAAGGGCGGGCGCCCACCCGCCTTCGACAAGGACCTCTACCGGCTACGTCACGCCGTCGAGAACGGCATCAACAGACTCAAACGCCACCGCGGCGTCGCCACCCGATACGACAAATTGGCAGTCCGCTTCCAAGCCGTCCTGACCATCACGATCATCACCGAGTGGCTCTGACCGGCTTATGAAACACGCCTTAGATGCGGACTGCGCCGCTGGGACTCCGCCCCCGGCGATCTAGGCTCGTTTCATGGTGTCAGTGATCGAGGCGGTGAGGCTTGTTGTTGTTGTCGCGATCCTGCTGCCCCTCCTGGTACTCATGGTGATCGCTCTGTTGAAGCTACGAAACTCCCGGTCCGACGACGGGCCTCCTGATTTGCTTCACCCTCCGCCGGACGAGGGCGGTGGCGGCGATGCAGGTGGCGGTGGGAGCTAGCTTCCAGCGGCCAGCAAAGGTAGATCGTCAGTCCGGAAGAGCGCGATCAAGGAGCCGTAATGCCCGAAACGCCTGCGGGCGCCGGCTGGCCTGGTTGCGTCTCGTGCCCGCTGGTGCCCGCTGCGCGCCACGGTTACTGGCCCATGGGTGGCCCATGCCGGCCTTCGAGTTGGAAGAAGATTACGGATGGCTGGTCGTCTGGTGATCGCATGGTTCACTATCGCGCATGACGTGGCGAAGGACCGGGCTGGTGTTGGCGGTCATCCTGGCGGTGATGGCCTTCGTTGGCTGGCGCTGGTGGCACAACCACCCGCCGTACGGCCCGGAAGCGCTGGCCATCAAGTCCTCACTTCAGTTCGTCAGCCCCGAGGAGGCTCAGGCCGCGCTCGGCGAGAAGGTACCGGTCTCCAACGGACGCGACCAGTTGGTGCTCGGGCGGGTTTCTTGGCAGACCCCGCCCAAGCCACTCGATGGCGGGTACTTCGCGATCTTTCTCATTGACAAGCGCACCAACCTCAAGCCGGGAAACTTCAGCGCCTCGTCGCCACGGCAGGAGGCCGTCGACCTCGGGAGCGCCAGCGTCGAGAACAAGATCGCCGAGCGCTACTCCTGGCTACAGGGCGCAGGCGACGTCAAAGAGGGAAACAGCTGGTGGAGCTACGGCTCCAGACTGGCCGTGTCCGACGGGGAGGCTTCGCCGCTAACGTTCGTCGCACCCTTTCCGTATGTGGAGGGGCCGCTACGGGCGGCGGCCCATGTTCCCACTGCCCCGGTTGCGATTTCGGACCTGCTGTTGGCCCTGGTTTATATGGGGCCGGACGGGCAGGTGTACTGGGCGCAACGGCTCCAAGGGTAGGTAGCGGATCTCCTCGTCGGGCAGTCGCCAGACCGTCCAGCCTCCCCGGACCGGGACAAGGTGGAGCGCCCTACCGGACGAACGACCTTGGCCCGGTCCGGGGAGGCTGATAGCCCTTGTGGTGCCCGGCGAGGTGATCCGCCCGGCCGATCTCTGAGGAGGGCCGGGGTTCGGGGCGGAGCCCCGAGGTCTTCGAGGTCTTGTCATCCGTCAACGTGGCCGGCCGGCCCGGCCGATGCCGGCCGAAGGTCGCCAGCAGGCCGGGGCCGAGCCGGCGCGGCCGCTTGCGGGCCGCCTTGATACAGAGAACGAACAATTCGGCAGATGACCCGAGTAGCCACCTAAAACTTGACCAGCGGTCAAAGATGCGCTACCGGCTCGGCGCACTTGACCGACGTGGTCCCCAGGAAGCCAGAAGGGCCGACCCGATGCGTCGGACCAGCCCGCTGACCTGCTGTTTCACCTTGTCGGGACGGCCGGATTCGAACCGACGACCCCTTGACCCCCAGGACGCTTCGCCACACGTCCACGCACGTCACACACGCTATGCCCATGATCAAGCTGTTCGTCCGACGGCTTAACGTCCACCATCAAGCATGACGTGTGGTCCCCACGTGGTCCCCGGGCGCTGACGCGCTCGGGGACCCGGTGATGCCGCTTGGTCACCCGTTCGACGAACCAGCTACTGGCCCGTGGCTGGCCTACGCGTTCGGTGACTGCGCTCTGGTCCGATGCCGCCACAGGGCCACGGCGACCAATCCAGCGGCGAGGACTGTCAGCATCGCAGCGGCCGCGAACCACCAACGGCCCGGCCACTGAGCAGGCGCAGGTGCTGCTGTGACCGGCGTCGGGGCCGCTGCGTCCGCGGACGGCGTGCCCGGCAACTGCCGGATCCCGAAACACAGCCCAGTGGCGCCGTCGATGGAATTCACCCGATATCGGGTGCCAGCGCGAAAGTCGTAGCCGCAGCTGTCCTCGCTGCGGCTCACGGCCAGCCTGAGCGTGGCAACTGACCGACTGCCCTTCTCGACCGACTCGACCGCGAGTTGGACGCCTCTGTCCGTCACCGCAGTGATAGTGCCGACGACGATAAGGTCCGCCCGATCGTCCTCCTGGTCGGGCCGCAAGGCGCAAGAGCAGGCCCAAGCGGGCTGCACCGGTGAGACCAGCACGACGAGGCCGAGGCTGAGAGTGGTCAGGGCAACCAGAATCGCGGCGCGCAGTTTCATGCAATCACAGACGCGGGCAAAGCCCCACGGGTTCCATCAGTCACCATGCTGGCGACTACTTCGACGCGGACCTCTGAGGAGGCCGGGGTTCGGGCAGAGCCCGCGTCTTCACGGTTTGTGCCCCGTCAGCGTTGCCGGCCGGACCGGACGATGCCGGTGCCTGCGCCGCCAGCAGGCCGAGGCCGAGGCGACGCGGCCCGCTTGCCGGCCGCCAAAATGCAGGTAGGGAACAATGTGCAGGCCCGCATGAGACTTGACCAGCGGTCAAGGAGCGCTACCGGGCGGCGCACTTGACCGGCGTGGTCCCCAGAACGCGGAAAGGGCCGATCCGATGTCCGGATCAGCCCTTTGACCTGCGTCGGGACGGCCGGATTCGAACCGACGGCCCCTTGACCCCCAGTTACATTACAGTTGCATCACGGCATGCCGGAGGATGCTGATAAGTGCATAAATTAGGACGCTTGGATAGTCGCCGGTACCGCAATGTTGATGGCTGCCGCCGCCATTCCCCTTTGCGGGCCAAGCCTGCGACCAGGGTCGTGACCAGCGAAAGTTAAGTGCGTGACCTGCCGCGCAGGCTCCCGTTGTGGCGTTGACCCATTGTCGCTGAACTGCCGTGAGCAGCACCTCAGATCGCGTTCGATGCGGTGGACATCAATGCCTGCGCGAGCCCGGTCGCTGCCCCACATCAGGGGCACCGCCGATAACACGTTGAAGTGACAAACTGCCGTGACTCAACAGAGCAATTACCCCGAGGAGTTCCGGCGCCAAGCGGCGGCGTTGGTGTTCGACTCCGGTCGCACGATCCGTGACGTGGGCCGGGAGTTGGCGTCAACCGCGATCCCTTCGTCCCCTTCCCAGTGCCTAGGGACGGCCCGGTCCGCGACTTCAGCCGGCCGTTGGCTGAGCAGCGTCCGGCGTGGTCATGCAGCAGGCCCAGTTTCCGGTCAGCCCGGCAGGGCTGCGCCGTGCCATCGGCTGGATCCAACGCCACACACAGCAAGCGCCGGCACTGATCGTCATCGACGGCGCCGGATCCTATGGCGCCACCTTCACCGAGCAGCTGGTCGCAGCCGGCCTGACCGTCGCTGAGGCACCTGATGTCCCGGCCTCCACCCGCCGCCGCCGCGGCAAGAGCGACGCCGTGGACGCCGTCGCGATAGCTCAAGCCGCTCGCAGCCTGGACGTCAACCACCTGTGCTGGCCGCGAGCGACCGGCGATCGCACCGCCCTGCGAATCCTGACCGCAGCCCGCGAGCAGATCAGCGGCGAGCGCACCCGCGTGATCAACACGCTGACCGCACTGCTACGCACCGTCGATCTCGGCATTGATGCCCGCCGCACCTTGACCACCACAACCATCGCGACCGTCACGGCCTGGCGCACCCCGAAGCGACAACGACACCCTGGCCATCTGCCGCGCCGAGGCCATCCGACTGGCCCGGCGCATCCGCGCTCTCGACGCAGAACTCGCCGCCAACCACACGGCACTGCACCAAACCGTCACCGCGCAAGCACCGCAACTGCTCGCCCTACCCGGTGTCGGCGCCATCGTCGCCGCCACCGTTCTACTCGCCTGGTCCCACCCCGGACGCGTCCGCTCCGAAGCGGCGTTCGCCGCCCTGGCCGGCGCGTCACCTCTACCAGCCCTCTCAGGCAATACCACCGCTACCGGCTCAACCGCGGCGGCGACCGACGCCTCAACCGAGCGCTCTACACCGTCGCGCTGGTCCGCATGGGCCACGATGCGCGAACCCGCGACTACGTCACCCGCCGCACCCGCGAAGGACGCACCAAACGCGAGATCATGCGCAGCCTCAAGCGCTACATCAGCAGGCAACTCTTCCGGACCCTGAACGGAGCCAACCCAGCCATGGCCAGCACTTGACAGCTATAGAAGCATCTCAATGCACTACCCCGCGACGTCGAGCGTTTGCTGATCCGCACCTGGGTTAGCAGATCCTCGGCGATCTGAACTCGCGGCAGCTCACCGCCGCGTTCGCGCAGCCAGCCTCCACCCGGGTGCGCCAGGCGGTCTTGTGCTGGTCGGGACTACTTCTGCAGGTCGGACAAGAGCAGCTTCCGGTCGACCACGCGAAGACTCTAGCCGCCGCGTATAAGGCACTGCCCTCCGTTAAGCCATGAAGTTGTCAGTAGCGACTACAGGAGGTTGTGCTTACGGGCAAAGTCCGGGAACTCCGCTCCAGAGCAGGGCAGACGAGCACCGGTTACTCTCAGTGCCTCAATGAGATTCCCCGCAGCCGTCAGGGTTTGCTTGCCGTCCCGGCAGGCCCCCGCGAGAAGCCAGATGGTGCCGTGGACGCGGGCGCCGTGGGCACGGGCGACCTGCGTCGCGTTCCTGTCGTCCGTGATGGCCACCCCTCCCCGCAGTTCGGCGGCCGCAAGGACGGACGCTTCCCCGAGGTCGCGCTCACCCGAGCCGAGCCGCGCGGCCCATTTGGTAAAGCACCGCACTTCATCGAGCGTGTCCAGCTGGGCAGTGGTCAGCCAGTCCGCCTCGCAAGCGACGGCCAGTTCACGATGATCCGCAGATCCCGCCCGCAACTCCTCCCGAACCACCTGAGTCGTCCAGCAATCGGCATCGAGCAGCAGATCCTGCAAGACGTCTAGGCGGTCAGCGAGGGTGAAGTGGCTGAGAACCATCGTGTCGAGCACAAAGACAGAGGTGGCTTGCGCCGACCCGCTCACGGCGCGATCTCCAGGTCGTCGTCCTGCGGTAGATCCGCCTCGGCGATGTGGCCATGCATCAACTCCAGAGCCCTGGCCCGGGTGATTCGTCTGTTCCGCCACGCCTCCATCACGGCCTTTGCGTAGGCGGGCGATACCCGTACCGACGCAAGGTCGGGCTGCGGCGCCCAGCCCAACGCCTCCATGAACTCCACGTGGGTCGGCCGAACCCGGCCCCAGGACCCACGCGTCTCTGGGTCGATGGTCCCTGCCTGCTCAGCCTGCCGCAACGCCAGCAACCAAGAGGTACGGTATCGAGCCGCATAGCTCACGATCTGATCGCGGCTCACCGTCCCACGGGCTCCGGCTGCGGCAATTGCTTGCACGGGCAGCAGCAGTTCCGCGGCGAAGGCATCGATCACCGCCTCCCGTTCTGCACGTGAGGCACTCACGCCGAGGTCGGCGGAATACTCATCACCAATGATGAGATGCCCCAACTCATGCGCAGCGGTAGCCCGACGGCGGCCAGGATCGCCCGTAGTGCTCACGACAGCAACGGCGATGTCGCCCTCGATGAGCGATGCGCCGTCGCCTGGCAGGTCGGTGACCAGAACCCACTGACCTGCGCGCTCACAGACGTCCATGATGCTGTCGATCGGTTCATCGCCGAGCTCGAACCGCTGTCGCAACCACCGGGCGGCCTGACGCGCATCATCCCCGGATGCCACCGGGTGCGGATAGCGAAGCAGCGGACGGGCACGCAATACGCCAAGGTCCAGCAACTGCTGGACATTGCGCAGCCACTCAGCCATGGCGATTTCGAGGCGTTCCGACGACCGTGCCGCCTCAGTGTCGGTTTCCTCGGTCAGCGGTGCTGCCCGCCGGGACAACACCGCTGGCGGCGGCTCAATCAAGTACTCCATCGAGACCTTCAGTGCCTTGGAAAGCCGAGCCAGCTCCAAGCCGTCCAAACGGCGGCTGCCAGCCTCAACCTTGGCCAACATGGTGCGGTCTAGCCCCACCATCGCCGCGAGATCCTGCTGCGAGATCCCCAACGACAGGCGGGCTTGTCGTACCTGCTCACCGACGAGGGGCCAGTCCCAGCCATCAGCCATGGTGCGATAATCGCACACTCAGCGCCGGAATGGGTCAACACACGGAAGTTCAGAGTTCGCGCATCCAAGTCTGGGGGTCGGTGACAAGGCACCCCTGCCCTGCTGACGGCGGATGACACCGCCGGGCCGGCGCGCGTCGAGTACGGCCTGGGCGGCCAACATCCGAAGCCGCAGGCCGAGCCGGGCGAAGCTCGTCGTCCGGCTACACGGGTACGGGGCCAGCAGGCGCTCGACCTACACGGCCTCGTTCCCAGCGCCCACGTAAGCGCGAACGCATTGCTCGAACATCTCCGGACGGGCACCAACGCTGAACGGGCCGGCGCAGCGCGAGTCTGGTACTGAACGCAGGTTCCCCTCACCTACCTCGCCGGCTCCCGCTCCCCGACGGCTGAGAGTAAAGCCGAGTACGACGCGTTCGCCGACCTCCGCCAGGAGTGGCACGAAACCGCCTTACGCGTGTTCGTCACCAACGAGGACCTGGATGTCCGCCGGTGCATTCTTCCAGGGCTCGACCTCGGTGGGAAGCAGTACCCCGAGGATCTGCACGAGACGGTGGCCGAGGCGATTCGCATCGCCCGCACCCATCCAGATGAGTACCTGCGGCATCGGGTCGAGCACCAGATCTGACCACCCCACACACCGACATGCTGGCCGTCTGACGCGCGACTCGCGGCTACTTAGAGACTTGGTTCAGGATCGATGTCCGGCCAGACTCGGTCCAGGTGCCCGGCGAGACGCTCCCACATTGCGGCTGCCCACCGGTGTCATTGGTGTGGCTCTCTCATGGCCTGCGGTCTCGCCGGGCACCGCGCGAGGAGAGGCTGGAAAGGGGTTTGTCCTGCTCGAAGTAGCGGTGCCCTCCTTGCTGACAACCCCATCCGGTTCAGCCAAGGGAGGCGCCGATGTCTGTGATCATCGGGATGGACCCGCACAAGCGCTCGGCCACCATCGAGGTCGTCGACGAACGTGCCCGGGTGCTCGCAGTGGGCAGGTACGGCACCGACAAGACCGGCTACGCGCAGATGCTCGCCGCCGGCCGCCAGTACGCCGATCGGGTGTGGGCGGTCGAGGGTTGCAACGGCATCGGCAAGCACATCGCCCACCGCCTGCTGCATGACGGTGAGACGGTGCTCGACGTACCCGCGAAGCTGTCGGCGCAGGTGCGGGTGTTCGCCAGCGGCAACGGCCGCAAGACCGACCCGGTGGATGCGCACTCGGTCGCGATGGTCGCACTGCGCACCCCGAACCTCGTGCAAGTCCAGCTCGACCCGGACCTGCAGGTGATGGGAATGCTGGTCGACCGTCGCGACGAGTTGGGCCGCGCCAGGACGCAGACCATCAACCGGCTGCACCGGCTGCTGCTGGAGCTTTTTCCCGGCGGGGCAAAGCAATTCCTGTCCGCACGACAGGCACGGGCGCTGATCGCGACCATCAAACCCCGCGACATCGTGGGCAAGACCCGGCGCCGTCTCGCCGTCGAGCTCATCGGTGAACTCGAGGGCATCGACAAGAAGATCAAGACCGCGGAGAAGGACCTCAAGGAACTGGTGGTCGCCCGCAGCTCCACCCTGATGGACCTGCACGGCATCGGCCCCTCAGGTGCAGCCCGGCTGCTGGCAGACGTCGGCGACATCCGCCGCTTCGCCGACCGCGACCGGTTCGCGTCCTGGAACGGCACCGCCCCGCTGGACGCCTCCTCCGGCGACCAGAAGCGTCACCGACTCTCCCGCGCCGGCAACCGCCGCATCAACCGCACACTGCACATCATGGCCGTCGTCCAGCTGCGCAACCGCACCGAAGGCCGCGCCTACTTCGACGCGAAGAAGGCCGCCGGGAAGACCTCCATGGAAGCCATGCGCGCCCTCAAACGCCGACTGTCCAACGTCGTCTACGCCCGCATGATCACCGACCAGAAACGCAGGCAGGCGGCGGATCCGGGAGGGCACTCGGGGACGACTCTGCAATCCAGCGTGACCGACCTAACCCCGGACATCGGCCCTTCGGACAAGCCACTTCCCGGACCCGCCACCAACCACCCTAAACCCCTGGTGTCAGCGGCGCCTTGACATAAAGGGGTGCCTACTTATCCGTGCACCCAATCTTGGTCGACGCGTGACGAGCAGGAGAAGAAGTACGTGATCGCCCGCTCACCGCGGGCCGGCGGCTCCTCGCAGCCAGGTGGCCCACTCGTCGGCTTCCTTTAGCCGGGCGAATCCGTTCAGCGCTGCGGCCGCCAGCCCGGTCGGCAGCGCATCGCGCTCGCGCAGTTCCCGCCACTGGGCCAGGCTGAGCTCCAGCACCCGGAGGCCGGGCAAGTCCGCGACCCGGTACAGGTCGCTCACGTGGGCCCCGGACAGGTCGAGGTGGGCGAGGGCCGGCAGGTTGGCCAGCGCCCCGATCGCGACCGGGGAGCGGGAGGCGAGCTTCAGTCCCCACAGGGTCGGATGCCCGCCCAGTGACGAAAGGTCGATCTCGGCGGCGTCGATCGACAGCCACTCGACCGGCACGCCGGGCGACACGGCCGCTGTGACCGCTGTCGCACGGTTGATCGAGACGCTGCGCAGGCGGCGGAGCGGCGCGAGTTCCGCCAGATGGAGGGTAGTCCCTTCGTTGAGGTAGAGCTCCTGTACGTCGAGCCCGGCGACGACGTCGGCGATCCGCCGCTCCCCCACCTGCTCGGAGTGGCTGTACTGCGGATGGGCCGAGGCGCGCCGGGGGGTACCGTCGTCCCGTAGCGCCGCGAGCACGTCGTGCAGCGCCGCGGTCACGGACTCGGCGACATACCCCACCGGCCCGTAGAAGTCCCTGCCGTACTGAATGATCTGCCCGCAGGTGCCCTTCGGCCCGGGATCGAGGTCAACCATGCAGTAGTTCCCGCCCCAGTCGGTGCCGACCTCCACCCACCAGTCGTTGCGGGACACCCGCCGCACCCGCCCCGGCGGGTACGCCTCATAGACGACCGGGAACACCGCGAACAGGTCGTCGGGACCGAAGCCGGCCCCGGGCCTGCCGGCCAGGTACGCCGCCACCACGGAGTCCAACGGCAGCAGGGCCCCCGCGCCGAGCAGCCCGTACTCCTCATCGCCGGACACCGTGCGGTACAGGGCCCGAAGGTCCTCGGGCAGCCGCAGGCCCATCGCCGCCTCGGCGGCGCGAATGTCCTCTTCCGAATGCCCGGCGCCGAACTCGGGCGTGCGCCCCGTCTTCCGGGTGTTCTCGCTCACGAACTCCGCGACGAGGCCCCGGATGGTGGCGAGGACCTCTGGGTCGGTGGGCCGGTCGGTGACGGCGATACCGGGCGGCGCCGGCATCGGCGAGGCCGGGTGGTTGGGGTGCCGGTAGGCCGGATCGAGCACCAGCCGCACCGGCGCCACGGCGGGAAGGTCGAAGGTGTATCGCAGCTCGGCGCGCCCAGCCCCGTCGCGGGCGAGTTCGACGACGAGCGGGCGGTCCTCCCCGTCCGGGCGCAGCACCTCGTCCACCCGGCGGAGCAGGTCGTGCATGGCGAACCCGGTGTCCGCGAACGCCGACCGCCCGGCAGCATCGAACGTGTGCAGCGAGCTGCCGCCCCGGGGCTGGTAACGCCCTTGCAGGACCGCAATGTCGGTGCCGGCCAGCGCCGACGCCATCTCCCCCACCAGTCCCCGCAGATCCGCCATCGCCGATCCCCTCCCCACGATCCGCGGAACAAGATAGCGGTGTCCGGCCCGGCCGTGGGGGAGGAGATCCAGCATCCGGCCACGATAAACGTGCATATCGGCGCTTCGACCGACAGCGCGATCAGCGGCAGATCCGGATACCGTCAGCCGGAGGTAAGGTTCCACTGCGCGGGCAGGGCGCCATCGCACACAGGACGCACGTGAAGTCTTTGTCCCGCACGATGTTGCGCTCGCCGCAGCTCGGGCAACGGCGAAAGGTGACCCGGTCGGTGAAGCCGCCAGGATGCGGTACGCCGACTCGGGCGAGCGCCTTGGCCACAGCGGGCCAGCAGTCCGGGTCGGGGCAGTAGCCAGTCGACTGGTTGGTCACCTCCGCGACGCGCCAACCGATGCCTGCGGGGGTGAACGCCATCTCACCGGCGGCGAGTACGTCCCGCCCGCCCGCGAGGGCGATGTGTTCGCTACGACGCGGCGCCAGTCTGAGCACGCCATCGAGAGCAACGACGAACGTGACCGGTTCGGCGAGGTCTCCGCGGTCGCGCCGGGCCAGCCACTCGTCGAGCGAGGCAACTGAGTCCACGGCAACAGCGTCCACCGCGGTCACCCGGTCGCGGAACTCGGCCGGACCGACATAGGGGTACCGCCTGGCTTGCACCACGGCGAGACAGTATCGACCTAAGCCTGGATGCGGCTACACTAATTTAAACTTGGAGATATGCCGAGTATCCCCCGGGACTGCGGCAAATGAGTGTGTGCTCGGGGCATCGCACCGGTAGCTTGCCTCCTCGTGGAAAACCATCCGGCGCACGCACCGTTGCTCTCTGCCAGGTGGCCGGTCTTCACCGCCGAACTCGCCGCGGCGCTCGCGGCCGAAGGCGAGAAACGGCTGGCGGAGCAGGTCGGGCGGCTGCGAGTCGTGCAGATGTGCGGTTGCGGGGACGACTTCTGCCAGAGCTTCCACACCGCGCCGAAGCCGGCTGAGGCCTACGGCGATGGCCACCGCAATGTCTGCCTCGACGCGCCATGGCCGGGCTACCTCATCCTCGACGTGGTCCACGACGAGATCAGGTACGTCGAAGTGCTGTACCGATCACCGCTGTGCTGACAGCGCTCGCCTCCGCAGTCGCGCAGTCGGCGGCAGATCCGGATGCCGACTCGATCCATTGACTGATCACCGATGGGAGAATCGACGGTGTGATCGAACTGCCTGAGGGATCTTGGTGGGATTGGGACGTGCTGCACTTCGATGGCTCCCAGCTTCGGTTGGCCGCGGGACACGACCTGACCTACCACCACGGTCTCGAGGTGGTCTTCACAGACGTCGCATACATGGCCTGCCCGACCCAATTCCGGGATCCTCGGTTCCGGGAATCCACCCTCGACGAGCGCGCACTGGTGCGTCGGCACGTCGGTGAAGAGCCACCAGCGATCGTTGCCTTCGACGTCGACGCACCGGTCGGGGGTGATCTTCTGGCCTGTCTCGTCGCAGCAGGGTCGGTTGAGGTGGTACCCGGCCTGGTCTACCGCTACTGGCGTGACAACCTCGCTGCTGAAGAACGAGTGGCTCCACACGTGCGGCCGCCAGAGCAATCGTAAGGTCCGCACCTCGCCGGAGCTGCGGCTGCTACTGACGGGGAGGCCCACCGCAGCGGAGAGCGCGCACGATCGGCGGCAAATCCGGATGCCGGTTCGGGCGCTGTCAGTGACTCCTGTCGGGTCAGGAGCAGTCGAATCGGTGGTCGTGGGGACGCTCTGGACATGATGTGCAGACGAAGATGTAGACGCCGCCGGCGTCGCCGAGCATCAATCCTGCCGGGTTCTGAAGCGACCGCCACGGATGGTCATCCGGGCTGTCGAAGCCCCATCCGATCATTGCGGGCCGGTCCTCCAGCGGGACCCAACGTCGCTCGTCGCCCCGGCTGAACTCCCAGGTGGCGATGGTGAGCAGATGCTCCATCCGAACCCCGCACATGCAAACCGGCCAGTCAGGCGACTGCGTCCAGCCGGGGTAGCCGCCGACCTTGATCCCGGAAGCGACCGCCAGGTCGGTGTCGTACTCCCAGCCGTGGTCAGCCTCGACCCGGCGCGCCGCTTCCTGGATCTGCGACCACACCTCATGCGGCAGGTCGTACGACGGGTACTCGACCACCCGCTCGGGATCGACGACGCACGCGTCGGGCACATACCACGCTTCGGCGTCCTCGTGTGGCGTGGGCATCGCCGCCAGTCGGGGTCCGATCGTTGATCGTCGCCGCCAGCGCAAGCGCGGAAGCGGAGCACTCCAGGGATCATGGTCAAAGGGGCACCACAGCACCTGCAGCACGTCCGAGCCCTCTGGGAATGGCAGCTCGGGCACATCGTCGGCGAGCAGTTGCAGGACCGGCACGAGTGGCACCTCAGCCTCGGCGGGATGATCGTCCAGACCTTCACCGTCACAGGTTGGCCAGGGCTCGTTCGCCGGCCACAGCAGCGACCCGCCCACGGAGCTCTGCTCGACCGACGGCGAGCCCTTGCGTGGATGCAGCCGGATGGTCGTCCGCGCGAACGCACGCAACTGCGGGAAGACCGCGTCCATATCGATCGGAGCCAGCGGGGTGGTGTGCACGGCCGAGATCGTACGGGCAAGCAGCGTCCCGTCTCTCAGAACGCCTCGCTGGCAAGCGCGATCGGCGGCATGAGCGCGTGTCGGCCTCAGTCGGCTGGGGGAGTCCCATCCTGCGGTCGAGGCGACGATGCGAGCGGTCACCGCGTCTGGGTCGACGAGCCGGTGCAGCGTTTCAGCGGGGTGCGCGTCTGGCCTCGACGAGGGTCCGAGTCGAGTGGGCCACGAAGGCGCCGTGGTGGCGGATGTGGGCGTCCAGTCGCTCGAGGGTGTCCCGGTACCGCTCCACCGTGAAGTCGGGCACCCACCACACGCACTTGCGCAGGGTGTAGACGACCGCGCCGATGTCGAAGAACTCCATCCGGCAACGAGCGGTGCGCAGGTCCACGATCTCGAGCGCGGCCGCCCGCGCTGCCGCGGCCTCACGATCGGGGTGACGGCCGAGCCGCTCCCGCGGCAGCGGGCCGCGGAAGAACTCGATGAGCTCGAACGTGGAGGCCGGCCCGACGTGCTGAGCGAGGTACGTGCCGTCATCGGTGAGCACGCGGGCGATCTCGTTCCAGTCGGGGTCCACCGGATGACGGCTCGTCACCAGCTCGAAGCTGGCGTCGGGGAAGGGCAGGGGCCGGCCTTGCTCGACGGGCACGACCTCGACACCGCGGGGCGACAACGCCCGACGGGCGCGCTCGGCGTTCGGGCGCCAGCCTTCGGTGACGACCATTCTCGGCGGTAGGTGCGGCACCTCGGCGATGATCTCGCCGCCACCGGTGTCGATGTCCAGGGCCGAGGTGACCTGGGGCAGGCGCGATGCGATCAACCGCGAGTATCCCCACGGCGGCCGCTCTTCCGTCGCCCGGCCTTCGAGCCAGCCGAAGTCCCAGCCGGACACGTCCACTGCGGCGGCCTCATCGACCAGGTCACTGAACGTACGCACACCGAGCATCCTGCCGGTGCCGTCAACTGGTTTGCGTGGCCACGTCGTGTCCGCTCATCGACAGATCCGCGCATTGTCGTGTGCGGCACACCAGCAGTCTTGACACTTACGCACCGTTACTTGGCTCTCGGCGAGGCCGCCCGTGGTGGGTCCCTTTATGGCCGCCCCGGTGGAGCCCATCTCGGCCGTCATAGCCATGACGACGAATCGGTTGTGGGTCCTGAGCAAGGCGCGCACCGAGAAGTCCACCGTGGCGGAGTGGGCTCATGGTAGGCGCGTTCCTCTCCGGGCGGTGACGGCGTTGGCAGCGGCCGGGGTTGGAGCTAGGTCGTCGGCGTGCACCGTTCGGAAAAGCGGCGGAAACGCGCGCGCGGCTGCGACAAGCGGCTGGTCGATGCTGGCGGTCGCACGGCTGGCGGAGGCTTCGGCGGTGGCGCGCGCCGCTGAGGCGCGGCGTACACCGCTGGTCACTTGGGCGGCCAGCGCCGGTGCGACGGTGGCGCCGTCGGGGGTGCCGTTGATGTCGACGGCTTCGGTGATGCGGAACGCGGCGGAGACGATGCGCTGGCCGGCGGCCTGCACAATGCCCTCTGGGCTCTGGCCGGTCTGCTCGGCGGCGCGCTGTGCCCACAGCGCGACGTAGGCGAAGGTGTACGTCGAGGTGTCCAGCCCGTAGCGTTCGGCGACCAGAAACGCGACGCTCTCGGCCTCGACCTCCCGCTCGCCCCGGCAGCCGCGGGTGGTCTCCCAACCGAAGTCGCTCGGCGTGTGCAGGTCCACATGTCCGAGCTCGTGGATCATCGTCTTGACGGCTTGGGCGTCGTCCACGTCGTCGCGGACCTTGATCAACCGGTTGGTGTAGTCGGTGAACCCGTTCGCGCCTCGGCAGTCACCGCGCTCAACGGTGTATCCCCGCTCCTCGGCGAGCATGACCAACTGGTCGTACAACCCTGCGGGCGCCTGGCCCTCGAGGAGTTGGGGCATAACGTCAGCGAACGCAGGTCCGCCGGGCACATCGATGTCCGGACCTTCGGTCTGGCTGATGTCGAAGACGGCCACGGGCTTGAACGTGTGCAGGACTCGCGCCGGCTGGGCGGTCTGCTCCGCCGCCGACAGTTGAGGGTCCTGCTTCGTGGGCTCGCTGCGGTCCTCGGGGCTTTCCTGCGGATCGTCCGTCACGCGCTTCGTGACCGGGGCCAGGATGGCGATGCCCTTCTCACCCTTGCGCACGTGCCGGCCGAACTCGGTCTTCCACCGCTTGTAGCCGGCGACCCACGTTGCATCTGGGCGCTGTGCCATGATCAGCAAGACGTTGTTGAAGGAGTAGCCGTGGAACTTGGCGGCGAACTGAAGCCACCGGCGCCACTGATCGCTGTCCGTGATCTTGCCGACCTCCGCGACGACGCGCTCGTGGAGGTCGGCGAGCTTGGCCCGTCGTTCGGCGGCCCATTGTTCTCGCTGCTTGTCGCTTGGCGACGTCCCTCGTCGGGTAGCCATGTCAGCGTCCCGCCGATCCGTCCTGGTGCAGGCCCATCCGGGTGGCAAGCTGGTTGATGAGCCTCTGCTGGGCGTCGAGCTGGCGCTGTTGCGCCTCGCAGGTCGCGGTGAGGTCGTCGATCTGGTCCTGCAGCGCGGTGATGATGGCGTCTCGGTCAAGTTGCGGCTGAATACTCATCGCGGTCCCTTCAGTGGTGGTGGTTGGCGTGGCTGGGCGGCGAGGCTGGGATGGGAATTCGTCAGCGGCTTCGCCGGGGCGATGCCGGTTGGGGAACGGCGGCCGCCGGACTCACGGTGGGGGCAGCGGTGTGGCTGGCCGGCAATGGCCGGAAAGCGGCGGCCACTGTGGAAGCGACCGGGAAAGATGGGAGCGTGGGTTCTTCGGGCGGGGCCTTGAGGACTCCGCCGATGACGTCGACGAACCAGTCCACGGCGGGTCGTCCGTCGATCTGAGTCCTGCTGATCTGGTGCTCGCCGACTTTCTTGGCCAAGGCGGCGTAGATCGCTTGGCTGGTGGAATGGCGGGCGTCCTGCCGCCCCTGCCTCTGGCCGTGGTTCCAGCCGGCGACGACGCCTGCGGCGATGGGACTCAGGTCGGGGTAGTCGGTGCGGGCGGCCGCGTGGGCGCTCTCGCGGGCACGGCCGGGGGTGTTCTGAGGGCCGGTCCGGCCGATGACGGTGGCGGCTTCTGCCACCGCCCATAGGAGGTTGCGGGCGTCGGGGTCGTCGATTCCGGTGCGAGTGAGTCGGGACATGGCGTCAAAGGCAGCGTTCTGGAAACCTTCCACGGCTCGCCGGTGGCCGGCTTCCGCGCCGCTCCGGTAGCCGGACTTCCACGCGGCGTCGACGACGGCGCGTTCGGCGGCCGGTGACGTGGGCATTCGTCCGGTCAGTGCTTGGCTGATGGGTACGGCCAGCCGATCCACGGACATCCCGGGTATGCGGGACTGCAGGTGGAACAGCATCGTCCAGGCTCTGATCTGGTCCATCGGATCTCCACTCACAGGAGGTAGGGGTCAGAAGCGGATGCCTAGGTCAGCCATGACGACTGCCGGGTCCTGCGCCGTGTTGTTGTTGATCGGCGGCGCGTTGCGGTGGATCTGGTAGTGCAGGTGTGGGCCGCTGGAGTGGCCGGTGGAACCGACGCGACCGATCTCCTGGCCGACGTCGACGGCCTGCCCGGGGACGACACTCAGGGAGACCAGGTGGCAGTAGGTGGTGCCCATCCCGCCGGCGTGCTGGACCTCGACGGTCAGCCCACAGCCGGGCAGCTCGGGGTTGCCGGGGCGGTCGCAGTAGGCGCTGGTGCACTCGGCGGAGGTGACGGTGCCGGCGACTGCCGCCAGGACCGGTGTGCCGGTGGGGGCGATCAGGTCGATCCCGCGGTGAGCGCGGTTCCCCCGGGGGGGCGCCCCATCCGTCACCGACGCTGTAGCTGCCCTCGGGCAGGGGCACTCGCCACTCGCCGGTCGCGCCCCCACTGCAGCTGATGCCGAGCTGGCCGCGGACGAGCTGCACCAGGCGCTGGGCCTCGCTCTGCCACTTCGCGTACGCGTCCGGGTACTTGGAGACCTGCACCGCCTGGGCGGCCTCGGCCAGGGACATGTGCTCCCAGCCGTTGACCGTGACCAGAGCGTCGTAGAACTTCCCGGCGGCGTAGTCGGGCCTCATGCGCTGCGCGACGGTGCCCCACCCGGGCCGCTGCTGGAACAGGCCCACGGAGTCGTGGTCACGGCCGACACCCTCGTGGGGAATGCCCAGGGATTCCGGCACCGTTGAGTTGGCAAGGTTCCGCAGTGTCGACTCCTGCATCGCCGTCGCTACGGCAACCGTCCACCCCTTCGACGGCACGTTCTTCTCGGCGCCGACCCGGACGATGGTGGCGGCGTGGCCGACCTGCGCCGGGTTCCAGGAGGCGTCTGCCGTGCTTTCGGCAGGGTTAGCTGAGGGAGACGGTGGGACGACGGTGCACTGGTAGGGGGGGCGACGCCACCACCGCCACTCCGCCGATCATGATCAGCGTGAGCGGTACGAGGAACGCGACGGCCAGGGCGGCGGCGCCCCATTTCCACGCCGTGCTGCTGTTCATGGCCGCACCGGCTGGACGTCGTAGTGCGCCACCCGCCAGCCGGGCTGGCCGCTGTCTCCGGCGCGCAGGGTGCAGAACACGACACTGTGCTCGGTCCAGCCGCGCCACCCGCCGTCGCCGACCGGTGTCGCGGTGAGTCGGACTGCCCGGTGCGCCTCGATGGTGCTGACCGGTTCGTGCGGCCGGAACCGCGTGCGACGGCGGCACGGTTCGTGGAAGGGCTGCTGTCGGACGTAGAACGTAAAACCTGCTGGTCTTTGGCCGAACGCGCTGGTCACGCCGATCCGCAGGCGATGCAGCGGCTGCTGCGTACGGCGGTGTGGGACGCCGACGCCGTGCGCGATGACGTGCGTGACTGGCTGATCGAGCAACTCGGCCACCCCGACGCCGTGCTGGTCACAGACGAGACCGGCTTCCTCAAGAAAGGGGTGTGCTCGGTCGGGGTGCAGCGGCAGTACACCGGCACCGCCGGCCGTGTCGAGAACAGCCAGGTCGGGGTGTTCCTGGCCTACGTGTCACCAGCGGGGCGGGCGATGATCGACCGCCGGCTCTACATGCCGGAGACGACCTGGTGCGACCGTCCCGACCGTCTCACCGCCGCAGGCGTTCCCGATCAGGTCGGGTTCGCTACGAAGCCGGCCCTGGCCCGGCAGATGATCGCCACCGCGTTGGACGCCGGAGTTCCGGCCGGGTGGGTGACCGGCGACGAGGTCTACGGCGCCGACCCGGGCCTGCGCGCTGACCTGGAACACCGCGGGATCGGCTACGCCCTGGCCATCGGCTGCGACCGACGCGTGGCGGTCAACGACGGCCGCACCCTCGTACGCGTCGACGACCTTGCCAAGCGGATCCCCACCCGCGAGTGGCAGCTGCACAGTTGCGGGCCAGGGGCGAAAGGTCCTCGCGACTACCTGTGGGCCTGGATCACCACCGCCACCACCCTGGGTGAGCATCGGTGGCTGCTCATCCGTCGCAACCGGACCACCGGCGAGCTGGCCTTCTACCTGTGCTGGTCACCCCGCCCGGTGCCGCTACACACCCTCGTGACCGTCGCCGGCTCCCGCTGGAGCATCGAAGAACTGTTCCAGACCGGGAAAGGCCAGGTCGGCCTGGACCACTACCAAATCCGCAGTTGGACCGGCTGGCACCGGTTCATCACCCTGGCCATGCTCGCCCTGGCCGTCCTGACCATCCTCGCCGCCACAGCGCAGCAGCCCGACGCCGACCCGGAGATCATCACGCTGACCGTCGCCGAGATCCGCCGACTCCTCAACGCCTTCGTCCTCGCTGCGGCGCTACCGCCAGCGCACACCCTGCACTGGTCGATCTGGCGACGAACATCCCAAGCCAGAGCCCGACGATCCCACTACCAGCGCAGACAGGCGAAGTGACGTTGGAGTATTAGTACTCCAGCCGCACCTGGTGGAGTCGGTGTCTTCGCTGGTAGTGGGCTGTTCGGGCGCGGTACTGGTGTCGGCGTCGCCATCGTGACCATCGATGGATGTGGTCGAAGGGTCGGTTGGTGGTGATCAGGTGTGCCAGGAGACGGCGGACCTCGCCGAGGCTGAGGGGTATGAGGCCGTCATCGGATTCGGCGCCCCCTTTTTGGCGTGGGCGGCGGTGACGGCGAGGTAGGCGTGGGCGCACAGAACGAGAGTTATGTGCCGGTACCAGGCGTCGTACCGACGCACCTGATAGTGGTCCAGACCGACCTCGGTCTTGGCGGTCTGGAAGCACTCCTCGACCGCCCACCGGGTCCCGGCGATGCGGATCAGCTCCTCGTCGCGTGTCCCGGCCGGGCCGAAGCACAGGTAGTAGGCCAGGTCCGTGGGGTCGGTGATGCTGCGGCGGATCAACAGCCAGTGGCTGTAGCCGTCGGTGATGCCGGGCAGGGAGGCCACGGCCCAGTCATAGAGCCGCGGCCCTTTGGCGCCGTCGCCGCAGCTGCGGCGCTTCCACGCCAGGGCCGGCGCGGCGGCGGCGAGGACGTCCGGGCGGGAGTTGCCGGCCGTGGTCGGGACCCGTTGGTTGCGGGGCACGGCCAGGACGTAGCCGAGGCGCTGCTGCTGCAACCACGTCCGGAACTTCGAGTCCTGCCCGTATGCCTCGTCCGCGGTGACCCACTTCGCCGGCAGGCCGGCGACGACGGCGCGTTGAATCATCCGCAAACCCAACGCAGGCTTCGTCGCGAACCCGACGCTCGCGGCGATGCCGGCCTCGGCGCGGCGGACGGGGTCATCGCACCAGCGGCGCGGCAGATACAACTCCCGGTCGATCAGCGTGCGCCCGGCTGGGCTGGCGTAGGCGAGGAACACCCCGAGCTGGCAGTTTTCCGTCCGTCCGGCCGTGCCGGAGTACTGGCGCTGCACCCCGGCCGACTTGATCCCCTTCTTCAGGAAGCCGGTCTCGTCGACGATCAGCACCCCGTCGTCGTGGCCAAGGTGCTCGGTCACGTAAGCGAACAGGTCGTCACGAACAGCGTCTGGGTCCCACGCGGACCTGTTGAGCAACCGTTGCATCCGATTCGGCGTGGTGTCACCGGCAGCCTCTGCCAAGGTCCAGCCGTTCTTGCTGGCTAGGGGCGACAGCAACCCGACCAGGTAGGCCAGCGCCTGCCGGCGCGGCTCCGCCCGCCCGAACCGGTGCGCGAACCGTGCCAGCAGATCATCCAGCCCTGCCCGCCAGCCCACGATCTCATCGATCAACACAAGCACGGGAGCCTGCCCCTCCCACGACCAACCACAACAGACAGACAGTGCGATCACCTCACCCATCGCACGAATAGCATCGACACCCGCAGCTACACGGCCGCCGTCCGGACAGGGCCGATCATGGCGATGAACTGTCGAAACTCCAGATCAGGCAAGTGCGGCTGGAGTATTAGGCGGTGCCGTCATGCAGCCACTGGATGATACCGGCAACCCTCTACTCGATCGGCTTGACCCAGACGACGGGCGCAGGCTGTTGGCTCTGGGATGCCAGCTGATCTGGGCAACGACGTGGATGGCGGAGGCGAACGAGGTCGTCTCACCACGGCTCGGGCTTCCGGACCTGCCCGTGGTCGAATGGCCGGACGGCGACGAGGATCCGGAGCACGGTCTGCACTGAAAGACCGTGTTCCTGACCCAGTGGGCAGCCGGACGCCCGTTCGTCTGGCTTGACAACGAGATAACTGATGCTGACCGGCGATAGGTCGCGGCTCATCACCCGGCGCGGGCGCTGCTGCACCGTGTCGACCCATACCTGGGCCTGACCAAAGCGGATTTCTCAGCGATCCGTCAATGGCTCCCGCAGGCTGACGGCCCTGCTTGATCACCTGCACGCTCATGGCACCCCTTTATGTCAAGGCGCCGCTGACACCAGGGGTTTAGGGTGGTTGGTGGCGGGTCCGGGAAGTGGCTTGTCCGAAGGGCCGATGTCCGGGGTTAGGTCGGTCACGCTGGATTGCAGAGTCGTCCCCGAGTGCCCTCCCGGATCCGCCGCCTGCCTGCGTTTCTGGTCGGTGATCATGCGGGCGTAGACGACGTTGGACAGTCGGCGTTTGAGGGCGCGCATGGCTTCCATGGAGGTCTTCCCGGCGGCCTTCTTCGCGTCGAAGTAGGCGCGGCCTTCGGTGCGGTTGCGCAGCTGGACGACGGCCATGATGTGCAGTGTGCGGTTGATGCGGCGGTTGCCGGCGCGGGAGAGTCGGTGACGCTTCTGGTCGCCGGAGGAGGCGTCCAGCGGGGCGGTGCCGTTCCAGGACGCGAACCGGTCGCGGTCGGCGAAGCGGCGGATGTCGCCGACGTCTGCCAGCAGCCGGGCTGCACCTGAGGGGCCGATGCCGTGCAGGTCCATCAGGGTGGAGCTGCGGGCGACCACCAGTTCCTTGAGGTCCTTCTCCGCGGTCTTGATCTTCTTGTCGATGCCCTCGAGTTCACCGATGAGCTCGACGGCGAGACGGCGCCGGGTCTTGCCCACGATGTCGCGGGGTTTGATGGTCGCGATCAGCGCCCGTGCCTGTCGTGCGGACAGGAATTGCTTTGCCCCGCCGGGAAAAAGCTCCAGCAGCAGCCGGTGCAGCCGGTTGATGGTCTGCGTCCTGGCGCGGCCCAACTCGTCGCGACGGTCGACCAGCATTCCCATCACCTGCAGGTCCGGGTCGAGCTGGACTTGCACGAGGTTCGGGGTGCGCAGTGCGACCATCGCGACCGAGTGCGCATCCACCGGGTCGGTCTTGCGGCCGTTGCCGCTGGCGAACACCCGCACCTGCGCCGACAGCTTCGCGGGTACGTCGAGCACCGTCTCACCGTCATGCAGCAGGCGGTGGGCGATGTGCTTGCCGATGCCGTTGCAACCCTCGACCGCCCACACCCGATCGGCGTACTGGCGGCCGGCGGCGAGCATCTGCGCGTAGCCGGTCTTGTCGGTGCCGTACCTGCCCACTGCGAGCACCCGGGCACGTTCGTCGACGACCTCGATGGTGGCCGAGCGCTTGTGCGGGTCCATCCCGATGATCACAGACATCGGCGCCTCCCTTGGCTGAACCGGATGGGGTTGTCAGCAAGGAGGGCACCGCTACTTCGAGCAGGACAAACCCCTTTCCAGCCTCTCCTCGCGCGGTGCCCGGCGAGACCGCAGGCCATGAGAGAGCCACACCAATGACACCGGTGGGCAGCCGCAATGTGGGAGCGTCTCGCCGGGCACCTGGACCGAGTCTGGCCGGACATCGATCCTGAACCAAGTCTCTAAGTAGCCGCATCCTGCGCGTCGCCGGTCGGCTGCAACGTCGGACCGTAGCGAGCCCAGCCTGCGTGAGCGTCCGGATGTGCCGCTTGAGTGTGCCGGTCTGTCGAGTTGAGTGCACCGGAGGGTCGTACCCGTGCGTGACGGCATAGCTGGCGGCTGCCGCCGCTGTCACGACCAGTAGGGTCGGCGGCATGTTCAGTGATCAACTCAGGACGCCGAATGATGGCGCCACCTGCCCGGCGGCGGGTCCTCAGGCGTAGGAGAAGCAGCATGGCTTGGGAGATCATTACGGTGTGTCTCGATCCGGTGGACCGCCGCGAGATCGACGTCGCCTTGGCCGCAGCGATGCGGCCTTACGACCGGGATGCCCCGCAGCACCCGGACGATGAGTGGGGTGGGCGGTGGGACCGCTACCGAATCGGTTGGTCCGCGAGGATCCCCGTCGTGGGCGGGTACGAGGACGATCCGCGGCTGGTGCGCGGCGACTCGTCCGAGGTCATGGGCCGGGGTTACTGCGACGGTGGGCCGCGGGCGCTGCTCGATCTGGGGGCTGTCCGCACTGCGGCCGCCGAGGCGGCCGGTCGGGAGTGGGACGAGTGGCAACAGATGGCGGCCTCCTTTCCACCGGCGCGCCCCCTTGTCCACTTCGTTGAGAGTTCGGCGGAACCCCACGACTACTTCGGGCGCAAGGCGTGGCAGGCCTATCACTCGCAGCCGCTCCTCGCGGCCGTGGCGAACAGATACGGCTTTACCACCGCACCGTTTCAGCGGATCCGTAACCGGGGTGACGATCCCGTCGTCTCGTTCGGCCTGTCTCGGGTCGAGTTTATGGCTCTGCGCGCTCGCGAGGCGCTAGCGACCGACGGCCTGCTGACGCTCTCAGGCGAGTGGCTCGACCCCGATCTAATGGGCAGCAGCGCACCGGGCCTTGCTGGCCAACTCGACAACCTACGACTTCGCCGTGACTACCGACACTTCACGGACCTCTATCTGATGGAACTGCCACCCGACGCGATGCTACTGCACGTGCATATCCACTGCTGATCCAGGACGAACATCAGCCGCTGTGAATCGTCTGCGACGGCCGTCGGGGCGGCGGGGCGGCGGGGCTGAACATGCCGCCCGGTGGGCGCCGTGGTGCGGAGCTCGGTCGGCATATCCAGCCGGGGAGCGTGGCGACTCCCTGACACCGGCAACATCGCCGATCTCGAATTTTTCCCCTACCTACAATGCGTCCGCTCACTGCGCAGACGCTCGTTTTCCATGGTCAGATGCACGCATCTGCCGCCGACCGTGCGCGTTCGGCGCCGCCCTGTCGTGCCGAGAACAGTGCATCGTCGGCTGCAAGCGCATTCCGCCCATCATCGTGGCGGAGTCAGACGTCAGCCAGCCGCACGATCAGCAGTCCAGCCCGACAGTCGCATTGTCCTCGATCTGCACCACGTCGGGGTCCCGGCGCAGATCTTGAACCTGAGCGTCAGTCATGTCAGCGGAGAAGCTGTTGATGAAGTCGAACACTCTGCTCGGCAGGGCCCCGGCAAAGTCGTCAGGTGATGCCGAGTAGTGCCAGGGGGCGGCTGCTGTCGCGGGCGTGATGTCGGTTGGCGGCGGCGATGTTGGTGATTCCGGCGGTGCGGAGGGCGCTGATGGCGGCGTTGCGTAGGGCGGCCATGACCTCGGGTCCGGTTCCGGTGCGGATTTGGGATCGGTCTTCGTCGTAGGTGACGTCACGCACCCAGTGGATCTTGTTCTCGATCGACCAGTGGCCGCGGATCCATGCGGCCAGCTGTGCCGGTTTTGCTTGGTGCACGCGCAGGTCGGTGATGGCGTAGATGGTCTCGGTGGTGAAGCGTTTCGGCTGGTCCAGGCGCCGTCTGCGGCGGCGGATCTGTAGGGCTTGAGCGGCGTGGGGGAAGTCGATGCCGGTGGAGATCGTCAGGGTCTTCACGGTACGGATCTCGCGGCGGCCGTGCCCGCGGTCGGTGTCGCGGAAGGCGTCCGGGACGGCCCGCCAGGGCAGACCGGAGAGCTGGCTGTGCAGGCTCGGTTGGTTGCCCTTGACGGTCAGGATCCAGTGCGCGCCGCGTTCGGCGAGGTAGTCGACGTGCTCACGCTGGCAGTGCAGCGCGTCTGCGGTGATCACGGTGTCGCGCAGGTCGTCGATCTGGTCGAGCAGCGGCTGGAATCGGGTGATCTCATTGGTCTTGCCGTTGACGTCGGTACTGGCCAGGACCACGCCGACCGCCTGATCGCAGGCGGCCATCACATGCCGGGCTGCGGTGTCGGTGGTGCGCGAGCCGCGCAGGGTCTTGCCGTCGACCGCGATCGCTCGCCGGGGCCCCGACGTGCCGGTAGTAGCCCGGCTGGCAAGCCAGACGCTGACTGCCGCGGTCAGTACCTGCGGGTCTATAGCCTGCAACAGCCGGCGGATCATCGCCTCGGACGGACGCCGATCCGGGGCCATGCCCAGCGCGAACGCAGTCGCCGCCGGCACGTCGGCGACCCACTCAGCGATCGCGCTGTACGACCGGTTGCCGGCCACCACCGCGCACACCGCAGCAGACACCACCACCGACAGCCGGTGCCGCACACCTCGCCGGGCCCGCGGATCAGGCAGATCGGCCAACGCAGCGAGCAGTCCGCCAGCGGCTTCGGACACGGTCAGAGCCGGTGCACACGACACCGACGAGATCAGCGATGATGGCAGGGCGGGCATGACTCACTTCGGCGATCAACACGGCGTAGGAACCTTGATGATCTTCTGAAACGGTCATGCCCGTCTTGCTGCCATCAACAACGGCGCTTCTACTCCAGTCCACTCAAGTCAGACACCGTCACGACTTTGCCGGGGCCCTGCTCTGCTCGGGGAGACCCCGGCTCGCGCGGCGACGGTAAGCGGATCACCGCTGCAGCGAACGCTGACTATGTACTCCCCATCGACGCGCTGTTCCTGTGGGGCACGGAAATGCGGTGCAAGCCGATCGGGGTCGGGCTCGATGCGATCGATGTCGGAGTCTTCGGAAAGTGCCGGGACCCCGGCCCTCGGCGACTGTTCCAACTGCAGGCCGGTCAGCCTGGCGCCGAATCCCCAAGAGGCGACGATGCGGTACAAGTTGTCGGGCGAAATCTGGTGCCGACTAAGTACTTGGTAGGGATCGGTTCCCGGCTTGACGATGACGAGGTAGTCGTTCTCAGCGGAGCGCCTCGCATACAGCGCCTCCAACGAGTGCGGGTCCGGTTTTGACTCGTTCTCGATGGCGTTCAGCATGGCGGTGGGGTCGTAGCCGCGCTCGCGCGCCTTGATGACGAGATGCGCCGGAGGGCGGCGGCGCAGCTGCGCGTACGCGAGCGTCCCCCTCGACTTGTGCATGTCTTCGAGGCTCAATTCATCGAACGGGTGCCAGGGCTGATAGGCGTTGGGATATTCGGCCCGCAACGAGTCATGGTCTGCCGGCAGATCCTGCACCGCGACCCTGATCGAACGCACCGAGCGCGTCGGAAGACTCGCCGACCCGCCAGCCGGATCACGGACGAAGACGAAGTCCGGTGTCATCGTCACGAAATGGGCCAGGTACGACCGAACCTCGCCATCTTCCTGCTCGATCTCCACGATGTACGGCAGATACACCGTCGGATCCGGCCACTCCGTCATCAGTGCCTCCCCTGTGAACCCCGTTGCGACCGGTTGACGGTGGTGGTCACCGACCGCTCCGCTTCACCAGGAAGCCCATCACGGCGGATTTCGAGCGAATTTTTCAGCGGTCTGCCGCACGGACTTACCCGATGACGTGAATCATGCCATGCAGGCGCTCTCATGCCGCCGATCGGGCGTTACAAGCCGTGGCCGACCAGTCACGTGCTGCAGATTCCGGTACTGCCGTTGAGTGACCAGCGTGCTGTCGAGGCGGTCCATCTACGGGCCTGACGTCACGCCGTCGCGATCGAGTATCCAATCGCGGCGATGTCCTCGTGCAGCCTGGCAACGGTCATCTCTGGGTTCAAAGCCTGCACAACGGCGTCAGTGAGCGGGCGGTGCGCGACGACGTGCTCGACCACCGTCGGGTCCAGTTCGATCTCGTAGTAGTCATCGGCGAACGTGACGTACCGGCCGACGATGTCGTCGAGCAGGATCTCGAGCAGTCCAGAGCCGTCCGGGGCGTTGTCGTCGTACGGCCCGCGGAGCGGCGGGAAGATGATGCCTTCGCCAGCGTGCCAGCGGTCGTCACCGCAGAGCCGCCACAGTACGGCGGTGGCGAGGAACTGCCCCTCCTCGTCGCCGAACGCTGGTTCCTCGATCTGTGGTCGGAACACCGTGGGGATGCCGTCGAGCAGTCCGGGCCACAGCTCGCGGTCCGGGCTGCGGTAGGGCGTCATCGCTGACTCGTGGTCGAACACACGGATGAACGCGCCCTCGGCGGTGAACACGACCGCCCACTCGTCGCCGCTGCCGTTGTTCATCAACGCCGCCGCGTCGTCACCCCAGGAGCGGGTGTAGGCGTAGTAGGGCTCACTACCGTCGAGGATGCACTCCAGCACGGCGAGTGCCTTGCAGCGGTCCCGCAGCACGCCGATGGGAGGCAGCTTGGCGGCAATGTCGTACACAGTCACCTGGGGAACCTACGCGAGACAGCACCAACGTCGTCACGTACCTCCAGGCGTCCACGAGACCTCGGCAGCAATGCACGCTCATGCCGCCGATCGCGCGTCACCTGGCGCGACAGCCGTCGGGGTAGGGAACTGCCACCGAGCGGGTGTATGGCGTGCCGCCGTACCGGCAGCACCGGTCCCGCTCGGATCAGGCTGCGCCATATGTCGCGGAACCAAGGTCGGCGGGCAGGTTGCGCGCCGCTAATGACACTGCCTCCTCCGCCGTAGCGGTCTCGCCGAGATCCTGTCCCATGTAGCCCAATGTGACGCTGTAGTCCTTGTCGCGCCTTGGATGCAAGCACACCAAGACATCACGGGAGAGGTTGGGCCGGGTCTTGGTGGAGAACCGCAAGGACCAATGGCTGGTGAACGGGTAGAGCTGCCGTAGCCTCGGCTCGGCGTACGCGGCCTCGATTAGCGCGTGGTACTCGGGCCAGCTCACCTCCGCTGCTTCCTTCAACAGGTGCCGCCACTCCGATTCGACCAGCCGAGTCGGATCGCGGTCGGGCACCTCGAACCGTCCGGTCAACTCCACGAACGACGCGGCCTGAGGGATGTCGGTCAGGGGCGTCCCGTCATGCCACGCCTGCGCGGCCCGAGCGACCTGAGCGAGATCCAGCGTGTCTCCTTGGATCAAGGCCAGACCTTGGTCACGCTCGCAACCCGTGATAAACCACCGCCGCTCTACGTAGCTGGCGGACACCTTCAGCTCCTCACGGTGCGGAACGGTAGTCGGAACGAGAGTGCCGTACAACGAACTGGACTCTGTGACCGGCACGGGGACGGAAAGCCCTTGCTCGACAGCTATGGCTCGCAACGCCGCCGCAAGGCTGCCCTCGGCAGCAACCTCCGGATAGAGAACAGCAGGATCGGGGTACGTCGGCACGGTTCACGATTCTGCCTCACACCTCCGTTGTGCCGCGACAACCGCGAGACGGGGGAATTGGGTCGCTTTGATGCATCCGGGCTTGCCGCGATCCGATCGCTACGGGGGCGTGGCAGCCCGTCGCCGGCGGTTCGGCCATGCCGCGATGCGCGCTCGTGTCGCGGACCGTGAAGGTTTCCGCGGCGCCCTCTGAGGATCATGTCGGGCATCAGGTGGGACGTGAGCGTCACGCATGTCCCGTGACGGGACACCGGTGACGCCTCGGGTGTGATCCGACAGCTGATGTGCGATGCAGCTCCGCCAGGTGATGTGCGACAGATCCAGTAAGCCAGGCGACGACAGGATGGCCGCCGAGGCAACGCCCTGTCATGGCCGATGTGCGAAGCCTCTTGCTGGCGGTCGAGCCGATCAACACGGGGGTTGCGTATGTGATCCGGGCTCGGCCACGCGATGAAGACTGGCCATGGTCGGCCTGCTTTGATCGCAGCATGGATACCGACACTGCCGTAGAACGGGCGTGGCACCGGATCGAGGATTGGCTGTCGCGGTTTGCCCCCCGCTTCCGCGCGGAGCTGAACCCGCCGGCAACGGCAGCCGAGATCGACACTGTTGCAACCGCCCTTGGTGTGGCGCTCCCGGCCGACCTTCGGGTCTGGTGGGGGCTGTCCAACGGAGTCCGGCACGGTATCGGCCTACCAAGTGCAAGCCTGATCCCTGACTTCTCAAGTCCATACCCCGTGTCCATCGCGGTGGAGCGTTGGCGGATGCACCTGGAGGTCCAGCAGGAGTCTTACCCGCCGGGCATGCGTGAGGAGATGGAACGGTTCGTGGCCGGCGAGAACGCCCAGCCAGCGGGCACCCTTCTATCCCAGTTGTACTGGCTCCCCCGATGGCTGCCCATCGCTGGTGACGGTGGTGGAGGTGGCCTATTCATCGACCTGCGTGATGGTCCGCTACACGGATGCCTGGTGGAGTTCTCCCGGGAGCACCAAGGCACGACACCGCGGTGGGAGTCCGTCACACAGCTGTGGGTAGACGTCGCTGATGAGTTGGAAGCCGTCGATTCCGACCTGCTCCGCAGCGACCGCGTTGACGACCTGCGGATCGACTGGTGGCGGCCTCCCACCTCCTGAGCGAGAACCGGCAGTTGGTGGCCTCACAACGCACGACTTGCCGCTTACCACGCGTCACGGGTGGCAGCCGCCGTCCAAGGGTGGCGGCGCGCGGTCGTACCGAGGACAGCGCGTTGGGATGTGGTCGGAGTTCATGAGTAGCGGCAGGCGGGCTTGGCGTGGTTAGTGCTCGTCCTGGATCCACGCGCACACCGCGGCTCGCTCCGTTTCCGACAACTCCATCCGGGCGTTGACCGTCAGCCGCAGCACGTTACCGGCGAACTCCGAGGCGAGGTTCGCCGCGTCGTGTCGTGCTTCCCGCCAGTCGACCCCGCTGTACTTCAGGCCGATGAGCACGAAGTGGATCGCGCTCCTCGTGACCGTGTGTCCCCGCCGGCCGCACGCCTCACGGATCACCTCCTCCGCCTGCGCCTGTGGTAAGGCGGGGTTGGCGCGGCCCTCTTCGACGATCGACCGGAACAGTGCCTGGTAGGCGTCTGTGCCGATCAGCGGTGCTCCGACGACCCGGCTCACTCGTTCGGCGATCTCCGGCGCGCTCGCGTGCTGGACCAGCTCATGCCTGGCCGGGTCGAGCAGCCAGCCGGGGTGGCGCGGCTCCAGCACCAGAGTGTCGCTCTGGATCGCCGCGACGAACTGCTTGAACCCGCCCGCCCCGGCCCAGTTTGTCGTCGCCTCCCGGCCCACGGTCTTGCGGACGTAGTGTGCTGCGGAGGCGAGGTCGACCGGTGTCGTCGACTGTGCCACAAGCTGGCGCACCGCCGCCTCGAGGCGGTTCCGCACGTTATTGCTGTCGCGGTCGGTCGGCGCAGCAGCGGTCGCGCGTGGCTGCGGCACGGGGGTTCGAACCTGGTCCACTCCGGCTTGCGACGGGCTCAGGCCCAAGGCTTCTTCGATGAACATGATGTCCGGAATCGCGAAGTCGCACACCGACTGCAGCGCGGCGGCGGTCGGCCCGCTCACCAGCATCGCCGAGGTCCTGTCGTGCTCCCGCAGCCGCATGAACACCGGGGTGAAGTCTGCGTCGGTCGACAGGACAACGAAGTCGTCGAACCGGGTCGGGTGGGTCAGGGTGTCGAGGATGTCGAGCACCATGTGGATGTCGGCACTGTTCTTACCCATGCTCGTCAGCGACGGGCAGTCCACGACCCGGAACCCGGCCCGAGTGAAGTATGAACGGAACTTGCCGGAATGGCTCGGCTCCAGGTAGCAGATCCGACGTAGCAGCACCCGCGGGACTTCGTCGTCGTCGACCCGGAATGGGCCGAGATCCTGCTCCATCCACCGCACCCAGCGTCCCGGGTCAGTGGCGAACGCCGTAGCCGCGTCGGGGCTTGAGTTGCGCAAACCGATGTACACGTTCTCGAAGTCGACGAATAGTGCCGCACGGCGATACGAAGCGGGCTGGGCTTCGGCCATGGCGCTACCTCCGGAACGTGGACTGATCGACCATAGACGGCCGAGGACGTGCCCGGCGTCGACCGTTCGACCCCCAGTTCCGTGCCGCCAGGACGAGTGTCGAGGACCAGCGGGTAGAGGAAGGCCGCTGTGCCTACTTGGTATCCCACCAGTCCCACCACTGCTCCGGCGCTTGCTCGAAGGCAGCAACGGTAGGCGCCTTGTGTCGGGCAGTGCTGCCGTCGATGCCGGGGGCGCAGGAGCGGAATGGCCCGTCGGGGCCGAGCAGCACCGGCAGGTGGTGGTCCAGTTCACGCAGCCAGCCGAGCATGCCGGTCATCTCGAGCCGGGCGTGTTCCCAGCCGTACCACAAGGCGGTCAGCCGGGTGACGGCTTCGTCGTGGCGCCACCACTGCTCGCACCAGTGCCACCGCACCAGCCCAACCTCGCCGACCGGTCGGGGAAATCCCGGCAGGAGGTAGTCGCGGACCCACTCCTCGACAGTCGCGGACACCGGTGGCTGCCCCTCCACGCCGCTGACCGCGCGGTCGGCGACAACCTGCTGAAGTTCGGCGACCTGCCTGGTCAACAGCGCCACCTGGGCTGCGAAATCCTCTGTCGTCCCGTCCACCTCACCGGAAGGACTTGAGGTTTTCACGCTGGTCATCGGGTCACCGCCCGGACCCGCTTCGATACCACGGTCGCCGGCCGCTTGGCGGCCACGAGGGGGTCCACCTTCCCGCCGACGACCAGCGGAGCGAACGTACTGCCGAGGCGGCGCTGCTGGGCCACGGCTTCGTCGTGGCTGGCCGATCCGAAACGCCCCGTGGCCACAACGAGCCCCTCGGTACGCTCGTCGACTGCGGTGCGCGGGTGATCCGGCGTCCCGGCGACGGCGCGGGCCTGAGCCCGCTCCTCGTCCGCGCGTGCCAGCAAGTCGCGTTCGATGGCATCGGCGACCACCGGCGTCAGTACGCCTGCCTCTCGGGTCTGACTCACGTACTGACGTGCCAGTTCGAGGCCGTCCGCCGCTGGCGCTCGGCCGCTGGCGCGCAGGTCACGCTGTAGCCGGTCCAGCGCCTCGGGACTGACGTCGGCGAGCAGCCGGCCGGCTTCAGCGCGTACGGCGGCGTCCAGGTCGTTGAGCGCCTTCCCACCAGCGGGTAGCGCCTTCCCGTTCGCGCCGGCGCGCAACTTCGGGCCCTCGGGGCCACTGTGCGGTCGCGCCGCTCTGCCGCTGGCACCGGCCCTCGTCGCTTCGCTCTCCCAGACCTCGTGGGCCGCGGCGCGGGCGGCGTCGGGGGCGGACTTTCCGGCTGCCCGCTGCCGGTCGTACGCGGCCCGCCACTGCGGGTGCAGCTCGCCCAGGCGGTCCAGGGCGAGTCCCGCGAGCTTCTGCGCGACGGGGTCGCCGGCGGCGGCGTGCACCGTCGCGGTACGCCATAGCTGGGCCACCTCGGTGAGGGTGGCGTCCTTCAGCCACGAGCCGTCGACTCGGCGGGCGAGTCGCTCCCGGTCGGCGCGGACGGAGTCGCCAAGCCGGGCGGCGGCGCGGCTGGCCGCCTCGGCGGCCCGCTCCCGGCCGGCGACGCGTTCCTCCTCGGCGGCCCTGCGCTGGATGCCCACCGCAGCAAAGCGGGCGACGGCTTCGCTGAGGGTAGAGATGACGCCGAAGAACTGCATCGCCTTCTGTCTGGCCTCGTCGACCGGGTCGTCGTGCTGTGGTTGCATGATTCTGACTCCTCCCGTTACCGGGCCCGCGGTGTGCGGCGGGCACTGTCCACTGTCGGGCTGGGCGTTACCGCCACGGTGAGCGGTGCCGTTACCGGCCGCTGCCCGCCGGCGGCGAGAGTCCGGAGTTGCCGGGCCGCGTCCCGGGCGGCCTGCGCCTGGTGCAGTCGCTGCTGAGCGGTGCGGAGGTACTCAAGCGCGTCGGCAAGCCGCGCCATGTCGAGCACCAGCGCCATCGCGGCGACCGAGTCCTCGTCTCCGGCAATGCGACCCATGAGCGCTACCAGCCGCGACATCGCCCTCAGTTCGTACGAGCGGGACGTCGTGTGTGCGGTCCGCGCGTACATGTCGCGTGCGGCCCGGTCGAACACCTCCGCCGCCCGGTGCAACGGCCCACGCGCGCTGCCTTCCCTCGCGTACGCCAGGCTCGTGAGCACGTCTGCTGCGGCGGTAGCGGCAGCCTGGGCCGTCGCGGGATCCTCACGCGCGCTGCGGCGGATCTCTCCAGCCGCCGCCTGGGTGACGCCAGCGGCGTCGCGTAGAGCTTGGGCGCGGGCCGTGACCCGACCTCCCGACGGTAGGACGGCGGCCGGCGGCGGGTCTCCCCACCGGCGGCGCAGCTTCGGCAGGGTCAGATCGGGGGCGAGTCGCCCACCGGAGTACCACACCGGTTGCTCGTCACTGGTGTGCGCGCCAGGCAGTGCGACGGCGTAGCCGGTGACCTCATCGGCGTTGACGGTGCTGCGACGCACCCTGATCAGCACCCCTACCTCCGCCAGCCGGTCGAAAAACTCCAGCTCGCTGCCGGCGGCGGCGACGGCGGTGCGGACCCGCCGTCGCAACTCGTCGCGAGGGGTGTCGCTCCAGCCCATGCGGCGGGCCTTGCTGACCTCCACCGGGTGGGGCCTCCGGTGGGCGGTGCGGTCTGCCGGGGGTACCTGCCTGCGCAGGCCGTAGCGGCGGGCGACGTTGTAGGTAGCCTTCACACACTTGGGGTAGTCGTGGCGGGCCCAGTTCGTACGGCCGTCTTCACGCACGAGGGTGGCGACAATATGGACGTGGTCATCGTTGTGCCGCACCACCACCCACCGCAGGCCCGGGTCGTCCGCTTCCGTGGCGAGTCCCGCATCGGTGAGCATCTCCCGGGCCATGCGCCCCCAGGTGCCATCGGTGAGGACCCGGTCGCGGTCCTCCGGCGCCAAGCGCATCGAGCAGTGCCACACAGGCTTTGCCGGCGGCCTGTTCCCGGCTCGTATCGGCTCCTCCAGGAGAGCGGTCAACTTCCGGAAGTCCCGCTTACCCGAGGCGGTGATCTCCGGCTCCAGATCTGCCAGCTCCCCGGCACCGTCCCACGCCGCGACCAGCCGCGGGTTGACGTGCTCCTCCTGCTTCCCCGGCCCGTACAGGTAGCGCAGCAGCCCACCGACGCGGCAGCCGCGACGGTGGACGCGCGAGATCACCGCAGCCGCCGGTCGATCAGTGCCGTCACCTGGTCGAGGCGGGCGACGGCGTGCGCGCATAACTGCACCGCCTCGACGGCCCAGCCGGGCAGCTCCCCGGTCGAGTTCGCGGCCGCCGCAGCCTGGTTGACGTTGGAGCCGAACATGTTCACCGCACGGCGGGCAGCGAACAGTTCTCGCTGCAACTCCCGCAGGTCACCGGTGAGACACGTGGCCGGTTCTTCTGCGCGCGCTGCGCCGACCACCACCTGCGCCGTGTATCCCGCTGGCGTGAGACCCGCTCGCCGGGCCGCCTCAACGACCAACATGCTCTCCTCGTCGGAGAGCCGAGGGTAGATCCGGTGGGAGCGACCGGGGCTGAGGTGCTCCCGGTGCCGAGCCTGACCAGAAGCGCTGACATTGCCTTCGGTGCTCACGGCAACGAGCCTTACGCCCGGCCGTTAACGCCCCGGTGAGCGGAACCGTTACCGGCACCGGCCAGCGCTTCAGCGACCACCGTCGGCGGGGAAGTGACCTGACGTAACAGCGAGTGTGATCAAGTGCCGTACCGCGCGGTCAAAGGCATCGGTCGTGCCGTCGAGCATGATCGAGGGCCGGCACGCGGTACGGCGTTCGCTGACGATTCGCTGACTCTCAGATGATGCGCTGCGGGCGCGGCTAGCGCTCCGAACTCTGTCTCGCAAAGATCAAGCGCTCTGTCGGCCGGCGTCGCTCCTCACCGTTGACCTGCGTGAGCTGTTAACCGTCGTCGCCCGCTCACGACCGATGTTGGTCGGCCTGGCTGTACGGATGGCTGTACGGTTTGATCTATGACAGCAGCCGAGACAGGGATCGCGGGACGCTTCCGCGACCCAAAGTACTGGCTGCGTGGCTTGGCCGCTGGAGCGATCTTCGTCCGTTGCCCACGCTGTGCCGGGCGGGCTTCGGTCCTTCCTGATCCTGAGTCGGCCGACGGCTCCCGGCATCATGTCTGGCTGCGTCGTCGGCTCAGTTGTCTCGGGTGCCCGTTTACTGGCGTCTGGGATGCTCCTCGCCGCGCAGGCGACAACGCGCGAACACTTCCTGACTTCTCAGGCCCGAATGACCCGTACTTCGGACTGCCGCTCTGGCTTTCGGTCGACTGCCGCGGGCGGGTGCTCTGGGCATACAACGCCGAGCATCTGGACCTGCTGGAGGCGTACGTGTCCGCTCGATTGCGGGAGCGCGGCCGAGACATGGGGAGCCAAACCCTTGTCGAGCGCTTACCCGCATGGATCAAGGAAGGCAAGCATCGCGCCGACGTGCTGGAAGGGATAGGCCGGCTTCGGGCGCTGCTGCCCTGACCGCCGACCAACGGCACCGCCACTTTGGAAGATCGTATCCGGCTGTCCCGTTCTGTCTGTTGTGCCTGGTCGGCGGCGGGGTAACGCTGACCGGTGCTGACCTCTAGTGACCGCCTACGGCACCGGCTTATGGCACGTGGCTGGCACGGCTCGCCCTGGGCGCGGTCGTCCGGCGTCGTACGGCTTTCCGCCCCGGCCTTCGGGCCGGGGCGGCTTGCAGTGGCGCCGGGCTGTCGCGCGCCTGAACCACGTACTTCGGTGGCAAACCGCGAAGCGGTGCGGCAGCGATTGCCGGGACCACGGCGGCGGACGACCACCTACGCAATCGGCACGGCCATTCTCGTGCTGCCTGCTGGTCTGAACCGGCTACCCTCCCAGACGTGCGTGATGATCTATTCGTTCTAACCTGGCAGCAGCGACGGCAGGCCCGTACCGATTGGCGTCGGGTGAGTGCCCAGCAGCGACGCGAGGCCGTACTGCGAGCGAAGGAGGGAAAGTCAGCGCCGGATCCCAAGGTATCCCTAGCCGCCCGCAAGTACGGGGAGTATCTGCTACATAAGAGCCGCTCGAACCGCCTACCGCGATGGCTACAGCCTGCGACGGGCGCGTTGGTAGCCGTCGTCGGAGTTCTTCTGGTCGCAGAAGTTGTCTCCTTCCCTGGCAGCCAGAAGGTCGGCGTGCTGTGGACCTTAGGAGGTCCCGTCGTCTTCCTTCTTGGACTGCTGAGCTGGTCCCAGCGCAAGTGGGGCCACCTACTCATTGCGGCGAACCCAGCGGAGTAGCGCGGCCGGGCAGTCTGGCCCGCTGAGCCGGCCGATGCCGGCCGGAGGCCGCCAGCAGGCCGAGCGCGGCGGGCGGAGTTCCGTGCGGTCCGGGACGAGCATTGGCGTAGACCTGAGTACTCTGCGAGCGCTCGGCAGAGTGCCGCCGTCCGGCAACGTTGCTGTCGACAGCCGTTCCTCTGGTGACCCCGGTTGACCCCGCTGGAGGGATGCGGTCTCAACCTACCGCCCGGTGTTGGGCCGTACCATGCTGGGTCGACAAGCAGGCGTTGGTACGCATTGCTTGACGTCATGGACCAGACTCGACCGACGTTGGTGCTGCCCTCCTGCTGCCTCGCCGCTGCTTTACGTCCCCTGCAGGCGTTCCGAGGTCGGAAGGTCACCCCAGCACATCGGTGTCCGGCCGCACCGGCAGGGCTGCAGCGTCCACACTTGGCCTGCCGCCACCGTGCACGAGCGTGACCCGCCGGCCATCCTGGTTCCTGCGTTCGATCACGGTCAGGTACGGAAGTAGCATCGGTCCGTGACGTACGGGACAGCGACGCTCATCGGTTGCGGGGCTCTCGTCCTCGGCGGACCAATCGGCCTGAGCCTGGTCGCCAACCTGATCCGGCGGCAGCGAGAGTTTGGCAGGCGGTCCCTGCGGCGCTTCGTGGCCAGCGGCATGATCGTGTCCGGGGCAATCTTCCTCTTCGGCGGTCCTGCTTTCCACCGGCTGTTTCCTCCGCCGTACGACCCGATGCTCGCCAACGGCAATGGACTCGACCTGCGCGGCTTCCTGTTCTGGTGGGCCGCCTGGGCCGGCGCGGCGCTGACCTTCACCATCGCGCTCGCCTACGGCGTCGACCTGAGCCGGCTGAGGCGGTCGCGGCAGGCAGCGTGACACCGCTGAAGGGCGGGACAGCGGTCGCGGATCGGCGGTGACCTGGTGCCCACGGGCGGGTTCGAACCTGCGACATACGATCTAGGAAGGCGACTGAGGCGTGATCGTGACGCCTGGCCGGTTAACGCCCCTCTGGTGGGCCGGCGGTCCACGAACCGCGCCCAGCCCTCCTTGGTGGTCAACGGCTCGTCGGCCAGGACCTGCTTGGCCTGGTCGGGCTGGCTCAGGTGCTCCATCGGGGCGGGGCCTTTGCCTCTCAATCGGAAGGGACGTTTGCGGCGGAGGCGCACCGAGACGGGAGCCGGGACTGTGGCCCTGCGCCGGGTCATAGCCAGCGCTCGGCTTCGGCGTCGACGTCGAACAGCCCGAACGGCTCCACCGGCGCCGGCCCGGCGCCGGGTGCGGGTGCGGGCGTGGGCAGGTCGATGACCTGCGCCTCGGGCAGCACCCGGCGGCGTGCCGCCCGGGTGCGGGCCGCGACGCGGGCCGTGGCCTTGTTCGGCGGCCCGTTGCCGGCGCGGGTGAGCAGCTCGTCGAGGACCCGGGCGACCTCGGTCTCGTTGTCGTCGGGCAGGCCGCGGGCGGCGGCCATCCGGCGGGCGTGGCGCCAGGTGAAGTCGGCGAACGGCGCGCTGACCATCGGCAGGTGCGTCCAGGCCGCGGTGATCCAGCCGGCCGGGGTGCGGACATAGACGTGGGACAGGTCGTAGGGGTCGTAGTGCACTTCCCAGCGCCCGCCCTGCTCAGCGACGGTGGAGCGTTCGCTGTGGGGCAGGGCGTCGTCGTCGTAGGTGCGGTGGTCGATGGTGATGCCGTACTCGTTGACGTGGCGCCAGTGCACCGGCAGCAGCTCCAGGTAGTCGGTCCCGGACAGCGTCAGGGGCAGGTAGCCGGACACGGCGACCATCGCGGCGTAGGCGTCGTTCGGGCTGAACGCCCGGCGCGGCGCGTGCGGGTCGCGGAGCCCGTCATGGGGCCGGTGCTGCCACCCGGCGACGATCCACTCGTCGAGCAGGTCTTGCAGCTCGGGCAGGCTCCAGAGCGGCTCGTCGGTGATCCGGTCGCCGCGGCGGGTGACGTTGCCGCCGGTGTAGCCGGCGACGTGCTGGCAGAACAGGCTGGCGATAGAGGAGAACTGCCGCTCGACCAGCGGCTTGTCGGTCGGGGTGCCCTTGCGGGCCGGCTGGATAGAGATGCCCAGCCGGTCGCAAGCGCGGGTGAACACCTCGGAGACGAACACCCGGCCGTGGTCGATGACGATCGTCTCCGGGACGATCACCGGCTTGGCCGCGGCGGTCTCCAGCCGGGCGTCGATGTCGAGCAGCCGCGTGTGCGGCAGCCGGGAGGCGGACATGCGCAGCGCGGCCGACCAGCCGGGCCGCATCGGCTCAGGGACCAGCGTGCGGGCCAGCAGCAACGCGGCGTCGACGGCCTTGGTGCCGGCCGGGCGCAGCACCGCCGCGGCGATGGTGCGGGTGGCCACGTCGACGACCATCGTCAGCTCGGGGCGGCCGGGGACGCCGGAGTCCAGCAGCACCATCACGTCCAGCGGCGTGGAGTCGATCTGCACCAGCTCACCGGGCCGGTGGCGAACGTCGGGGTGAACGGCGCAACCGGCCGGTTGGCCAGGGACCGGCGCGTGGTCGCCGCGCCGAACGAGTGCCGCCCGCCGGCCAGCACGCCGACCAGCTCGTAGAACGCGCTGCGACCCGGAATCGGCACCACCCCGGGCCCGTGCTCGGCGTCCAGCGCGGTGCGCACCCGTCGCATCAGGCGCCCGCGGGTGCCCGTCGAGGCGTGCGTCTGCGCGTCCAGTTCGGCGCGGATCGCCGTGACCAGCCGCTCGTCGGCCCGGCCGACCGGGTCGCTGCCGCGGGTGTATCGCTGGTCGACCAGCCCCCACAGGCCCTGCTCGGCGTAGCGCAGCCGCATCCGCGTCACCGTCCGCGCCGAGGTCGGCTGCCCGGCGGCGCTCAGCTCGACGGCCTTGGCCGCGTCGCGGTCCTTCAGCGTGCTCGCCGCCGGGTCGTAACCCGGCCGCGGCCCAGCGCCCTCCGGCGCTTCCGGTGCCCGGCCGGTGACCACCTCGACGAGGTGCCGCTCCCAGCGCCGGGCCCGCTCGAGCACCTCGTGCGGCAGGGTCTCCAGCAGCCCCAGCGGTTCCACCGCCGGCACCGCCTGCTGCTCGTCGAGCAGCTCGAAGTCCGCGGCGGCGAGCAGGAACGCCAGCAGCACCACCTGCGCAACCCCACCCCGCGAGCGCAGCCGCACCGACGTGCCGGCCAGCGCCACCACCTGGTGCTCGTCGCCGTCGAAACGCACCCACTCCCCGACACGCAGCACCGGCAACTTGCCCGCGCCCATCAGCAGGCCCCGGCCGTGGTCACGATGGTCGCCTCGTGCAGCCGTACCCCGAGGTCACAGGCCAGCTCACCGCACCACAGCAGGTGGAACAACACCGGCAGGACCGCGATCGGCTCACCCGCCGCGCCAGCACCGTCCATCAACTGCGCGGGCTCGGCGAACACCTCCCGCAACGCCGCGCCCACCGCCGGCAGCCGGTACCGCGGATGCCGGTAACCGGCCAGCCAGCGCACATTGCGCACCATCACCAGCTCCGGCGCGCCGACCAGCCGATACTCCCATCCGACCAGCTCACACGCCCGGCCAGTCACGGCGAACGCCGCGGCGTCACGCGGCTTGATCCGGTCGACTGGTCGGCAGTCCACCACCAGGCCCCGCCCGTCGGCCAGCCGGGCGAAGTAGTCCGGCGCGTGCGAACGGCGCCGGCCGGAAGCCTCGTCGTCCCAGAACAGCCAGAACGGCTGCGACGCGATCCCGGCCACCGCCGGGTCGAAGTCGAGCAGCATCAGGTGATCGCGCTCCAGCCACGACTCGTACCCGACGTGAGCGCCGGTCGTCGACGACCACCACAAGCCCGGGAAGTTGCGCTGCCGCTTGTACGACGGGAAGCCGCGTACCGGCTTGACCAGCTCGAACAGCCCCCCGCCGAGTCGATCAAGGAGGTGCGGACCTCCGATCCCTCGGCGCCGACGTAGCCCACCTCGAACTCAGCCGTCAGCGGCCCACCCAGGCCCGGCACCGCGCGCAGCACCCCGGCACCGTACCGGACGTGCCACCTCAACCCGGACGCATACTGGGTTCGGGGCGGAACGCGGGCAGACTTTAGAGTGGCGCCGTGAGCAACCAGCCGGTCCGCGACGCCTACTCGCACATGTCCGAGCAGTACATCGCCCTGTTCGATGGTGACTGGCAGGCCCACGTGGATGACACGGCCCTTGTCCGAGACCACCTCGTCGGCTTGGACGGCGCCGTGCTCGATCTCGGTTGCGGCCCCGGGCATTGGAGCGCCTACCTGCATTCGCTCGGCGCCAACGTGACCGGCGTCGACTTGGTACCTGAGTTCATCGGCTACGCCCGGACCCACTTTCCCGGGCCGGCGTTCCAGCTCGGATCAATGACGGACCTGGACCTTCCCGACCACTCGGTGGCCGGCATCCTCTCCTGGTACTCGACCATCCACCTACCGCCATCGGAGCTGGATGCGGTACTCGCCGAGTTCCGCCGGATGCTGCCTCCTTCCGGGAACCTGGTGATCGGCTTCTTCGACAGCGACGACGATGTGGCCGCGTTCGACCACAAGGTCCACACGGCATACCGCTGGCCCGTAGACACATTCTCTGCCCGCCTGGCAAAGGCTGGTTTCACCGAACTTCAGCGCTTGCAGCAGCAGTCCCCGGACCGCCCGGACCGCAAGTACGCGGCCATTGCCGCAACAGTCGCCGCGCCGTAGTGCCCGATCGGCACACAGCTGACTGCCGGTCGAGACCAAATACACGCACACTCATCGGGAAGCCTGTCAACTCGCCGAGAACCCTCAAACCTCGCTGAGACCGGACAGCACCGTACCGGACGTGCCACCTCAACCCGGACAGTGCCAACCTCGTGCCAAGTCATACCGGACGGTGCCAACTCAACGCGGACGGGACATCTGGGTCCGCAGCGGCCGGCGAACCGGAATGGCCCGCGACAGGGAGCAAGATATGGCCATTGGCCGCCAATCTCGACCAGGCGCGGTCGAGCACACCCGGCAGGGTGGTGGTTGGCCATGTCCAGCCCGACCGGACAGCGCAGCCGTGGCGGGAAGGTCACGTGGTCCTGATCGCACGAGACCATGCCCGGCGACACGGGCGCCGCGCTGATCAAACGGTCGCGGTGCCACGGCAGCGCTGACGTGCGGCAGTTTGCGGCGGGCCGTAGCAGCGCTGGCTGACCGGCCCCTCGCTGCCCCTGTAGCAGAGGCTGCGCGGCCATGATTAGCGAGTCGGCGCCGTGGCGGCGGTCGCGATGCCAACGAGCCGAGGTCGAGCCAATGACCGACCGCCGTTGATGGGCGTCCCAGTTGGCATCGGCAGCATCCCGCCTTTACCCGTTCGAGGCGCTACCCTCGACGCATGGGCGCCAATTCGACCCGTTCCGCCCGGCGGTATCTAGCCCGGCCGGGCCGATCCGCCGTGGTCGTAGACGATCTTGCCGCCCTGCACGGACCGACCAGTGGTGTCGTGGAGCTGCCACACCGGCTGCTCTGGCGGCCAGACCGCAGCGTCAACCTGGACCAGGAGTGGGCGCGCAACGCCCTGTACGAGATCGTGCTGACTGAAGCGGTGCGGGTTGATGAACTCTGCACCTGGCTCGACGGTCCGACCTTGGTCCGGGTATGGAACGACCTCTACCTGCCGCGGGGTGTGCGCCACGCGTGGGAGGACCGGCATGCGGTGCTGCGCCAGGTTTCGGCCGCAGCCTGATGCCTCACCCTGACCCAGAGCACGTCGAGGTCGCGCGGGTCGCGCTCTCCGTAGCCAAGCAGCACGGGCTGGCCCTGGGCGGTGGACTGGCCTTGCTCCTGCACGGAGTCGTCGACCGGCCGACCGAGGACGTCGACGCCTTCACCGACCGCGCCGACGGAGTCGCCGCAGCGACCGAGGCCGTGGAGACGGCGTTGCTCGAAGCTGGTTTCCAGGTATCACGGGTCGCCGACGACAGCGAGCTGTCGGCAGTAATCTACGGCTTTGACGACCACATGACGGAATGGGAGATTCAACGGAGCAACAAGATGGTCCGGCTGAGCCTGTCCTGTCAGGCGCGGCTCCATGCTCCGGTGGTGATGGATGTCGGCCCGGTCATGGACCTGGCTGACCTGCTGGCCTGGAAAGTCACCGCGCTCGTGGGACGCGCCCGCGAGCGTGACTACGTCGATGTGGCCGCAGTGCTCGACCGGTACACGCCGGCCCAGCTGCTGGCCATGGCCCGCCGCGTTGACCCCGGACTTGAGGCAGAGGACGTTCCAGTGGTGGGTCGGCGCCTGGACAGGATGCCCGACGAGGCATTCGTGCCGTACCAGCTCACTCGCGCCGACGTGGTACAGCTACGGCGACGCTTCGCAGCCTGGCCCCGCTGATCGATCGGGCGCACCGGGCTGCAGGAGTTCTTTGGCGCTGTCCCAGCGCCCTGACCGTAACGACTCACACGGCTGACCGACGGCGCGCCGGCTCACACCGTGCGCGCCGTCGGTCCTTTGTTCTGTCGGCCACCAGCCCGGTCAGTCCCGGGCTTCCCTGTCTCAAGTTCTGAGCCTGGCTAGCGGCAGGTCAGCTACTCGATGGCAAGCAGCTTGAGGATCGCCGGTACGGGCACGAGGTACCGCCGGCCGACGCGCAGAAGGCGTACCGGGAATTTGTTGGTTTTGGCCAGCTCGTAGGCCTTGGTGCGCCCGATTCCCAGGATCGCTCCGGCGGTCTCCACGTCGGTGGTGACGCCGAGCTCCCGCACCGCCTCGATCGTCCAGACCTGGTTTAGCGCCTGGCCCGGCTTGCGTCCGCCAGTTGTGGTCGTTGACATTGTCCGCCGCCCTCCCCTGAGGTCGTGAGCACGCCGATACCGGCGTCAGCCCTCACGATGCGATCATCCGGTTACTCGGCGCGTTGCCGAGTGAGAGCAACCGCCACGGGTAACGGCAACGGCCACAGCCGCTGGCTACCGTGCCGATGCCCGAGCTGGCGGTCGGACATCGGGCTCCCTCACCGGCAACCTCCGCAGCCAGAAGTACTGCGGTCGGGCGTGACCCAGCGTCTTCGGTCTAGCTATTCCGGGGCGACCAGGTCGCTGCGTCGCCGAGTACTGCCTCCATGAGCTCTGCGGCCTTCCGTTCGCTCTCCGGCAGTACGTGGGTGTAGACCTCCCGCGTCGTCCGGCTGTCAGCGTGACCGAGCCGCCGCTGCATCACGTGCTCGGGAACACCGGCGTCAGCGCCGGTGGTAGCGGAGGTGTGCCGCGCGTCGTGCAACGCGATCACGGGCACCCCAGCATCCCCGCACGCCTTCGCCCACTGGTCGGTGAAGTACTTCGGGTAGTACGGCTCCCCGTCCTCGCGGCAGAACAGGTAACCACCGTCGTGATACAGGACGCCAGCGTCTGCCTTCTCCAGGACCTGGCGCTCCCGGTGGGCGAGCAGTTCCGCTACCAGGGCCGGCCCGAGCGCTACCGCCCGCTTGCTCTTGCCCTTGGGCGCCTTCTCCACCACCCCGTTGCTGGTCGTGGTGCGTTGCCAGTGCAACAGCAGCACGCCGCGATCAAGATCGACGCGCGGCCATTTGAGACCAGCCAGCTCCCCACGCCTGGCACCGACGACGATCGCCAGCACCCACGCGGCACGCAGCCGGTGGTCGGCGTGGTGCTTGAGGAACTTCGCCGACTGCGCCGGCGTCCAGACGCCCTTGCGCCCCATCGTCTCCCGCTCGGCCTGCCGGGGCTGCCGCACGCCCTCGACGTTGACCCCGAGATCGGCCAGCGCCTTCATCATGATCCGGTGCACGATGCGGACGGTGGTCGGCGACAGCGGCCCGCCGTTCTTGCCGCCGCTCTTCAGGAGCTTCTTGTAGAGGTCATGAAGGACACGCTTGTCGAGCGCGTAGAGCTGTCGCCCGCCGATGTGCGGGACCACGTAGCAGCGGATGACGTCCCGGTAGTTGCTGAGCGTCGTCTCCTGGAGGTCCAGCTCGCGCTCGTTGAGCCAGCTCTCCAGCTCCGCAGCAACGCTGCCGTCGGCGCCGAGGTCCGCTCCCCCGTAGGCGACGCGCGCCTCGTCCTCCGCCTTCAGGGCAGCAGCCTGATTGGGGAACCCCTGCCGCTTGTGCTGGCGGCGGCGACCTTCCGCATCAGGCGGGAGGTCGATGATGAAGAACCAGCGGGTCTGGCCGTTGGCGAGGCGGTAGCTGTAGACAGCCACGGGGCTGCACCTCCGCAGTAACGGGATCGGGGGATGCAGCCCACGTTAAGCGATCTCCGTTACCGCCAGCGTTACCGCAAGATCACATATGATCTTCTATATCCGCTGGTGAACACCAGTCGGGACGGCCGGATTCGAACCGACGACCCCTTGACCCCCAGGACGCTTCGCCACACGTCCACGCACGTCACCCACGCTATCCCCAAGATCAGGCCGTGCGGCCGACGTCGTGCCGCGCACCATCGCGCAGGCCGTGTGGTCCCCACTTGGTCCCCGGGACGGTGACACGCCCCAGCGACCGCAGCAGGCGGTTTAGGAAGTGTGGATACGGCCGGAACTCGCAGGGCAGCGACCTGGCTTGACCTGCCTCGCCACGCTGGCCGTCACGTCCAGGAGCTGACCGCCGTTGACCGTCGTCGTCCATCCCAACGGGCACGCAACGGGCACGGCGAGACCGGGCCAGTGGCGCTCGCACCGTCAGTTTGGAAGAGCGTGCTCAACGGGTCGTGATGCCCGAAACGCCTGGCGGCCGGCGGCAGAGCCGAATGCCGTTCGTGCCAGCTCATGACCGCTGCGCGCCGCGGTTACTGGCCCGTGGATGGCCCGTCACGGCCACCACGTCGCCGGTCACAAACGCTAACGAGACTTGACCCTCATAAGGGTCATGATCATCGCGAGCGCCACGAACAGCACTACCGACCCAGCTACCAAGGGATTGACGAAACCGGGCACCAAATCGGGGCCGCACGTGGTGTCATGCAGCGGCCACATGCTGTGCGATCCACCAGCCGGGGCACCATGGCGGTAGTCATAGCCCTCTGGCCGCTTCAGCGCGCACCGGTCGTCGGCGTCGGTCATCAACCCAAAGGTGGTCGCCGCCAGCCCATGACCGTAGGCGGCGATCGCCGTCAACGCCGCCCCAACGGTCAGCAACCCTCCCGCCCGCGTCAGCGCCCTTGACCTATCCCGCAGGAGCTGGTCGCCCCTGAGGGCGAGCACGGCAAGTATCACGAGCACAACGGCACCGACCGCCACCAGCGGCCAAGCCAGCGCTAGCAGCACAAGCGCGATGAAGATGAGAGCCATTGAAGTGCAACATACCCTCAGATCGTCCCGGCCTCGGTCACCCCGTCTGCTAGCAGCGGGTGGCCAGCAAGCGCTTTTGACCTCATCAACCTGTCGCTCGGAGTTGGCCCCAAAGACGGTTTGGGTCGAGCCCCGCTTGACACTGAGGCGGATCTCCTCGTCGGGCAGTCGCCAGACCGTCCAGCCTCCCCGGACGGGGACAAGGTGGAGCGCCCTACCGGACGAACGACCTTGGCCCCGGCCGGGGAGGCTGGTAGCCCTTGTGGTGCCCGGCGAGGTGATCCGCCCCAGCCGATCTCTGAGGAGGGTCGGGGTTCGGGGCGGAGCCCCGAGGTCTTCTGATCGTGTCGTCCCCAAACGTGGCCGGGCGGCCCGGCCGATGCCGGCCGGAGGTCGCCAGCAGGCCGGGGCCGGGCCGGCGCGGCCCGCTTTGCGGGCCGCCTTGATGCAGATAGCGAACGATTCGGCAGGCATCCCGCACTAACGCTTCAAGACTTGACCAGCGGTCAAGCAGCGCTAGGCACGCTCCAACTTGACTGATCTTGGTCCCCAGAACGGCGAAAGGGCCGACCCGATTTCCGGATCAGCCCTCTGACCTGCGTCGGGACGGCCGGATTCGAACCGACGACCCCTTGACCCCCAGTGAACTAGCAGGTCTACCGGCGACTGCCGGACGATACCGCCTCCTGCCGAATATGCAGGTCATCGGCCAGGCGACGGTCCGAGGCAGATCGGGCTCTACCGGGCCTTCCCGGGCCGTCCGTGAGACGGTTGTGAGATCTCACGGGCGGCCCGGCTGCGGAGAAGCGCTAGGGAACGGCACCAGCGCCTCTCCGCCACCGAACGCTCGAGGCGCAGACCTATCAACAGCTTGTACGACTTCCTCCCGCGCCCCGTGCTCCGACGCACATGACTGGCGTTGGCGTTAGCCACCAAGCTGCCGATTCAGCTCCTCGAGCATGTCGGTCATCTCGAGTCGGCTGGCGGCGGCTGGCATGATCCGCGTGGTGCCGTAGGCGAGCTCCACCAACGCCGAGCAAGCGGCGGCAAGCTCGGCCGCAGTGGCGTCGAGCTGATGCCAGGATGCGTGGGCTGCTGGGACGACGTCGTCGCGCAGGCGGACGGCAAAGGTCCGGGCCACCTCGGCGTCGGTGCCCGTCCGAGTGTTCCACTCGTCGTCTCCGAGGGAACCTCACCCCAAGGCGTGAAGGCCGGCGCCCGCGACCTCGACTGGTCCCCGATGGGCTGCCGCGGGCCGCATGACTGAAATTAGGCAGCCCAGAAAATTGTGCATTGTCCATCAAGTGCGGCAAGATCGAAGAACTTGCATAGATCTCGATATGGCTCGGCGAGAAGTTCCGTGAGTTCACGCACCACCTCTTCGCCAACTACAATGCGACTTGCCTCGTCCGGCGAGAGCGGCTTCCCATAATCCGGCGATTCAACATCTAGATTTACATGCACGCCCTCCTCAGCCTCCACCACAGACCGCACAAGGGGTGCCAGCACACTATACGGAGTCCGACTAAGGTGCGCTGCGGCCAACGCAACATCCTGCACGCCAAGCCAGCGCGAGCCGGGCCCCTCCCTCCACGCCCTCTGCTCATCAGGAAAGGGAGAACCATCGGTAATGGGGTTAATAGGAAATGATGCCGCCGCCATGAGTGGAGCGAGTCGCCGCCACGCCCGATCCAGATCCAGACAGTAAATCGGATCAAAGTCCGTTAGCTGCCGATACGCGTCTATCGATGCTAACTGACGAATATCATTTAAAAGGTCCGCATCGAGACGCACGAACTCTGCTTGGACACCCACTCAATTCACCTTTCAAATCGGGCTTTATAGCAGCAGTCTATGGGCCATCATAAACCCAGGATACGATAAAGGTAACGAGTCCCGCCTCCCCGCGGCACGAGACCCCACCACTTCAAGGAGTCATCCGACTGGACACTGCCTTGAAAGTTACTGGCAGAAGAATAGCCCGAACCTTCTCGACTTTAATCGTACACCACATCGGACCACTTCAGGCATGCGCTTGCGTCAGGAAGACGGGCCGCCCGCCCGCGACTTACCCTATTGCCTTCAACGAGAGCCCCGCGGGCCCACGGAGAAGTCCAATAAGATGGGCTAAGGACACTAGGCCACAAAGGCTCACGGGCGGGCGGGAATACCCAACCCGCCCGCGAGACAATGCGCTTGTCGAGTACTCTATCCTACGAGTGATGGCGACGCTGGGCAGTAAGCGGCGTACCCCAGTCCGCACATCATGTCAGCCCCCTTTTCTGGATCCGAAAACGCTTCAGCCCCCTCATGTATGGAGTAGAGGTCTCCCACGATGCCGAGGGCTCCTGCTCCACCCGTAATTCCTCGACCTACTCCTCCGTTGCCGCCGCCCCTGTTGACCTTGGGCTCACCGCCCGGGCCACGAGGGGCGACCGCACGAGAACGTGCAACATTGAGCGCCGCCTTGTGGGTTTTGCTATATATCTCTCCAGTGTCAAACCCTGTTTTGGGGTTAATCACACGAATGTTGGGGTTGCCCGCCGTCTCCGCGCGCATCCTAGCCGCCTGCTCGTCGTTTTCCGCCACAAATACGACGTACTGTGTTTGCCGCTTCGCCGAATTCCCCTTGTCGGTCCGCATTTTGTTCACGGCAGTTATTGCGTGCCTCTCCTCCTCTCCCACCTTACCGCCGGTGAATTCGTGAGAATCGACACTGACGATCTTGCCGTCGATCCAGGATACTTTGATTACGTCAGCAGTGGTACCCGTGACAGTAACCTCGCCCGAGGGCAGCTCTACGGTACCCTTGAGCCGTTGCGACTCGGCACCCTCTTCATGCTGAAAGATGTAGCGAGAGCCAGTCTTAGTTTTCGGGTCATAGTATTCACCAGAAACCTTCAGGCGACCATTCATATGGTCCAGCGCAGCCTGCTCTGCGGGATCAACCTTGAAACTCTTCGGCCTTTGGTGATGCGGGTAGCCATTCTGGTCAACATAGATAGCGCTACTTCCGGAAACCTGGGTCAGCGGCTTGTAACCTGTGTTGATCGGTCCACCGGGGGCACCAGCGGGCGTTCCAGGGTCACTCGCTCCGAATGGTTTAAGGCCACTGGGGTCAGACATGGTGACTGGGTTGTTACGTGCGTAGGCGTATCCGCCGAGTTCGCTCGGATTGTTGGGATCGATAAGAGGATCGGCGGAGATAAACATGCCGAGGGCTGGGTCGTATTCGCGAGCCCCAAGGTGGGTCAGCCCTGTGTTGTCTTGGGTGCCACCGAGGAAGCCGCGCGTGTCGGGCCAGAATGCGGGTGTAGCAGGCTCCCGCGACGATCCGTAGGGCGTGGTACGCCGCCAGGCGATGGCGCCGGTAGTGGCGTTGATGGTGCATGTGGCGGTGTTGTGGTGATCGGTAGCCTGGAAGAAGACGCCGTTGCTGTTGCGGACAGCGACCGTCTTACCGGCGAAGGCGTAGTAACGGAGCGCGGTCAGGGTGGTTCCGGCCTGGCTGACCTCCATTCCTGGGAGGTAAAGGGTGGTGCCGGCGGGATCCTTGCGGGCGATGCGGTTGCCGTCAGCGTCGTAGATGTAGGTCGTAGCTGGACTACCGGCTGGGGCACTGGTTGCCAGATGGCCCTCCGCGTCCCAGGTCAGCGCTTGGTGCGCCGACTCGCTGCCAGCAACGCAGACGTTTACTGCTGCCGTGTTCGGTCGGCATCGGGTGTTGCCTGCCGCGTCATACGCGTACTGATAAGTACGGGTGCCGGTTGGGCCGCTTTCCTCGACTCTGGTGACGGTGTGCGGCTGGTTCTGGCCCGCGCCCTGCTGGGGGAAGGTGTAGTCGCGTGTGGTGTCGACGCCGCCGCTGGTCGAGTGGATCGTCTCGATGTCCCGGTTACCGGCGGTGTCAAAAGTCCACGAGTGGTGGTAGGGCGCGGGACCGCCCACTCCAGTCTGCTGAATCCCATCGGCACACGTGGCAGTGGTGGTATTTGTTGACCATGCCTTGGTGAGCCGTTGCAGATAGTCGTACGTGAAGCACTGGGCATCTCTGACGCCACCGTCGGGTGCGTCGATGATGGCCTTGACGTTGCCGGCCGCGTCGTACTGGTATGTAGCGTTCATGTCGTCTGTGGGGATGCCCTGCCGGCCTACCTTGGTGGTACTCAGGCGTCCGGTGCCGCGCTCGTAGCCGTAGGTCAGCCAAGCCTTCTTGCCGGTGCCGCCGGTGTAGAGCTCGGCTTGGAGTAGCTGGTTGGTGTTGCTGTACTGGGCTGCCGTTACATAGCTGGTCACGCCCGTCAGGGTGGTCGGCCGCAGCAGGTCGTCATAGGTGGTGGCGACAGCCTCGGCCGCCATTACGGTGCCTACGGCGGGCATGCCGACTGATTGCACGGTGCCGTCGGTGTTGTATGCGGTGTTGAAGTCGTATGACTTGCCCAGCTGCGTACCCACACCTCCAGGTGGGAAGCTGTAGCGGGTCTTTGTCGGCCGATAGAGTTGGTCACGACTCAAGACAATGGTGTGGTAGTTCTGGTTTCCGGCGATTCGCTGGCTGTAGTGGAGCTGTCCCTTGTTGCCGGTGTTGTCGTAAACCCAGGCGGCGAGCTTCGTGCCGGTGCCGACTTCTCCGTTCCAGAACTCAGTCTTGCGGCCGATAGCGTCGTAGACGTACGACAGTTTGTTTCCTCGACTGTCGGTCGTCGCGGTCATCCGACCCAACGCGTCGTACTCATAGGAGCTGTCGCCGGTGTCTGGGTCCTCGACTTGGTTTTTGAGGTTGCGCTGGTTGTAGTGGTAGCGCCAGATGTTGCCCGCGGGGTCGGTGACCGATTCGAGTGACGCTGAGGGCGTGTACGTGTAGCGGGTGACGTCAGCTGGACCGGCAGGGCTGTCGCCGTGGTACTGGTGGAGTTCGCTGGTACGGCCCTGCCCGTTGACCACGACGGTGGTTGGAATTCCGCCGGCGGGGGGATCGATGCTGGTGCGGTTGCCTTCGTAGGTTGTGGTCGTCTCCCAGCGTGTGTCGCCGGCGACCGAGAAGATTCCCTTGACCGGCCGGTCAGCGCCGTCGTAGATGGTGGTCGTCTGGCCGTTGACGGAGCCTTCGGCCGTCACGATCGGAACATCACCAGGGGTGCCCAGCGCGAGATAGGTGTCGTTGTTCTTGTACGCCTGTCCGGTGCCGTTGTAGAACGTGTCCGTCAGCAGCCAGCCGCCAGCGGGTCCCGGAGTTTGGGTCTGGCGCAACCGGAGCAGGCCGTCGTACAACTCGTGGCTAGCGCGATACGTGCCGTCGTTCTTGAGGCGCTCGGTCGTGACGATACTGGTCTTGTCCTTGCGCACCTGGTAGTGGAACTTCAGGGTGGGACTGGCGCCTTGGGTTTGGTCTCGGTCAGGCAGCCAGGCTGCAGTCAGGCGGCCGAAGGCATCGTAGTTCAGGTCTGTGCGCTTGTCGTTCGCGTCGAGGGTCCGCGTCGGCACCGCGAAGGCGGGGTCCAGCGTGACCGTCGAAGCGTGTTGCAACGGATTGATGGTCTTGATCTGTGTAGTGATGCCGTCGGTGTCGGTGTACTCGGTGGCGGTGACGTTCCCTAGGGCGTCCCTCGCCGAGGTAGGCCGTCCGTAGCTGTCGACCGCTGTCGTTTCCGACGTCCTGAGGTAGAGGATATTAGTGCCGTCGTACCGATCGAGGTCCTCGGTGCGGGTGGGGGTGCCCTTGGTGGGGGCGACGTTCCAGCCCTCGCTGTCGTAGCTGGTGCGCGTGTCCGATATCAGCTGGGTGGCGAGGTCCGGCGTGCTGTCCGCGCAGCTCGCTGAGACGGTCTGCACCCGTGACACGTAGGAGTACATGCGCTTGCCGGGGTTGTCGATGTAGTAGGTGCGTATGCACCGGTCATCATCGCTCTTGTCTGGCCCAACCTCGCCTAGGTCGTCGACTTCAACGAGACGACCCCGGCTATCCCGCTTACTGGCAAGTCGAGTCTCCATCCACCGCTCGGTGCCCTGAGGGTCGTCGGGCAGCGCCGTCAGCTTGCGCACCACGCTCGGGCCCACCATGGCGGCCGTCAGCTCACCCCAACTTTCCGACTGTGTGCGCGTGACGAGCCGCCACGGTTCGTTGAGTTCCTTCGAGACGATGGCGGACCCATTGTAGCGGACGGACTCATATTCGTGGCCGGACAGCTCGTCGTGATCGGTAAACGATTTGCCGGTGGAGTCGGTGACCGAGACGGTAGGCCTGCCGCCATCAGGGCGTTTGGCGCCGCTCATGCCCTGCATGAAAAAGTGGTCGGTTCGAATGGGCATGGATTGGCCGTCGCCCGACCGGACAATCGTCTTCTGGTAGCCCCGCCAATCCGACCAAGTGAGATCCTCGGTCTTGGTGATGCCGTTTGGCTCCATCTTGCGCCATGCGGCGTTGCCGACATATTCATAGGAGACGGCCATGTCGTCAGCGCCGCCGACGAGGTCGTCGGTGATGATGTTGTCGACGACGTACTTGTGGAACCAGTCGGTCACTTTATGCTCGTCGCCCCCGCCCAGCGGATTCCAGATGACGGGGAAGCAGCGCCTAATCGACTCGCCAGGCTCAGGAATGTTGGACTTGGTGCAGTCTGGATCCTTGTAATTGATGGTGATCTGCGCACCGGTATCCGTCTTCAGCGTGGCCAGACGATAGCGGATCAGCGGCCCGAGGTTGTCGTTGTCTCGAACGATTCGGTTGGCAAGTTGAATGCCGTCGAATTCGGTTGCTGGCGCGGTGAGGTCGCTGCCTCCCCGGTGACCGGTGTGGGTGAGCTTTTTTGGCCACAAGGTTCGAGAGTTGTCGTCGTTGGCTTTGAACTCGTGTTCGATGTTCCAAGACTCGACAGGCGACCAGCCGGCGCCCTGCCTGATTTGCGTCTGGATTCGGGTGAGCCGTTTGCGGGTGAAGAACGTCGGCGACCGTTGCGTGTCCTTGCAGTGGGTGTTAGCGACGCAGATGCGGTCTTGGGGTACGTCCGGCCATGATGCGGCCGTGTCCTGATTCAGGTCCTGGGGATCGCAGTCGACGGCGCCGTTAGCGATACACCGTTCCGTCGTGCTGAAGACCACACGAGCCGGGGCGTTGGTGGTGTATATCTGCTGGTCACGCTGCCCGTAGTCGATGCGGGTCAGGTAACCGCCACGGTGGTATGCGGTGCCATCGATATCGGTGCGACCGCCACGGGCGTAGTGGTTACTTTCTCTGTTGTAATAGTAGGAGATGGCGTTGCCGCGCGGGTCGACAACGTAGTCAAGGTTCCATCGCCACGCCTGATTACAGTATGAGTCGTTGAAGCCGGTGGATTTGTGGCAGGGTTCATTGGCGTCATCGCCGTAGACTGGCAGAGACCAGACCGACTTCGTCTCCTCCTTGTTGTCGGTCCAGCCGGGCAACCGGTTGCGCCCGAAAAAGTACTGCGTGCCGTCTGTGGTGGTGAGCTTCCAGTGCTCGCCGTCGTCGTCGCCGTTGGTGCCGCCAAGAAGCCGCTCGACCGTGGAGCCGTCGTCGTTTGAGAGTTTCCAGTTGTCGTCATCGATCTTCACCAGGTTGCCTGAGCTGCCTGCGAGCATGATGGTGGCGTTGTACCGTGCCCAGCATTGGTCACCGGACGTGTCGTGGCCGTCATCTGCGCACGGCTTGTATCGGCGTTCGATGTAGCCCGGCTCGTACCCGAAACCCTCGCCCAGCCACGAGCCTTGATTGTTGGTAGCCGCAGTCCGCCCGTCGACAGCCTGGGAGGAGTAGCCGATCCCTACCGTGGGGCTGAAGCCGTTAGCCGTCGCTGGCATGCGGATGGGATAGCTCCAGTTGAAGCTGCCCGTGGACAGGGCCGTTTGCCACGAGGAGGAGGGAGCCAGCGGGGTGGCCTTGTAGTCGCCCTGGACGGACGAGTCCCCGGCGGTCAGAGCTAGCAGGGAGGTGCCGGACGTGGCAGTCACGTCTGCGGTGACCGTCCGCGTAACTGCGTCATTCACCGACTTCAGCGGTGTCTGCCTTCGGCACTCGGTCCTCTCGGGCGTGGTCACTGCGCACTCCGGCAACTGCACCAGGCGCAGGCGAGCACCCCAATCGCCACCGATTGCGTGGGCGAATGCACCGTAGCCGACTGACAGGTTCAACGCGGTTGGCGCTACTGCGTCAGAGGGGTGTACCCGTACTACCGGGCCGTCGACTCCAATGTGCGTCGCGGTCGTTCGGTCGTACACCTGCACCCGGACCGGACCCGGCCGCTTCCCGGCTGCCTGCGGCGACTTCACGGTTGGGTTGACTCGGGAGACTGCCAGAGGAAGTCCGCCGACGTCGGCGCGTGTTGCGGTGGCAGCGTCAATGTCGGCGATGCCACCGGTCGGCCAGGCGACAGGGCCGGGCCGGGTAATGACCTTGTCCGCGGTCGGGTCCGGCTTGGGTTTTTCCGCCCGTAAGGCACTGCCCTTTGCCGGCGGTGACTGCGGTTGCAGCCCTGGCCGATTGGCGCTCGCGGCAGCGGGTTCCGGTGCCGGGATCTGGACGAGGCTCGCACCGAGGAGGGTGGCGAGGAGGGTTGCTGAGATCCGGATCGCGCGCGAGCGCGCTGGTCGAGAAGAAGTCAGTCGAGCAAGCATGATGCCGTCACCACCACGGAAGGAAGGGGCTTGAGGGAAGACCGGTGGCCGGTCGGCGCCCCGCGACGGAACGCCGACCGACTAGTGGGGTATGTCAGAGGTCAGACTGGGCGGTTGTGCTGGCCAGCCGAATGACGGTGGCTGGGTCGAGAACACCGCTGTAGACGCGGATCTCGTCGACGAGGCCAGAGAAGTAGCCGCCGTAGACCGGCGTTTGCTGAGTTCCGTCGAGGAGCGCCCGGCCGACCTGCACTCCGTTGTCCGGTCCGTTCCATGTGCCGTCGTCGGTGCCTTGGGCGCTGAGCGCCAGCTCACCGTCAACGTAGAGGAACACTTCCTTGGTGAAGGCGTTGTACGTCACCACTAGATGCTGGCCGTCGCTGTCGTCCGGGTCGGGGAGATGGACGTCGTCGACTAGCACGGTGGTGGTGGTGCTCGGCCCATCGTTGGCAGCAAGGCTCAACTGCCAACGCATCTGATTGTTGGCAGTTACGCAGCGTAGCTGGAAACGGCTCACCTTGGCGCCGGGCTGAGAGAGTACGACTTCGTTACCGGAGCACGCAGCGGCCAGCTTTGCCCGTACGGCTACCGAGAAGCTGCGGTTCTGGCCCACCACTGCCGCAGGCGACGCCGCATATGCGGTAATGCCGTCGAGCACCATGTGTCCGGCACCCACCAGCGCCGGCTCGGCGAAGATGTCTTCCGGGTCGGGCACCATCATCGTCGCGCCGTTGTACAGGGTTAGGCTGCGGTTCGGGTCTGGAGTGCCACCCTCGTTGACGGTCTCCGGGCTGACAATGATGTTCGGGTTGTCGTCGGGGACGTCGCCGCCATCCAGCGACCAGTACACCTGTCGTTGCAGGCGCGGCGCCGCGAGCGTCTTGATCTCGTCGGCTGCCAACATCCGGTCGTAGAGGGCGATGTCGGCAAGTCCGCCGTTCCAGGCCCAGTTGTAACCGGTCCGCTCGGTGCGTCGCCCGAACTGCAGGTTGCCGTGGGAGGACCACTGTGCGGGCGCTCTACCTGTCGCTGAGGGGATTCCGTTGACGTACAGCGAGATGGTGTCCTTGACCGGGTCAAAGAGTGCGGCCAGGTGGGTCCATCCGGTGGCGGCGGTCACCTGCTGTGTGCTGGCGACCTCCCATGCGCCGAGTGCTTGTACGTCTGTGGTGGGAATGCCGAAACGCCATCGGCTTCCGTTCGGGTCGTAGCCGAGGTAGAAGCCCGGCTGGCCCGTGCCGTCCTGTGAGACCGCCGCCTGCGGACGGGTGAGATCGTCGACCTTCACCCAGGCGGTAACGGCGAACTCCTTCGAGGTGTTCACCAGTCCCAGGGTCGACGTTGTCAACCATGCTCCGGCGGTGCCGTCAAGCTGCGCCGACGGGTGGGCAGCGCCGCCCGGCCCAGGCTGCGCGAACGTCACACCAGGGCCTACTGCGGCGGGGTTGGTGCCACGGCCGTCGGCGGCTTGGGTGACGCCGGCCGCGTCAGCGAGGCTCCACTGCCCAACGGCTGGGCTGGGCGCGATGTTGAAGTGACAGATGGAGGTGTCGCTTTCCTTGCCTGCGGCGTCCACCGCAACGGCTGTCACGAAGTGCGGCGCCTCGGTTGTGGGCATCCAGGTGAGGTTCACTGGTCCGCCCTGCGTCGCTGGGGTGAGCACGTTTGTCGGAACCGGGTCAGTGTTGAAGCCGTACTTGTACGCCACCACATCGGTGGCCGCGGAGTCGAAAGCGAAGGTGCCGTACCGACCCAGTCCTTCGATCCACTCGCCGCTCTCGACACATCCAGGCCCGGTGTCAGGCGCATCGGAGGCAAGGAACTCGGCGGAGTCGATATCTGGGCCGGCCGGCTTGGTTTTGTCCAGGATGAAACCGCATATGACGCTCTTGAGGCTCCATGCTGTTCCATCAGAGGCTTCGACGTACCAGGACACCGTAACGTTCTCGGGCAGATTCGGTACGCCGGTCGTCGCGTCCGCCAGGTTGTAGTCGAACGTCGACTTGTTTGCTTTGGCTAGTGAGGTCCAGGTCTTCGTTTGAAGGGTGCCACCTGACGGGGTCCACGTCACGGTGAATTTGGCGTTGAGGGGCTCAGCGTCGGAGGTATCGGGATCGGCCAGATAGGCCGACAGGCGCGGTACGCTGGACACATACCAGGTGGCGTTCGGGGTTCCAGTCTTACATGCGCCGCCAGGGTTGGTCGTCAGACTCGTCGGCGCGGCCGGCTGTCGGTTATAGGTGACCGAAAGAACAGCATTGCTGCAGAAGCGTTTGACGTAGTGATAGTCGGACTCGCTATCGGCTTTCAGGCCGAAGGTAGCGGTGGGCCAGTTGCCTGTGGCTGCTGCCTTTGCCGCCTGCGTGGCGGTGAAGGTGACGTTGTGGTTGGTCGGCGTGCACGACGATTGTTTCACCGTTGGGCTGCGAGTGTCCTGCTTAGTAGCACCTGACCATCCCGATCCGCCTGGCTGGTTGTTCCAGTTCGTCGCCGACGAGATTGATCCGGTTCGATAGAGGGAGACATTACGCGCGGTGCTGTCGTAAGCATGAAGCATCGTGATCTTGAAAGTTGCGCTTGAGACAATAATCCGGTCGTCCTGGTAGGGCGTCGGCAGCGTGAAGAAGAGGCGCTTTATCTTAGAGCTGTTGCAGATGCTGCCATCGGTGGGACACAGACCAACACGTTCGTCGGGCTCATCGTCAAATTTCCAATATTCCTCGTTAGGATAACCCGAGTCGACCATCGCCCATGAGGTGTTCGAGGTGGGGTTGATGAACGGATCGATGTACAGCGGGAAACGGGCCTGCGGGTTGGCAAGCAACTCCGCGTTGGGAGTGATAATTAGCCTTTCCCCGTCGACCGTCGCGTCCAACTCGGCTCGATGGGCTGACTCGGGTGCTGATCGGGAAGGGTTATATTCCTCGGCTGTGGCGACGGCTTCCGCTGGATCGCCGGCGTCCCACATCTTTGGCGCCGGGGACTCGAACACCACTTGACCCGAGCCGATGTCGGTAGCCGCTAGCCGACTGTCCTGGCCCGCGCTGAAGCGCAGATTGGTGCCAGACAGTCCGTACGAGACGGTCCGAATCTGGGGCAGGGTCGCTGCCCGCGCCGTTTTGACCACCAGTACGTGGGTGAAGCTGGTGGCGGATACGTGCACCACGAGGTCCACCTCGGGCAGGACCTCGGGATACGTCGCACTGTTACGCGCCAGCGTGGGGCGGGGGAGTTTTCCTGGCCAGGTGATATTCATGATTCGGCCAGCGCGTGAGATCGTCGCGAGGGGGGCATTGGTGCCCCCGCCGGAGAATCGCATCGCTGTCACGGCCGCCTTCGGTCCGACGCTACCGTCGTCCTGGCGGACCAGGGTGGTGTCGACGGGCACCCACTCTGTGCCTTGGCGAGTACGGAATGGCTGTGCGTGGGACTCGTGCGTGAATGAGCCGTCCGGGTTGGCGTAGGTCACCTGCCGATCGCCGGCCTTGGATCGTACTTCGACCTTCCTGCCCGACTTCAGGGCATCAGTGCGGGCCTGCATCTCGGTCCACGGCGCTGCCGCGCCGGCGGGTCCCAGTGCCTGCACCTCAGTGTCAGGCGCTCCGTCGCTGACCCACAGCGCCGTGGCCACCAGTCCCAGCGATAGCGTCATCGCCGTCAGCCGCATCCGCCAGCGGCGTGTCGCGGCGTGGTCTTGCCCCATATCTACCCGTTCGCCTTTCCAAATTCTGCTCTGAGGCTCGGACACCGCCGTCACCCGACCTGCTCGCCGAACGCCACCGCGCCCGCCGGCAGACCGTTTACTCCCGGCTGCCACGTGCTGGTCGGAGTGACGGCTCCGGCTGCCAGTGCAGACCATGGGAGTGCCCAGACTGTGCGGTTGGCATACGGCGAGGTGACATACAGGCTGGCTAATGAGGCGCCACCGCCGAAACCAAGCAGTTCCCGCGCCCCTGGAGTGCCGGGTAGCTTGCCGGGAGCGCGTTCTACCAGCGTGTCCGCTGTCGGACTAGGGGTGCCTGCGGCAAAGACGTGCATGTTGCCGGAGTCCACGGCTCCGCTCGCGTCCTCGCCGGGCGTGCCGACGGCGATTAGTAGCGACTGTGCGGTCGGCGCTGCCGAGGGATTCGTGTTGACAACAACGACCTTCTCCCCGAACAGGTCCCCATGCTCGTTGACGTCCGCGATGTTGGCGGTGTTCTGGTCGATGGCTGCCAGTTGATTGACCGTTGTGCCCGATATCCGGAACTGGTGGACCAAGCCGACGTCAGCGCCACCTACAGCATCTTCACCCGGTACGCCAACCGCCAGGATCGAGTCACCCGCTGGCCAATAGGCCGCCATGGCGATCGACTTACCGAAGGTGTCGCCTGATTCCATCGTGTCGCTGACGCCGCTCGTGTCTTGGTCGACGCAGCCGATGGCGCCCGGCACGCCGGAGGCGAGGGTGTGGTTGAAGATGCAGACACGGCCCGCGAAAGACCCTGCCGCAGGGGTGCCCCCACTTTCACCCGGGTAGGACACCGCGAAGTGGTTGGGGGTAGCGGCCAAGGCCCATCCACCGCGGTCGTCCTGTTCTACTCCGTCACTGATGTTCCCTGCCGAGGTCTGGTCGAAGCTAATTTTCGTGCTGCCACGCAGGTACGTGACGGTGCCGGCGTTGGTCTTGCCGCTGACGTCGTCACCTGGGGCACCCACCACAAGAAATGGCTCTCCCGCTGAGGTCCGGCCGCTGGCGAGAGAGAAGCCAAACCAGTCCTCATTCGCTTGGCCCCCGGGCACGCCAGCAGTGCCTTGGGCGTAGAGGATGGGCGGAGCTGATGGGCTTCGGCCTAGCCCTGCCGGCGAACCGAACAGGACTTGTACCTCGCCGGCGTCTATGACCGTGCCGTTGTCTTCGAAGGGTGAACCGATCGCCACGTCGGCGCAGCCGTCCCGGTTGGCGTCGTAGACGGACAGTGTGTGCCCGAACTGATCGCCCGCCTCGGCGTTGCCGACAACCTCCGCGTCGCCCTGCGTCACCATCCTGGTCACCCCGGTCGCACCATCCAGGATGTGCACTCCGCCGGCTGCCGCTTGGCCGTTCACCGTCGCTTTCGGATCACCGACCAAAATGTCGCGCGTGCCATCGCCATTGATATCACCATCCACACCCCCGGCACATCCCGCTACCGGTGGATGCAAGATCATCACTGTAAACTCACAGAAGGACGACCATGCGCCGCTGAGGGAGCCGTCGTTGCCGCGGACTCGCCATTGGTAGTTGCCACCTTCGGCAAGCACGCCCGCTGGCACCGACGCCCGGAAGGTGGTTCCCGATCCCGCTAACGAGGTGACCAGGGAGCCGATCTTCGCCGCGCCACCAACCATCCACCACTCGAACTCGGCCTTCACTGTGCCGCCGTCAGCATCGGTGATCACCGAGGACAGCTCGGGCGTCACCGTATTTACCGTCGGGCGGGCCACGCCCGTCACACAGGACGTCGCCGGTACCGTAGTGCGAGCGCCAACAATCGGGTACGAGTTGTAGTTAACGACGGCATACGGCACCTGCGCCTGGTCAGCTGCATTGCGAGACCTGAACTGCTTGAAAAAGCTTCCATCGGTCTCGCTCGTGGCACGCAGGCCCATGTCCGCGCGGGTATCGCCCACATCGGCGGCACGCTGAAAGAAGCCGGTACCCGGGATCGAGACCCACCCGTCGCCACAACTTGAGTCGAAGCCCTTCGTGGCCGAACTCGTGGCCTCTTGGAAGTTCCAGGCAGGCTGGTCGTCCCACATCACGCCTTCGAGGACGGGGCCGGTCGTCCACAGAGCCCAAGACCTTGCACTGCACGTGTTCGACCACCAGTTCCAGAAGTAGACGGTGGCCGAGCTGATGTGAGTGCGAACCAGGGAAGTTGTATCCCACCTGGCCAGCGTCCTAGTAATGTTTCCCGATATCAATCCGATCTGATAGTCGTTGGCGCCACCATTCTCCGTAGCGTCATTCTCCATCACGTACGTATCGAATGTCGTGCTAACGGGATTAATCTGCGGGTCAATAGTCACGGGCCACTCCGTGACCGGATCCTGCATCCACTCCAAATCCGGCGTGAGCCGCATTTGCAACTGCCCTGAGGCGTCGGCTCCCCCTCGCGCCTGACTGTCAACCGTTTCTACCACGGTCATCCGGGACGGCTGAGAGGTATCGGCGTCACGTTTGGCGTCCCACATCTCCGGCGCGGGCGAATGCGCAATTATCCGTCCGGAACTGTCCGCGATTTCGGCATTGCCATGGCCGTCCCGATTTACCATAGCCGCATTCTGGCCACTAATCGAGAAAGTCACTTCCTGCACGCTATCGGCAGCAGCGGGATTCTTTACTACGAGGAATGTCTCCACTCCCGCCCGCGTAACCTCAACCTCCAGATCGACGCCGTCCAGCGCTTCCGGATACGTGGCCCGGTTGCCGTTGAGGACCGGCTCCGGCAGAGGCCCGCTCCAGCCTAGAGATAGCCGGTCCGCGCCTACACCAACGCCTACCAGTTCGTGCGACCCATCGGGCTTTCCGCCGGACATGCGGACGTCGTTGGGATCCGCGACTGTGCGAATGGATCCGTCGGCAGGATTCCTGACCAGGCTCAAGTCAACCGGAACCCACGTCTCACCGCGACGCACACGCACCACGCCTGCACTTAATATGGCCTCGAATCCACCCTCCGGCAATGCCCACGTCTCTGCCGTCTCAGAAGTTAACTCATCGACACGTACGCGGACGCCCGAGGAACGAGCGAGCGCCGACGCGCGCATCTGCGCTTGCTCCAGCGCGAAGGCTTCGTCATCGGATTCAGCCGCTGGCGTCGGTGTCTCGAATCCTGCATGAACTTCAACAGGTGACAACCATCCGGCCGACGACATACCAAGAATCACTAACACCACAAGACAGAATCTTCGCCGCAGCCGACGGCCCCACTGGAGTCCGACGGACGATTTCTGGCCATACACGGACACCGTGCCCCCGTTACACCAAGATCTATATCGACGCGCAGACGGTAGACGAGCAACCCGCTACGGGGAAGATCGAAAAGACGGCGCCGCTGGCCCAGTGATTGGCAAGCCGAACAGCTCACACCCAGGCGAACGCATCAGTCACCCTTCATGAGCTGCCACAATCACCGACGGTAATCGAAACTTGTAGCGATGAGACAACTACTTCAAGCCAAGACGGGTGACGCAGTTCACAGAGAACCAGAAGCATGCCAGAACAGGTGAATGCCAGGGAAGGGACTTTCTAACTCAGGAGCCCCATCCGCCCTAATCCACATCATTCCTCACCAACCGACATCGCAACTCTAACCCCTAGAGCGGCCGTTGGCTCGACCGCACATCTGTCGGCCGCCATCGCAGCAATGACGAGGTGCTCGCCGCGTAGTTCCCTCTCCGCTCCGCGCCAAGGCCCCGAAGGCACCATCGCCAAGACCAACTGATCAAGTGCCAGATGCAGCGAAGGCCCGACCCCTTCCTACCAATACCGAATCTTGCTCGGTACCAGTGGCCTCTTGGCCACCGCCTGCGAGACAGCCCGCCCCTTCTTGACAGACCCGAAGACCTCGCCACCTAACTGTTGTCGCCCAAGCGGCCAATCTGCCTCACCTGCGCACCTTGACTCGCCGGCCTCGGCCTCGACCGCGACACCATCAGGGCCACCGAGCCGCCACTGCCCGACCGTCCGTATGTACCCATATTGACCGGTTAGGGAGTTTCAGGGGTGGTGGGCAGAGTTGTCCCTGACAGCCCTGGAGGTACCAGCCACGCCCAACGACCCCCGTCCCCGCTTGACGAAACGGGTCTGCTGCACCGATAGGTGACGTCTGAGATGGCTTGCCCTGGTGGCGGGCTGGTCACCCTGCGCCGCTGCGTGACGACCCTGTCGAGCGCGCTCAACGACGCCCGCCGCAACCACCGGCTGCCCCACAACGCCGCCCGCTTCGCCATGATCCCCCGACCACCGGAACCCGAGCTCACCTGCTGGAGCACCAGCCAGACAAGCGCGTTTCTGCGGCACTGCCACGCCGTTGAGGATCCGCTCGCGGACCTGTTCGAGTTGATGGTCTGCACCGGGATGCGCAAAGGCGAGACTCTGGGCCTGCACTGGGCCGATGTGGACCTCGATGCGCGGGCACTGTTCGTGCGCTGGACGTTGGTCAGCGTCAACAACAGCCGCAGCATGTTGAACGCGCCCAAGACCCACGGCAGCCGGGCCTGGGTCGCCCTGTCCACCCGCGCCGTCGACGCGTTGCAACGCCGCCGCCAATGCCAGCAACAGGTGACCGCCCGCCATCACGACAATCTCGACCTCGTGTTCGCCAGACCCGATGGACAACCCCTACGGCCGCAGTACGTGCTCGACCACCTGCGCCGCCTCACCGCCGACGCCGGGCTTCCGGCAATTCGGGTGCACGACCTGCGACACATCGCCGCCACGATCATGATCAACCAAGGGGCGCCGATCGCCGTGGTATCCAAGACGCTGCGCCACAGGAACGTGGCCACCACCGTCGACATCTACGGCCACCTCACCCGCGACGCCGCCGCCGACGGCGTGAGCGCCACCTGCGCGGCCCTCGACGCGGCCGACGCCCGGGCCGCCTGCTGAGCTGCACTGCAAGATCCGTGCGTAGATGCGACAGCAACGCGACAACACAGCCCTGAAACAACCACAGGGGATATGCCTCCGTCGGCATATCCCCTGGTTAGATGCGTCGGGACGGCCGGATTCGAACCGACGACCCCTTGACCCCCAGAACTAGCCGGCGTACCGGCGCCTGCCGGACGGGACCGGCTCGTGCCGGACACGCTGGTCAATGGCCGGTTGGCGGTCGGCCTCATGTCGGGCTGTGTCGAGTCTTGCCCGACTATCCGTGAGACGGTTGTGAGATATTCAGGCGGTCCGGCTCGGGGTGAGGCGCTGGAGATCAGATCCAGCGCCTCATCGCCCTGCGAGTAGGCTGCACCAGCATCGAGCCGGACGTCCCGCACCTGAGAGGAAAGAAGATCTTGGATGCCAGAGTGAAGGAAATTGGCGTTCCTGATCTTTAGAGTCGCAGGTCAACAAGCCTGGTCCCCGCACGCGCGGGGGTGTTCCCGCCCCCGGGGCCTGCGAGAAGCCGGCCCCGGACTGGTCCCCGCACGCGCGGGGGTGTTCCCCGTTCCATGGCCTGTGCGACCTGCGGCTTGTGCTGGTCCCCGCACGCGCGGGGGTGTTCCGGGGCCAACCACACACGCCCCGGGGCGGTTCCGCTGGTCCCCGCACGCGCGGGGGTGTTCCCCGCGTCCGTCACCGCCTGGACGACTACATGCGCTGGTCCCCGCACGCGCGGGGGTGTTCCTCCGCCCGCATCGACCCGTCCAGGAGGGACAGACTGGTCCCCGCACGCGCGGGGGTGTTCCGGGCGTGCGGGTGGAGCACGTGGGGGACGGCTGTGTCAACGCCGGCCGAACTTTGACCCCTCTGTTCCGGCCGAATGTTGACCCCCTCGCTGGTTGTTGATGTTCAGTCGTTGGTCTTGGTGGCTGCGGGAACGCGGCCGAGGTCGCGGTCTTTGAGCCGGTAGCTGTCGCCCTTCATCGAGATCACTTCGGCGTGGTGGACGAGGCGGTCGATCATGGCTGCGGCGACGACATCGTCGCCGAACACTTCGCCCCACCTTCCGAAGGGCTTGTTGCTGGTGACGATCAGTGAGGCTCGTTCGTAGCGGTTGGAGACCAGTTGGAAGAACAGGTTCGCGGCTTCTGCTTCGAAGGGGATGTAGCCGACCTCGTCGACGATCAGCAGCGGGATCCGGCCGAGTTTGACCAGCTCGTCCTGCAGCCGACCGGCGTGGTGGGCATCAGCGAGGCGGGACACCCACTGGGCTGCGGTGGCGAACGCGACCCGATGCCCGGCCTGGCAGGCCCGGATCCCGAGGCCGATGGACAGGTGCGTCTTGCCGGTGCCGGGCGGGCCCAAGAAGACGACGTTCTCCTTCGACGCCACGAAGTCGAGGGTTCCCAGGTGAGCGATCGTCTCCCGCTTCAGAGAGCGTTGGTGCTCGAAGTCGAACTCCTCCAGGCTCTTGCGGGCCGGAAATCTCGCTGTCCGGATGCGTCCTTCCCCGCCGTGGGCTTCGCGGGCGGCGACCTCGCGTTGCAGGCAGGCGGCGAGGAACTCCTCATGCGTCCAGGACTCGGTCCTGGCCCGTTCCGCCAACCTCTCGACTGAGGCAGCCAGAGACGGCGCCTTGAGGGCGCGGGTGAGGAACGCGATCTCCGAGGCGACGTTGCGGCTGGTCTTGGCGGCCATCACGCAGCCACCTCGACGTCCAGGCCGAACAGGCGGTCGTAGTCGCTCAACGGCCGGCGTTCGACCTGGGCGTCGACGGCGGTCGTCGGGGTGTGTTGGGCAGCGACGCGCAGGTCTGCGGCGGCTTGCCGGTGGGCGGGATCGGTGATGCTCTGATGGCTTGCCCAGCAGCGGTCGTGCCGGGCCGCGGGTCGGCCGTCGCAGAGCACCGTCACGTGGTCGCAGTCGGCGGTGACCTCGACCCGCCGGCCGACCACCGCTGGGTGCACCGAGTAGTCGTTGCCGTCCAAGCGCACGTAATGATCGCGGGGCAGGCGGGTGGTCTGCCGCCAGCCGACCACCGGCGCAACCGGTGGCAATGGCAGCATCGCGGCCCGGTCGGCGTCCCACCGGTCCAGCGGGCGGCAGCCCAGCATCCGGTGCTGGCGGTTGTTCGCCCGCACCAGCCAGTCGGTGAGCTGCGCGTTGAAGTCCTGAGGTGAGGCGAAGCGGCGGCCGGGCAGGAACGACGTCTCCAGATAGCCGTTGGCCCGCTCCACCAGGCCCTTCGCCTCAGGGTCCGCCGGCCGGCACTGGATCACCTTGATGCCGAGGGTGCCGCGGAAGGCGTTCATCGCCTCGGTCAACTGCGGCCGCCCGGCCCGCCACTGCCCGACCGCAGACTCGTTGTCCCACACCAACGCCTTGGGCACCCGACCCCAGCCGGAGATCAGCATCCAGTGCCCGACCAGCAGGTCCGGCGACTGCCTGGTCGGAATCATCACCGCTGACAGCCACCGCGAATACCCCGACACCATCACCAGCACCGGCGGCCGGCCGACCTGCCCGAAGCCCAACGGCACGTCCGCCGGCGGGAACCACAGGTCGCACTGCGCCAGCTCTCCCGGCAGATACTCCGTCCGCTGAACCGGGTCAGGGCGGCGGAACAACGGCCGCAGCTGCTGCACCCGATCGGCGAACACCGTCTTGCCACGGGTCCACCCGACCCGCTCCATGATCACCGTCGTCGGCATGTCCGGGAACTCCGCCAACAACGCCCTGATCTGCGGCTCGACCGCGTCCACGATCGAACCCTTCGCCGCCCGCTGATAACGAGGCGGCTCATGACTGGCCAAGGCCTTGCGCACCGTGTTCCGCGACACCCCCAGCCGACGGCAGATGGCCTTGATCGCCATCCGCTCCGCCCGGTGCAACCGACGGATCTCCGCCCAGTCCTCCACGCTCAGCACCTCCCGATGCTTCCGGAAGGGGTCAAAATTCAGCCGGAACCACGGGGTCAGTTTTCAGGCGGAGCCGACAGGCTGCTGGTCCCCGCACGCGCGGGGGTGTTCCGGGCGTGCGGGTGGAGCACGTGGGGGACGGCTGCTGGTCCCCGCACGCGCGGGGGTGTTCCGATGGCCATCGCGCACCGCCGCGGTGACGACACCTGGTCCCCGCACGCGCGGGGGTGTTCCGAGCTGTTCGACGTGGCGGTGCTCAACGCGTACCTGGTCCCCGCACGCGCGGGGGTGTTCCCGTGGCCGCGTTCGCGCCGAGGTTGACGTCCTCCTGGTCCCCGCACGCGCGGGGGTGTTCCTGCCCCGGCCGAGACGCGCACCCCGACGCCGCCCTGGTCCCCGCACGCGCGGGGGTGTTCCCGTCTTCCTTGCGGTCCTGATGGTGGGCACGCTCTGGTCCCCGCACGCGCGGGCATGTTCCCGGGGGCCGCCGAGTAGCTGCTCGGGCGACGTGCTGGTCCCCGCACGCGCGGGGGTGTTCCGAGAGCGTCAGCTTGGGCGGAGGTACGCCGGGCCTGGTCCCCGCACGCGCGGGGGTGTTCCCACGGTGGCGCCGTCCCGGCCGGACACGTTCAGCTGGTCCCCGCACGCGCGGGGGTGTTCCGCCCCCGACCCGTCAGGGCCGAGGGCTTGTCGTCTGGACCCCGCACGCGCGGGGGTGTTCCCGACCCGCAGCCCGGCGAGGAACCAGCGCAGGTCTGGTCCCCGCACGCGCGGGGGTGTTCCCGGCTTGAAGGGAGCGTCGTGGCATCCAAGTCCCTGGTCCCCGCACGCGCGGGGGTGTTCCGAAGTCCACCTCGACGGTCGGGTAGCCGAACAGGCTGGTCCCCGCACGCGCGGGGGTGTTCCCCAGATGAAGCACGCCAAGATGACCGGCCTGAACTGGTCCCCGCACGCGCGGGGGTGTTCCCCGGCCGCAGCATCGTCAGCGGACGCGACCCGGCTGGTCCCCGCACGCGCGGGGGTGCTCCGTGCTCCGTCGCCTGGGCGACCGACTCCGCGGGCTGGTCCCCGCACGCGCGGGGGTGTTCCTGGTCTGGTTGGTGGCGGTGAACGTACCGGCGGCTGGTCCCCGCACGCGCGGGGGTGTTCCGATGTATGTCCTGCGGGTGCCGCTGGTCATCGGCTGGTCCCCGCACGCGCGGGGTGTTCCCCGGCGTCGGAACCGCCGACACGGTGTACAGCGCTGGTCCCCGCACGCGCGGGGGTGTTCCCGTTCGAATGTTGCGCCCAGGGAACGTCAGTTAGTGGGATTGATTCGCATCTACCAGTTGCTCGCTGCTCAACGACCCAAAACTGGGCACAGCGCCGGTAGCCGGTGAGCTGGAACGCCTATTTAGAGTAGTCGCGATCCTCGTCCGGTCCGACGGCGGTGAGGGCGACCGTCAGGATTACGAGAAGCACGTCAGGTAATTGCCACGGCCACGAGAGCCACGACGCCGGCCACCAAGGTGCGGATGGACCAAGTGATCCAGGTGAACTTGCGGTATGCCACCATGTTCGCTGCCCAGATCTGTCCGACGATCGCCCGATCAAAAGCGTCTTCGTCGGCCGCCGCCTCCACCCAGGCGCTCACGAAGGCTTCCCGGTCATCGCCGTACCGACGGGCGACGTGGTCGTAGAAGTGCAGTGACCACGCGGATGCCACCTGCCGCCGTGGTGCCAGGGTATAGAGCGCCAGTAACGCGCTGAGCACGATGCAGATGCTGGCGGCTAACAGGACGCCTTTGGCCCAGGAGCCGTGAGCCGACGGCAGTTGCCCGGCGAGAACGCCAGCGGCGGCAAGGACGGCGGCCGCCTTCACATCGGCGAAGCGGATCATCTCGTTCGCCTGTTGCAGGTAGGCTCGTTCGGCTTCCCTCATGAGGCTTCCAGGCTTTCGGCCAGGTCAGGGCGGTCGTACGAGGAGAAGATCTTGCCCAACTGTCCGAGCAGATATCGGCGTTCGCCGTCCTCGAGTCGTCCGAAGAAGTCGTCGATCAGTTTGGCGATCACCAGAAAGCGTGACTCCTCGGCGTCTCCGAACTTTCTTGCGATTCCCTCGAAGTCGATGTTCAGCATCGTGTTCAGTTGGTCTGGGTGGTGGTAGAGCCAGTAGCTGCGGGCAACATCGGGACGGGAGTAGACGCTTTCTCGTAGGTATCGGATCCGTTCCAGCTCGGTCTGCTGCTTTAGGTGTTCGAGGGTGGTCTGACGTCCGATATCCAGGATTGCCTCCGCAGCGGCACGGGCTTGCCGGCTGACCGCCAGATGGACGCGGGCGCCGTAGGCGATCCTGGCGTTGATGTCGTTCTCGGCGTTGCCGGCCTGGGTAACGCAGTATCGGGCGCTCTCCTGGTCGGCCCATTCTGTGAGCTTCTGCCGCGTCGTCCATAGGGCGGCCTGATCGTCTCCATGCCACCGCAGCTGGAAGGTCGCGTCGAACGCGACGTGCGGATGGCAGCTGCGCAGTTCCGCGGAAAAGGTGACCGGCTGTGCGGGTTCCTGGTGTCTCCTCCAGAGGCCCGACAGGCGGCTACGCCAGCTTTCGATCATGAAGCGTCCAGTGGGTTTGCTTGGTGGAATCGCTCGTTGAGTCGGTCACGCAGAGCCCGTGCATCCGGTGCCTGGGCGTCGTGGGCGGTCGGCTGCCAGTCGTACAGCAGGTCGGACATGCGGGCGAAACGGCTGCTAGCACCCTGACCTGCCCCGCCGGCGCGGATCATCAAGTCGGTGATCAGGTCCTCGTACGTGGGTTCGACTGCCGCCGCGTCCAGCCAGCGAAAGAGCGTCTCGCGGAATTCGCCCTGTGGACCTCTGCCTGTGAACAGGAGCGTGAAGGCGTCTACCAGTCCGGTCTGCAGTTCCGGGTCGCCAACCAGCTCGGTGAGGAGAAACCCGGCCTGGTCCGGGGTGTTGGAGATCGCCGCCAGGGCGCGCAGCCCTGCGTCATGCCGCTGGTCCTGTCCGGCCGCCCACGCGATGACCCGCTGTAGTGTCGCCTGCCGGTGCAGCGGTCGTTCCCAGAGCGATCGCACGGCCTCCACGACCTCCTGGGTGACGGCGTCGAGTCCCCGCCCGGCGAGGTTGTTCAGGCGGGTCAGCACCGCCTGCGGATACGCGTCTGCCAGCGCGCCGCCGCAGACTCGGGCCACCGCGCAGAGCAGCGTCAGGCTTCCTGACTGGACGGCCCATTGGTTGAGCCGACCGCGCATCGCCGCACCTGCCTCGGGACTCATCGCAACCGCCGTCATCAGATCGACGACCAGCGGACGCAGGGTCTGGTAACCCCACCATCGTTCGACCAGAATGCGCACTTCGGGTGCATCGGCTCCGGGAAGGGCTAGGGTCACGGCGAGCATGGCCGAGGCCACCTGACCAGCAATGCGGGCGTTGGGGGAACCTCCGCGGCGCATCGGTAGGTCAGACGCCCAGCTCCAGAGGCGGTTACGGAAGCCCTTGGACTGATCACCGTGAACGTAGCGCAGGATCGCGACACCATAGGACGGCAGGGTGAAGAAGATGCGGTGCTCGTCGTCAATCCTGGCCTTGACGTTTTTGGCAAGTTGGCGAATCCCTGGGGCGCCCATGCCGCCACGTACGTCTGCCGGTTCCTCCAGCTTTTCGGCTAGCTTCTCCATGGCGTGCAGAACGTTGGTTGCCTGTCCTCCCTGTAGGAAGGCCAAGGCGATGAGGAAGAGCCGAGTCCGGGGGTCGGCGTACTTTTCAAACCAGGCGACCAGTTCTTCGTCCCAGTTCTGGTATGCCTGGACCGATTTGCGGGCGATCTCGGCCAGGGGTTCCTGCGGGTCACCCGCCGCGGCCCTGATCCGGCGAGACAGCCTCGCGATCTGGGCCGGGGTGGCGCCGTCCAACATCGCTGGCAGTGGCGGCGTCTGGAGCAGCAGATCCACGTCCAGCCAGGCAGGTCCATCGCCCAGGAGGCGGCTCAGCAGCTCCTCGCGTGCGGGAGCGCTGACCGTGAGGACGGTGAAACCGGGAACGTCCTCGGGCCTTTCGAGGCTCTTCCGATCGACCAGGACAACGAGGTACGAGTCGCGCTTCTCCACGGCTTCTCGATAGGCGATTAGCGTCTCCCGCAACCGTCCGTTCCGGTTGCCGGGTGGCACCGTGAGCAGATAGGCGGACCGGCCGTACGATGTCCACGGCACCTTGTCAACCGGCAGGAGTCGCTGCTCGTCGTCGTCGATCGGGATCTCCCGCCGAGGCGAGGAAACGCCGCCGAGAAGCCCCACTGCGGCGGTCCTCCGGCCAGTGCCGGGATCGGCCACCAGCAGAACGTAATGCTGCTCCCGCAGGACCTCGGCCGCTGCCTCCCTGGACAGCCCGCCCGGGCTGTAGACCCGATTCACGAAGGTCGCGATCGTCTCGTCCACGAAGGCGTCGGAGAGCTCGTGGGCGGCCTGGTAGTGCCCGAGCCAGTTGTGGACGTTCTGCACCATGTCCCGGCCGACGCGCGAGGCGACCTGGCCGTTGTTCTCCTCAACGTATAGCGCATCGTCGATGTCGTCGGCGTACGACTCGTCGGTGTCCGGGGCGACGGCCTCGATCGGGGTGGTGGTCATCGGTCACCGCCCCGGTGCTGCATCATGGTCTCGACCGTGGTGGCGACCTGGCCGTTGTTCCGCTTCACCCGCGGTCCAGCAATTTGAGGCCGTACGGGTTTTCCGGCCCTCGGCAGTGGCGGCGACGCGGCCGGCAACACGCCGAGCAGGTTTCCCGAGACCTCCGGGAGGTAGAGCCATGCCTGCCGGCTGAACGCCTTACCGTCGACCGTCGCTGTGACCGGGAGGCAGCGGTCGGGCTGCATGCCGGCGTACCCGGCGGCGATGACGTCTTCGAAGACGCGGTCGGAGAAGATGCAGGCTACGAATGTCACGCGCGGGCTGGCCGCAGCGAGCACGGCCTTCACCGGTGCGGAGTCAAGCAGGCGGTGAGTGTCGTTGCGTGCATCCCCGTTGCCGGTCCAATGGAGGTTTTCCGGGTCGGCAGGCAGCGGCCCGACGTGCAGACTGACCCGCAGTTGAAGGTGCGCCCGCGTCTGGCGGTTGTGCTCGGCGAGGCGCTCCTGAAGCAGACGTGGGAACGGTTCCACCAAGTAGGGCAGGACGCGTGTCGGGAGCCCGACGGCGAAGCCGTCGCCGGTCGGGCCGAGAAACGCTGGGCGTTCCCACTCGGCCGCCAGCCCGGCGTCGGCTAGGGCGTCGCCCACAAGGTCGAGCAGGTTCTTGCTGATTGCCTCGTGGGTGCTTCCTGGTTCGGCGGTGAAGCCCTTGGCGTCCACCGCCAGAATCGCCCGGTACGGTGGCAGATCGGTCGAGCGTGCGAACGGGATGTGTTCCACGGGAGTCCTTTCTCGACGAGGATGGGACCCCCTCAGCGTCAGCCCGTGACAGGCGATTCTCTGCCCAGTTCTGGGCGAAACCCGTGTGACCGGTCGCTCAATGCCGCCAGGTCCAAGATGGTGACCTCGCGCCGCCCAGTGACGAGGATGCCGGCCTCACGCAGGGCGGTCAGCTCGGCGACGACCGCGTTACGCGAGGCGCCGACCAGTTCGGCGAGTTCGGCCTGGGAAAGCCGGATCGCCGGCCCCCCGTCGGCGTGCCGGCTCTCTCGGTCGAGCTGGATCAGCGCCCGGACCAGCCGCTCCCGCACAGGCAGCACGGCCAACGCCGCACGCTGCGCGTCCGAGGCGCGCAACCGGCTCACCGTGTAGGTGGCGAAGCCCACGGCGAACGCAGGCCGGGTCAGGAAGCGCCGGAACTGCGGTCCGGTCAGCAGCCGGGTGACCGTGGTGGTGAGGGCGGTCACGGTGGCCGAGCGGGGCTGCAAGTCGACCGCAGCCAGATCCCCGACGACGTCGCCAGCAGCCCGCAGCGTCAGAATCGCGCAACTGCCGTCGCTTTCCGACCGCACAATCTTGACGCAACCAGCCAGAACCACATGCACGTGCTGGGTGGTGTCGCCCTGACGCAGAAGCACGTCGCGGGGCTCGAAGCGTACGGGGATTCCGGTGTCCTGCACCCGGAGCCACTCGTCCTGCGGAAGATGAGCGACGAGTCCGGATCCAAGATGGCCACGCATGTACAGAAAGGTATCGCCGACGGGCACAGAGGGTGGGGCAGCAGTCACTCTGGCCTTGCTTCCACGCGGGGTGGCGATCCCTCATCAAGGGCTGACGTGACCTTCACCGCCCATTAGGGCTACCAGGGGTGCCCAGGGCAGCGTGCGAAAGCCCAGCTGGCGATGCGCCAACTCTCCGAGCATCTGACCGAGGCGGCACACGGCGTCGTTGAGATCCAGCCCCGCAGGCCACAACCCGCACGGCGCACCGGGCGGACGGTTGCGTCCGTGGAAGTGGTGTACAACTTGCCCGTGATCGGTGTGTTGCGTAGATAGGAGACGGCCCGCCACCCCGAGTGGCCGCAGGCAGGTCGCTGTCCCACCGGATGCGGATGGAGGGCCGCGAGGACGAGTTCCGGGAACTCTCCGACGCGTTCGATTCGATGCTCGAACAGCTCGAATCGCACCTCGCCGAGCAGCAGAGGTTCGCCGCGAACGCCTCCCACGAACTGCGCACCCGCTCGCGATCTCGCGGATGCTCCTCGACGTCGCCCGCCGCGACCCCACCCAGCAGCGCGGCGAACTCATCGAACGTCTGCACACCGTCAACCAGGGGGCGGTCGACCTCACCGAGGCCCTACTGCTGCTCAGCGGTGGCGACCGGGGAAATTTCACCCGTGAGAGCGTCTATCTTTCCCTCGTCGCCGAGGAAGCCGTCGAAACGCTGCTTCCGCTCGCCGAACGGCGTCGGATCACCCTGGACGTCACCGACGGAGCGGCCCGGACCAGCGGCTCCACCGAACTCCTGCTGCGGATGGTGACGAACCTCGTCCAGAACGCCGTCGTCCACAACCTCCCCGCCGGCGGCACCGTTACGGTTCACACCGAGGCGCACGGCGACACGAGCGTGCTGCGGATCGAGAACACCGGTCGTCGGCTCCCACTCGAGTTGGTACCGACGCTCACCGAGCCCTTCCAGCGCGGCACCGAACGCGTCCGCACCGACGAACACGCTGGCGTCGGACTCGGCCTGGCCATCGTGGGCAGCATCGTCCGCGACCACGACGGGACCCTCGACCGGATTTCCGTCGGTGCCCGCGATCACCGAAGCACAGGTCGCCCGCAGGCCGTCGACACAGGAGGAGGTGAAGACCTTCCTGACTGGCAACACGGACGAACGCCTGTATGCCGATTGCCTTCGGTCGCTGATGGGCCTGCGACCCGCAGAGGTGCGCGGGCTGCGATGGTCCGACATCGACTTCGAGGCTGGCACGATCCGGCCGGCGACAACACTCGGACACTCGTCGACGGCGCGATCGAGGAAAAAGGCCAAATCGGCAGCGGGCAGACGTGGCCTGCCGATGCCGGCCATGGTAATGAAGGCGCTGAAGGCGTTCCACACCCGGCAGAAGAAGGAGCGCCTCCAGGCCGGCGACGCCTACATCGCCAGCGGCTACGTCCTGGTCGACGAACTCGGCAGACCGCAGCGCACCGACTGGCTGCGCCGCCGGGTGTACGAACTGATGGCCAAACTCGGAATGCGCAAGGTCCGACCGTACGACGCCCGGCATGCCTGCCTGACATACCTCGCCGACGTCGTGCTCGCCGCCTGGGCCGGCCACGCCGACGTGGGCAACGCTGGCCAAGCGGGTCTACGTCCACCCCGACAGCAGTCACCTCAAGGTGGCCGCCGACCACCTCGAAACACGGCTGTTCGGGTGACGCCAGGACCACAGACTGAAACAGTACGGGCGTACGTGAAACGGAACAGCGAAAGAGCCCTGATCCGAGTAGGTGAATCAAGGCCCTGACCTGCTGTTTTACTGTCGGGACGGCCGGATTCGAACCGACGACCCCTTGACCCCCAGTCAAGTGCGCTACCAAGCTGCGCCACGTCCCGATGCTCCCGCGCGGATCTCCCCGCGACAGCCGGTACAGCTTAGCGCAGGATCTTCGCGCCGTCCGCACTGCCCCCTCCCGCGCCGGAACGCGTCGTACCGCGCACATTCCGCAAACCGTCCTAGGAGGATAGGGAAGTTGATGGCTGCGGAAAAGCCGGGTGGGAGCGTGCTCCCACCCGGCTTCAGATCGGGCGGGTCAGCCGTGCGCCTTGCCCCGGCCGCCGGGGCCGAGCTTCTTGCGGGGGCGTACGGAGATCTCGATCGGGCTGCCCTCGTAGCCGAACTCCTCGCGCAGCTTTCGCTCGACGAACCGCTGGTAGCCGGCGTCCAGCGGAGCCGTGGTGAACAGTACGAAGCGCGGCGGCGCCACGCCCGCCTGGGTGGCGAAGAGGATCTTCGGCGCCCGACCGCCCCGCACCGGGTGCGGGGTCGCCTGCACCAGCGCGGTCAGCCACGAGTTGAGCTGCGCGGTCGGTACGCGGGTCTCCCAGCTGGCCAGGGCCTTGCGCAGCGCCGGCGCGAGCTTGTCGACCGCCCGGCCGGTCTGCGCCGACAGGTTGAGCCGGATCGCCCACGGGATGCGGCGCAGCTCGCGCTCGATCTCCTTGTCCAGGTAGTACCGGCGGTCGGCGTCGACCAGGTCCCACTTGTTGAAGGCGATCACCAGCGCCCGCCCGGCCTCGGTGACCATGGACAGGATCCGCTGGTCCTGCTCGCTGATGGGCTCGCTGGAGTCCAGCAGCACCACGGCGACCTCGGCGGCCTCGATCGCCCCGGCGGTCCGCAGGCTGGCGTAGTACTCGGTGCCGCTGGCCTTGCCGACCCGCTTGCGCAGGCCCGCCGTGTCGACGAGCTGCCAGGTCTCCCCGCCGATCTCGACCAGGCTGTCGACCGGGTCCACGGTGGTGCCGGCGACCGAGTCGACGACCGCCCGCTCCTCGCCCGAGAAGCGGTTGAGCAGGCTGGACTTGCCGACGTTCGGCCGGCCGACGAGGGCCACCCGGCGCGGGCCGCGCGGGCGGTTCTCGACGATCTTCGGGGCCTCCGGCAGCGCGGCCATGATGGCGTCGAGCAGGTCGCCGGAGCCACGTCCGTGCAGCGCCGACACCGGGTACGGCTCACCCAGGCCCAGCGACCACAGCGAGGTGGCCTCCATCTCGATGGTGGTGTTGTCGGCCTTGTTCGCGACCAGGATCACCGGCTTGGCGCTGCGGCGCAGCATCCGTACGGCCGCCTCGTCCACGTCCGTCGAGCCGACCATCGCGTCGACCACGAACAGCACCACGTCGGCCGTGACGACCGCCGTCTCGGCCTGCGCCGCGATGGCGGCGGCCCGGTCCTTGGCGTCGGGCTCCCAGCCGCCGGTGTCCACCACGGTGAACTGCCGGCCGGCCCACTGCGCGTCGTACGGCACCCGGTCCCGGGTGACCCCGGGGACGTCCTCGACGACCGCCTGACGGCGACCGATGATCCGGTTGACCAGGGTCGACTTGCCCACGTTGGGGCGGCCGACCACGGCCACGACCGGCTGCGGACCGGTCGGCTCCTCGGTGTCTACGTCCGGTTCCCGCAGCTCGATCCACCCGTCGGTGTCGGTCATGCCACACCCCGATCGGTCAGCAGGTCGCGCAGGCGCCCGACGACCTCGTCGATGCCCAACTCGGTGGTGTCCAGCACCACGGCGTCGGCGGCCTGGGTCAGCGGGTCGGCCTTGCGCGTCGAGTCGAGCCGGTCCCGCCGGGCCAGGTCGGCCGCCGTCGCCGCCACGTCGGTGGCGTCCTCGGCGCTGCGTCGGGCGGCCCGGGCCGCCTCGGAGGCGGTGAGGTAGACCTTCAGGTCGGCGTCCGGGGCCACCACGGACCCGATGTCGCGGCCCTCGACCACGATCCGGCCGGCATTGGTGATCATCTCCTGTTGCCGGGTGACCAGCAGCGCGCGCACCGCCGGCACGGCGGCCACGGCGGAGACCGCCGCGGTCACCTCCGGCCCGCGGATCTCGGCGTCGACGTTCACGCCGTCGGCGGTCACGCCGTACCCCTGCGGGTCGGTGCCGATGCGCAGGTCCACCTCGCCGGCGACCTTGGCCACCGACTCGGCGTCGGTCAGGTCGACCCCCGAGCGCAGCACCGCCCAGGTGATGGCGCGGTACATGGCGCCGGTGTCGAGATAGCGGGCACCGAGGCCGACGGCGAGCCGCCGGGAGACGGTGGACTTACCCGAACCGGACGGTCCGTCCACAGCGACCACACATCGCCCGGCCCGTTCGTTTTCCTCCACCGTCGTCCTCCTCAGCCCGTACCTCACGAAACACCGGATGTGTCGCGAGCGGTTGTCCAAACGTTCTCAATGATGCCCGGCGTCGCGCCGCCCGGTGGGCGCCGCCCGCGCCGGGCCGCCAGGGAGCCTACCGGCAGCCGTACCCCGAACTCGGGGGTCAGTCACCCACGGCCTTGAACAGGGCGGCGACCTCCGCGTTGGTCAGCCGCCGCGTCCGCCCGGCGCGCAGGTCGCCCAGCCGGATCGGCCCGATCGCGGTACGCACCAGCCGGCTCACCGGATGGCCCGCCTCGCCGAGCAGGCGGCGGACGATGTGCTTGCGTCCCTCGTGCAGGCTCAGCTCCACCTGGGCGGTCCGTCCCAGCGTGTCCACCACCCGGAAGGAGTCGACCTTCGCCGGCCCGTCCTCGAGTTCCACGCCGGCCATCAGCCGCTTGCCGAGGTTGCGCGGGATCGGCCCGGACACCTCGCACAGGTACGTCTTCTGCACCCCGTACGACGGGTGCATCAGCTTGTGCGCGAGGGTGCCGTCGTTGGTGAGCAGCAGCAGGCCCTCGCTGTCGGCGTCGAGCCGCCCGACGTGGTAGACCCGCTGCTCCACCCGGTTGCCGAGGAAGTCGGCGAGCGCCGTGCGGCCCTTCTCGTCGGCCATCGTGGAGACGACCCCGCGGGGCTTGTTCATGGCCAGGTAGACCAGTCGGGTGTCGGCGACGAGGCGCTCGCCGTCGACGTGGATCACGGCGGTGGCGGGGTCGACCTTGTCGCCGAGCTGGGCGACCCGGCCGTCGACGGTGACCCGGCGACGGAAGATCAGGTCCTCGCAGGCGCGCCGGGAACCCACGCCGGCGGCGGCCAGCACCTTCTGCAGGCGCTCGGCCCCCTCGAAGGCGGGCGCGTCGGGGCGGGGCGTGCGGTCATCGCGTGGCATCGGCAAGCTCTTCTACGTCGTCGGGAAGGAACGGGGCCAGCGGCGGGAGGTCGTCGACGCTGTTCAGCCCGAGCTTCTCCAGGAACATCGTGGTGGTCCGGTAGAGGAACGCCCCGCTGTCCGGTTCGGTGCCGCACTCCTCGACCAACCCGCGGGAGACCAGGGTACGGATCACCCCGTCGCAGTTGACACCCCGGATGGCGGAGATCCGCGACCGCGTCACGGGCTGCTTGTAGGCGACCACGGCCAGTGTCTCCAGCGCGGCCTGGGTCAGCCGCACGGACTGCCCGTCCAGTACGAACCGTTCCACGTAGGTGGCGTATTCCGGGCGGGTGTAGAGACGCCAGCCACCCGCGGCCCGGCGCAGCTCGAAGCCGTGTCCGGCGGCCGTGTAGCCCGCGGCGATCTCGTCCAGCACCGGCCCGATCCGCTCGGCGGGCTGCTCCAGCACCTGGGCGAGGACCAGCTCGCTGACCGGCTCGTCCACCACCAGCAGGATCGCCTCCAGCGCCCCGCGCAGCTCCGCGTCGTCGAGTTCCGGCGCCGGCTCGGGCACCGCCCGCCGCCGCCCCGCCGGCCCCTTCGCGGGTACGCCCCCCGTCGGTCCCCGCCCCGCCGACCCGACCGCAGCCCCGCTCTCCCCCGCCGGTCCCCTTCCCGCCGACCCGACCGCGGCCCCGCTCTCCCCCGCCGACCCTGCTGGCCCCGCCGACCCGGCCACCGGTGCCGACCCCGCCGGGCCGACCGCCGATGCCGGCTCCTCAGGCCCTGCCGCCGGTGCCGGCGCTTCAAGCCCAGCCGCCGATGCCGGCTCCTCAGGTCCTGCCGGCTCCCTGGGCTGATCCCCGTTGGCAGTCGCCGCGCCCGAGCCCACCTCCGCGCCGGGCGCGGCGTCGGAATCCTCGAAGCCCGCCCCCGCGCCCGCCTCCCGTGCGGCGTCGGAGTCCTCGGAGATCTTGGTAGGTTCAGGCCCCTCAGGGGGCGCGGAACTACCAAGATCTCCGGCTTCGGGGGCCGCGGCGGGGGTCGTGGGGCGCTGCCAGGGCGGCACCCAGGCGGCGGCCTGGTCGGCCAGGGAGTCCCGACGCTCGTCGCTGCTCATCCCGCTCGCTCCTCCGGCGTCGCCGCCCCGCTCTCGTCCGCCGCCACACCCGGCGACGTCCCGCTCTCCACCACCGCCACACCCGACGCCGCCCCGCTGTCAGCCTCTGCCGTTCCGGCGTCGGCCACCGAACCGACGTCCGCCACCGCAGGCGGCGCCGAGCCGTTGTCGACCACCGATTCGGTGTCCGCCGTCGCACCCGGCATCGAGTCGCTGTCGAGCACGGCCGGCCCGGCGTCCGCCGCCGATGCGGTGTCGGCCGGCAGCGCACCTGCGACCGCGTCTGAGCCGCTCTCGTCCGCCGTGCCGTCCCACACCGGCCGCCGCTCGGCCGCCGCCGGCAGCGGGCCGGAGCCCGCCGGCTCGGCCAACGTCGAGGCCGACTCGGCCATGCCGTCCGACACCGGCCGCCGCTCGGTCGACGCGGCCGGCAACGGATCGGAGCCCGCCGACTCGGGCGGGGTGCCGGCGTACTCGTCGACGTGCAGGTCGGGGCCGCCGTCGGCGGGACCGGTCCAGCGTACGGTCAGCTCCTCCAGGGCCTGCTCCTGAACGAAGGCGACCAGGCCCTCCCGGTAGAGCTCCAGCAGGGCCAGGAACCGGGCCACCACCTCCAGGGTGGCCTCGCAGTCGGCGCAGAGCAGCGAGAAGGTGGCCGTGCCGACCCGGCGCAGCCGCTCGGTGAGGATGCCCGCGTGCTCCCGGACGCTGACCCGGACCATGTGCACGTGGGCGATGGAGACCTCGGGCACCGGCTTCGGCGTCATCGCCCTGACCGCCAGCTTCAGCAGCCGTTCCGGGCCGATGCCGAGCACCAGGTCGGGCAGCGCGTCGGCGTACCGGGCCTCCAGGGTGACCGCGCGGGGGTAGCGCCGGCCGCCGACCTCCTCCAGCGCGGCGATGTGCGCCGCCGCCTCCTTGTACGCCTTGTACTGCAACAGCCGGGCGAAGAGCAGGTCCCGCGCCTCCAGCAGCGCGAGGTCCTCCTCGTCCTCGACCTCGGCGGCGGGCAGCAGCCGGGCCGCCTTCAGGTCGAGCAGCGTCGCGGCGATGAGCAGGAACTCGCTGGCCTCGTCCAGGTCCCACTGGTCGCCCATCGCGCGGATGTAGGCGATGAACTCGTCGGTGACCCGGTGCAGCGCCACCTCGGTCACGTCGAGCTTGTGCTTGCCGATGAGCTGGAGCAGCAGGTCGAACGGGCCGGTGAAGTTCGCCAGCCGGACGGTGAACCCGCCGCTCTCCACCGCCGCCTCGGGCACGCCGGCCGGATCCGTCGGCACCTCGGCGACGGCCTCGGCGGCCCGTACGGGCGGCTGCTCCGGCGTCGTCGGAGGGTCGAGGGGTGGCGCGGTCACCGGAAGACCGTAGTCCACGCCCCGGCCGGCTCGACGCGAAGGTGCACGCCGGCCTACCGCTCGGCCTGGGCGGCGATCACCTCGCGGGCCAGCTGACGGTAGTTGCGGGCGCCGGACGAGGCCGGGTCGAGCGTGGTGATCGGGGCACCGGCGACGGTGGACTCGGGGAACTTGACGGTCTTGGTGATCACCGTCTGGTAGACCTTGTCGCCGAAGGCCTCCACCACCCGCTGGAGCACCTGGCGGCAGTGGGTGGTGCGGCTGTCGTACATGGTGGCGAGGATGCCCTCGAGCTCCAGGTCGAAGTTGAGCCGCTCGCGCACCTTGTCGATGGTGTCCAGCAGCAGGGCCACCCCGCGCAGGCTGAAGAACTCGCACTCCAGCGGGATGAGCACGCCGTGCGCCACGGTCAGCGCGTTGATCGCCAGCAGGCCCAGCGAGGGCTGGCAGTCGATCAGGATGTAGTCGTACTCCTTGCGGACCGACCGGAGCACACGGGCCAGGGCCATCTCCCGGGCGACCTCGTTGACCAGCTGGATCTCGGCCGCGGAGAGGTCGATGTTGGCGGGCAGCAGGTGCAGCCCCGCCACGTCGGTCTTGATCAGGACGTCCTCGGCGGTGACGTCGTCCTGCATGAGCAGGTTGTAGACCGACAGGTCGAGGTTGTGCGGGTTGACCCCCAGCCCGACCGAGAGGGCGCCCTGCGGGTCGAAGTCGACAAGCAGCACCTTGCGGCCGTACTCGGCCAGTGCGGCGCCCAGGTTGATGGTCGTGGTGGTCTTGCCCACACCACCCTTCTGGTTGGCCATCGCGATGATCCGCGCCGGGCCGTGCCGGTCGGTCGGCATCGGCTCGGGAATCGGCTTACGCATCGTGTATGCCGCCGGATCCGCCGGACCGAGATCCGCCCCGAGCGTGGCCTGCTGCTCGCGGAGCTCCGACGTCCAGGTCTCGGCACGGTCACCGTTGCCAGCCATGTGCTCGTTGCCCCCTCCCGACGGCCACCCGGCGTCGGAGCCGTCCGACGTCCTTCGCGGCGCCGCTGCGCACCCCGGTCTGCATCACCATCGCCCCAGGAGGTCCGCGCCGATGCCGACTGTACGCCACCGCCCGGCGGCCCGGTCGCACCCGCTCGGCGTGTCGCCGCCCCGCCGACCAGGCCAGCCACCGGCGGCGTGCTGCGCGCGCCGCCCCGGACACCGTCGCGCTGCCCCTGCCGGCCGGCGGCGATCACCCTGGCGGGCCGCCCGGCGGTCGGTCCCGCGCCTGGGCCGGGGCCGAGCGGCGGCCGGAGCCGGGGCCGAGCCGGGGGCGGAGCCTGGCGGGGCCGGGGCCAGAGCCGGGCGGGGCCGGGGCCGGGCGGGGCCGGGGCCGGGCGGGGTCGGGGCCGGGCGGGGTCGGGGCCGGGCGGGGTCGGGGCCGGGCGGGGTCGGGGCCGGGCGGGGTCAACCCCGCGCCCGGGGATGGGCGGTGGCGTACACCTCGCGCAGCCGCTCGACCGTGACCAGGGTGTAGACCTGGGTGGTGGTCACCGAGGCGTGGCCGAGCAGTTCCTGCACCACCCGTACGTCCGCGCCGCCGTCGAGCAGGTGGGTGGCGTAGGAGTGGCGCAGGGTGTGCGGGGAGACCGCCTCCGGGCCGTCCACCGGCAGCCCGGCCCGCTGGGCGGCGCGTCGCAGGATGGTCCACGCGCCCTGCCGGGTCAACGCGCCGCCGCGGGCGTTGAGGAAGACCGCCGGGGTGCCCCGGCCGGCGGCGGCGAGCCCGGGGCGGGCCCGCACCAGCCAGGCCCGCACCGCCTCGACGGCGTACCCCCCGACCGGGACGAGCCGGGTGCGGCCGCCCTTGCCGCGCAGCAGCACGGTGCCCTCGTCCACGTCCAGGTCGTCCACGGCGGCGCCGACCGCCTCGGAGATCCGCGCCCCGGTGCCGTACAGGAACTCCAACAGCGCCCGGTCACGCAGCGCGAGCGGCGCCTGGTCGCCGGCGGCGGTCAGCGACCCGGCGGTCTCCAGCAGCCGCACCACGGCGTCGGCCGGCAGCGCGCGGGGCAGCCGGCGCGGCGGCGTGGGCGGGCGGACGTCCCGGCTCGGGTCGGCGCCGGCCAGCCCCTCACGCAGCGCGAACCGGTGCAGGCCGCGTACCGCGCTGGCCGCCCGCGCGGCGGAGGCGACCGCGAGCGGCGGATGCTCCTCGTCGCCGGCGCGCAGCCGGGCCAGGTGCGCCTCGACCTGCCCCGGGCCGACGGCGGCCAGGTCCGGCACGCCGGCCGCCGCCAGGGTGGCCAGGTAGCGCTCCAGGTCCCGCCGGTACGACGCGAGCGTGTTCGCCGACAGTCCCCGTTCGACGGTGAGGTGGTCGAGGTAGCCGCGGACGGCACGACGCAGGGCCGGCGCGGGCTCCACGCCCGCGCCGGCCCCGTCCGGTGTGCCGATCAGCCCGCCACCCCTCAGGCCAGTGCGTCGGCCAGCGCGAGGGGCGCCATGCCGTGCGCCTCGGCGACCGGGCCGTAGGTGACCTGCCCGTCGTGGGTGTTCAGGCCCAGCGCCAGGGCCGGGTCGCGACGCAGCGCCTCGCGCCAGCCGTGGTTGGCCAGCTCCAGCGCGTACGGCAGGGTGACGTTGGTCAGCGCGTAGGTGCTGGTGTGCGGCACCGCGCCCGGCATGTTCGCCACGCAGTAGAAGATCGAGTCGTGCACCTGGTAGGTCGGCTCGGCGTGCGTGGTGGGACGCGAGTCCTCGAAGCAGCCACCCTGGTCGATGGAGATGTCGACAAGCACGCTGCCCGGCTTCATCCGGGAGACCAGCTCGTTGGAGATCAGGGTCGGGGCCTTCGCGCCGGGCACCAGCACCGCGCCGATGACGAGGTCCGCGTCCAGCACGGCCCGCTCGATCTCGTACGCGTTGGAGGCGACCGTCTGCAGGTGGCCCCGGTAGATGGCGTCGGCCTGGCGCAGCCGGGCGACGTTCTTGTCCAGCAGCAGCACCTCGGCCTGCAGGCCGAGCGCGATCGCGGCGGCGTTCATGCCGGAGACGCCGGCGCCGATGACCACCGTCTTCGCGGCGTACACGCCGGAGACGCCGCCCATCAGGATGCCGCGCCCGCCGCCCTGCCGCTGAAGGTGGTAGGCGCCCACCTGCGGGGCGAGGCGACCGGCCACCTCGGACATCGGGGCGAGCAGCGGCAGCGACCGGTCGGGCAGTTCGACGGTCTCGTACGCGATGCCGGTGACCTTGCGGTCGACCAGCGCGTCGGTGCACGCCTTCGAGGCGGCCAGGTGCAGGTAGGTGAAGAGCACCTGCCCCTCACGCATCCGGTGGTACTCCTCGGCGATCGGCTCCTTGACCTTGAGCACCAGCTCGGCGGTCTCCCACACCTCGTCGGCGGTGGCCAGGATCTTGGCACCGGCGGCGGCGAACTCGTCGTCGCCGATGCTGGACCCGACGCCGGCGCCGGACTCGACGAAGACCTGGTGACCGCTGCGGACGAACTCGTTGACGCCCGCCGGCGTGATCGCCACGCGGTACTCGTGGTTCTTGACCTCGCGTGGGATTCCGACCTTCACGATGCAGACACCTCTCTTCGGGGCTGCGCTCCCCCGACTGCGCGGTGCCACGACGGCCCCTTTGCCGCCGCGGTCCACCGGTCCCGCCGGCGGCAGTCTAGGCGCGTCGCCGCCCCCGATGAGGCAGCACAGTGACATCCGGTGCCCGCACCCGCTGACGATGTGTCAGGCGTGAACCGGGCCGGCGGTGGGACCCGCGCCTCAGCCGTCAGGACAGTGTTCATCCATTATCGTCCCACTCTTCGGGTGCCGCTGCGGACAGGAGAGCAGTGGATCACTAGGGTGTCGCCTCATGACCACACCTCCTTACCAGCCCGGCTTCCCCAACCAGCCCGGGTACCCGTCGGGTGTCTCCGACAAGAGCAAGGTCGTCGCGGGCGTCCTGCAGATCGTGCTGGGCACCTTCGGCGTCGGCCGCTTCTACATGGGCGACACCAAGACCGGCGTCATCCAGCTCATCGTGTCCCTCGTGACGTGCGGCATCGGCGGCATCTGGGGCCTCGTCGACGGCGTCCTGATCCTGATCAACGGTGGCGTCGACGGGCAGGGCCGGCCGCTGCGCGACTGACGACCCGGAACGACGAAAGGGGCCGTGCGGACGTACCGCACGGCCCCTTCACGTTCTTCCCGGCTCAGCCCGGCAGGGGCGCGTCGGCCCGGCGCAGCGCCGACCAGCCGGTGTCGCGGGCCCGGGCGGCGGCGAGCAGCCCGGCCACGCAGGAGGCGTTGGTGATCTCGCCCGCGAGGACCATGCGGACCGCCTCGTCCAGGTCGATGCGGACGACCTGGAGGTCGGCCTCCTCCTCGTGACGCTCGTGCCGCTGCTCCGCCGGCACGTCGGCCAGGTCCCGGGCCAGGAAGACCCGGACCAGCTCGTTGGTGAAGCCCGGTGAGCTGTGCAGGTCCACCAGGACGTCGATGCGCCCCGCGGTGAGGTCGACCTCCTCGGCCAGCTCCCGGACCGCGGCGGCGGCCAGGTCCTCGCCGGAGACGTCCGTCAGCCCGGCCGGCAGCTCCCACAGGTGCCGCCCCACCGGGTGCCGGTACTGGCGGATCAGCACCACCTGGCCGGCGGAGTCGAGCGCCACCACGGCGACCGCGCCGACGTGCCGGACGAAGTCGCGGACCCCCGTCCCGCCGCCCGGCATGGTCACCTCCTCGCTGACCACGTCGAAGATCCGACCCCGGTAGCGCTCGGTGCGCGAGCGCACCTCGTAGCGGTGCTCGACGGCGCGCACGCCGCTGTCGGGCCCGGTGCCCCGCTCGCTCACGCCGCCGCCCCGCTTCGCGTGCCAGCGGCGCGAGGCGCCGCGCTGCGGTGCCCGATGGTTCGCTCGCTACGCTCGCTCACGAGGCCGACGTCGCCTTCGCGGCGGCGCCACCGTTGCGGGCGGCGTTCTGCGCCGCCGCGCTCTCGGCGGCCTCCAGGTCGACGGGGAGCTGGTCGGCCTCCGAGTAGGCCACCGCCGCCTTCACGAAGGAGGCGAACAGCGGGTGCGGCCGGGTCGGCCGGCTCTTCAGCTCCGGGTGCGCCTGGGTGGCCACGAAGAACGGGTGCAGGTCCCGGTCCAACTCGATGAACTCGACCAGCCGCCCGTCGGGCGAGGTGCCGGAGATGTGCAGGCCCGCCTTGGTCAGCGCGTCGCGGTAGGCGTTGTTCACCTCGTACCGGTGCCGGTGCCGCTCGCTGACCTCGGTGCTGCCGTACGCCTCGGCGACCAGCGAGCCCTCGGCGAGCGCCGCCGGGTACGCGCCCAGCCGCATGGTGCCGCCCAGGTCGCCCCTGCCGGCCACGATGTCCTCCTGGTCGGCCATGGTGGCGATGACCGGGTGCGCGGCCTCCTCGTCGAACTCCAGCGAGTTGGCGCCGTCGAGGCCGGCCAGGTGCCGGGCCACGTCGATGGTCATGCACTGCAGGCCGAGGCAGAGGCCGAGCAGCGGGATGCCGTTCTCCCGGGCGTACCGGGCGGTGCCGATCTTGCCCTCGATGCCGCGCACCCCGAAGCCGCCGGGGATGACGATGCCGTCGACGCCGGCCAGGGCGGCTGCCGCGCCGGACGGGGTGACGCACTCGTCGCTGGGCACCCAGCGCAGCTGCACCCGGGACCGGTGGCCGAAGCCGGCGGCCCGGATCGCCTCGCTGACCGACAGGTACGCGTCGGGCAGGTCGACGTACTTGCCGACCACGGCGACGGTGACGGTGTGCCGGGGCTGGTGCACCCGGTCCAGCAGGTCGTCCCAGCTGGCCCAGTCGACGTCCCGGAAGGAGAGGCCGAGCCGGCGCACCACGTACGCGTCGAGGCCCTCGCGGTGCAGCACCTTCGGGATGTCGTAGATGCTCGGCGCGTCCGGGGCGGCGGTGACGGCCTCGCGGTCGACGTCGCAGTAGAGCGACAGCTTCTGCTTGACCTTGTCGGGGATCTCCCGGTCGCAGCGCAGCACCAGCGCGTCGGGCTGGATGCCGATGCTGCGCAGCTGGGCCACCGAGTGCTGGGTCGGCTTCGTCTTCAGCTCGCCCGACGGCGCCAGGTACGGCACCAGCGAGACGTGCAGGTAGAAGCAGTTGTCGCGGCCCAGGTCGTGGCGGACCTGGCGGATCGACTCCAGGAACGGCAGCGACTCGATGTCGCCGACGGTGCCGCCGACCTCGGTGATCACCACGTCCGGAACCTGGCCGTCGTCGTCCGGGTCGGCCATCGCCAGGATCCGCGACTTGATCTCGTTGGTGATGTGCGGGATGACCTGGACGGTGTCGCCCAGGTACTCGCCGCGCCGCTCCTTGGCGATCACCTCCGAGTAGATCTGCCCGGTGGTGACGTTCGCCTTGCCGGAGAGCGCCCGGTCCAGGAACCGCTCGTAGTGCCCGACGTCAAGGTCGGTCTCGGCGCCGTCCTCGGTGACGAAGACCTCGCCGTGCTGGAACGGGTTCATCGTCCCCGGGTCGACGTTGAGGTAGGGGTCGAGCTTCTGCATGACCACGCGCAGGCCGCGCGCGGTGAGCAGGTTGCCGAGGCTGGAGGCGGTGAGGCCCTTACCCAGCGAGGAGGCGACTCCCCCGGTGACGAAAATGTGCCTGGTCGTCCGTGCTGAAGGGGCCAAGGCCTGCTCCCGTGTCGTCCGTCGCGGTCGTGCAGACCGCCGTGCCGATCAGCCAAGTGATCACGCGATCCACGGGATTCCACGGTAACACCTCTCCCGGCCCACCCGCCGGGCGCACCCGGAGCGGGCTGCGGGACGTCCCGCCCGCGCCTCAGCCGGCGGTGACCTCGGTCGATGCCAGGCCGGCCGGCGCGCGCTCCCCCGCGCCGGTTGCGGCCGTCGGTCCGGCCGCCCCGGTCGCCGGGCCCGGGGCGCGCGGAGCCGGGGGCGCCGCCGCCGTGGCCGGTCCCGCACCCGCATCGGGGGTACGGGCGGCGCCCGGCCCCGCGCCGGGCGGTGCCGGGCGGTCCGGGCCGGCGCCGTCCGGTCCCCCGCCGGTGTCCCCGCCGGAGCCGTCGCCCGTACCGCCGGGCCCCTCGTCGCGCGGGCGGGCCGCGTCGGGCAGCGTGCGGTCGGTGGAGTGGTCGAGCACCCGCAGCGCGGCCAGCGCCGCCATCGGCACCACCAGGGCGGCGGCCGCGCCGGCCACGTCCAGGGCGTCGCCGCCCAGCACCCCGCCGATCACCGCGGCGACGGCGGTGCCGGCCATCGCCGCCCGCATCGCCGGGTAGATGCCGAACAGCCGCATCAGCCCGCCCCACGGCTGGAGCAGGGCGAACCAGACCAGCAGGGCGCCGGCCAGGGCCAGCACCGTCAGCGGGCTGTTGACCAGGGTCTCGAAGTTGGCCGTGCTGGAGCGGTGCACGGTGAGCCCGCCGGTGCCGTCACCGACGGCGGCCAGGAACCGGCCGAGGCTGCCCCGCTCGGCGGCGGGCCGGCGCAGGTCGAGCACCGCGAAGCCGATCGTCAGCGCGAGCCCGGCCATGGTGGCCCAGGCGAGCCTGCTGATCGTCAGCCAGCCGCCGGCGCTGATCGCCGCGGCGACGCTCAGCCCGGCGGTCAGCGCGATCGCGCCGATCGGGTCGGCCCCCAGGTACGGGCTGCCGACGACCAGCACGGCGGCGCCGCCGACGGCCACCATCACGGGCGGCCGCCAGGACCGGCGGACCCGCTGGGCCAGCCATCCCGCGCTCAGCAGGGACCCGGCCAGGAACACCCCGAGCCCGACGGTGCCGAGCCCGGCGTACCGGCCGCCTTCCAGGGCGGAGTAGCCGACCACCCCGTTGAGCTGGAGGCGGGCGCCGGTGAGCACGTCCAGCCCCACGGCCAGCGTGGTCAGGCCGGCCACCGCACCGAGCGGACCGAGCGTGCTCGCGTGCCCGGGCGCGAGCCGCACCACGGCGGTCGCGGCGACCAGCAGCAGCACGGTCACCCCGGCGAAGTAGACGCCCGCGTGGTCCCCGCGCCACCAGGGCACGGCGTCGGCCAGCAGCGCGGCCGGGACGGCGAGGGCCGCCGCGACCAGCAGCAGCTCCACGACCGCCACCACCCGCCGCGAGACCGGCTCCGGGCCGTACGGGCCGGCGTGCCGGCGGGCCCGGCGCAGCAGCGGCAGCACCGCCACGGCCAGCAGCACCTGGGCGCCGGCCAGCAGGGTGAAGAACCAGTCGGCCACCCGGCGCTGGGCGGCCGCCTCCCGGTCGGCGTCCGCCGGCGCGGCGATCGCGGCGGCGAGGTCAGCCGGCCGCCCGCCGACCGACTCGGCGGGTCGGCCGAGGAAGAGCCGTTCGGGCATCGGCCGGCCCAGCGCGGTGAGCGCGGTCGGCGCGAGGTCGACCAGTTGCAGGTACCCCTCGCGGCCGGTGCTGGCCGAGGTGAGCCACCCGCCTTCCCAACCCGGCCCGTCGGCGACGGCGACGTGCAGCCGGGACGGGGCGTCGGTGTCGGACACCCCGGCGACGAGCACCAGCGAGCGGGGCGGCCGGGCGGCCAGCACCCGGGCCAGGCGGGCGTCCGCCTCCTGGGCGACCGCGGCCCGGGCCGCCGGGTCCTCGCCGGTGACCGTGCCGAGGTCGACGATGCTCAGCACGCAGGAGCCGAGCAGGCCCGTCGGGTCCGCCGGGAGCGCCGGCGCGTACCGGTCGACGCGGCCGAACGGTCGGGCGGCGGCCACGGCCGCGCCGGGCCCGACCGCCACCGAGCAGCGCACGGACTCCGCCAGCGCGCCGGGCACCGTGCCCCAGGGCAGCCTCTCCTGGTTGTGCAGGACGACGCTCTCCTGGTCGGGCAGGTTTGCGCCGATGCCGTCGGGCTGCTCGACCGTCACCTGGGCCGGTGGACAGCCCCCGGCCTGCCGGCTGCCGTTCCAGGCGGCGTAGCTGCCGGCGCCGAGGGTCAGCCAGCCGTCCACCGGGCAGGTCGGGCGGTGCGCGGATCGGACCGAAAGGGAGCCGATCGAGCCGTTCTGGGCCATCCGCCACAACGTCGGCGTGGTCTGCGGGTCGACGTCATCCCAGCGCAGCCCGGCGACCCCGACCAGCACCACGAAGTCGGCGGTACGCCCGGGCGACGCCGCCCGTTCGGGGCGGGCGGTCAGCGCGGTGATGCCCAGCGCCACCACGACCAGGGTCAGCAGGATCGGGGCGATTCTGCGCCGCATCACCGGCGTCCCGTCGACGGGGCGTCGGCGCCGGGAGCGGCCGGTCCGGCGCCGTGCGGGGCCAGCTCGGCGTAGAGCGCCGCGAGCTGGGCCAGGGTGTCCGCCTCGGTGGGCCAGGAGGCGGCCCGGGCGGCGCCGCGCCGCCCCAGCTCGGCCCGTCCGACCTCGTCGTCGAGCAGGGCGCGCACGGCCGCGTCGACGGCGTCCACGTCCGCCGGCGGCACCAGCACCGCGGCGTCGCCGACCAGCTCCGGCAGGCCGCCGACCGCCGTCGCCACCAGTGGTACGCCGGCCCGCATCGCCTCCTGCGCGAAGAGCTGACGGGCCTCCCAGTCGCTGGTCACCAGCGCCAGGTCGGCCCCGGCCAGCAGGTCGGCCACGTCGGTGCGGTGCCCGAGCAGGGTCACCGGGGCCCGGGCGGCGGAGATCCGGGCGGCCAGCGGCAGGTAGGCGGGGCCGCTGCCGGCGATCACCACGACCGGCGCCGGTGTCCGGGTACGCCACCGGGCGGCGGCGTCGATCAGCACGTCGTACCGCTTCTGCGGGTGCAGCCGGCCCACGGAGAGGATCAGCGGCCGGTCCTGGCCGACGCCGAACTCGGCGCGGACGGCGGCCCGGCGGCGGCGCGGCGCGGGCAGTGCCGGCGCGGCGACCGGGGCGAGCCGGGCGTCCGCCGCGCCCAGCGCGGTGGCCCGCTCGACCAGGTCGGTGGAGGCGCCGAGCGCCACCCGGGCGCCCCGGGCGACCACCCGCTCGACGAGGCGCGACACGCCACCGCGCAGGCCGCCGGCGAGCACCGCGTTGTGCCAGGTGACCACGAGCGGGGCGGCGGGTCGGGCGAGCACGGCGACGAGCCCGGCGCGCAGGCCGTGGGCGTGCAGCACGTCGACCGGTTCGGCGGCGAGGGCCCGGCGCAGCGCGGTGACCGCGCGGGCGTCGGCCGGGGTAGGGCTGGCCGGAATCTCCACCGGCAGGAACCGGGCGCCGACGCCCGTGAAGTCGAACTGCTCCTGCGTCGCGGCGGGGCCGCAGACCAGCACGGAGGCGCCCGCGGCGGTCAGCCCCTCGGCCAGCGAGCGGACGTGCTGCCCGACGCCGCCGGTGCTGGAGGCGAGCAGCAGGGCCACCGTGCCGCGCCAGCCGGGAAGCGGTGCCGGCTGCGTCACCGCGACCACCCCCGTTCGTCGGTAGTCGTCGGCCGGTCACCCGTCCTGCACCCGCTCACCGGGACACCGTCTCCTTCCCGCCACCCCGTTCCGGGGGGATGTCGCCCTCGCCCGTCCCATCGGCGGGGGCCGCCGGCCCACGCCGGCCCGCCCTGCCCAGCCGCCGGAGCACCCCGGCGAGCAGCGGCGTCACGTCCCGCCGGTCGACCAGCCAGACGACGGCGAGGAACACGACGCCGACCAGGGCTCCGGACAGCATGCCCTGCACGAGTGCACCCGGTGTCGTCGGGGTGCCGCCGGCGGCCGCGTCGAGCCAGCGGGCGAGGGCCGTTCCGGCGAGCGCGGCCAAGGCACCGGCGAGCAGTCCGGCGGCGCCGGCCCGGCCCGCTCCGGCGAGCGCGGGACGCCCGGCCGAGCGCCACACCGCGACGAGCAGCAGCCCGCCGAGCAGCACCATCCCGGCCGAGTTGGCCAGGGCGACCGCGAGCACCCGGTCCCGCAGCGGCAGCAGCGCGCCCAGGATCAACGCGGTGGCGGGCACCGCGAGGAACCCCACGGCGATGGCGACGGTGGCCGCCCGGGTCTCGCCCCGGGCGTAGAGGGCCCGGCTCAGCAGCGCGTACAGCCCGTATCCAAGCAGGCCCGGCGCGAACCCGGCGATCGCCGTGGCGGCCGTGCCGGCCACGGGCGGCGCGAAGAAGACGTGGCTGACGGGGACCGCGGTCCCGATCAGCGCGGCGGCGCCGAGGGAACTGAACAGCAGCACGCCCCGGACGGCCGGTGCCAGGGTGGATCGGTAGCCGTTCTCGTCACCGGCGGCGCGGGCGGCGGCCAGCGTCGGGTACGCGGCGACCGCCAGCGGCACCGCCAGCACCGCCCAGGGCAACAGGTACACGGTCTGCGCGAGGTTGTAGACACCCGGGTTGCCCCGGTCACCGTAGGTGACCTGGTTGAGGCTCACCATCAGGGCGACCTGCTGGGCGGTGACCGTCACCGCACCGGCCACCACCAGCCCGCGCACCCGGGCGCGGGCGTCGGCCGGAAACCCGAAGCCCGGTCGCGCCCGCAGCCGCAGCCGACGGACCGGCACCAGCAACGACAGGGAGAGCACGACAACGCCCAGCGTGGTGCCGACGGAGAGCAGCAGTTCCCCGCCGACGCTCACGTCCGCGACCGTGGCCAGCGGCCCCTCGACCGCGGTGAAGCCCAGGTAGACCACGATGACGGTGAGGCTGGACAGCAACGGCGCGAGGACCGGCCAGGCGAACCGCCGGTGCGCCTGGAGCACCCCGGTGAGGACGATGCCCACCCCGTACAGCGGCAGTTGCGGGGCGAACATCCGCAGCATCCGCTCGCCGCTGGCCTGCTGGGCGGCGGTCAGCCCCTCGCCCAGCAGCGCGACCGCCGGGCCGGCGAGCAGCGCCACCAGCACGGCGAGGGGCACGAGCAGGCTCACCGTCCAGGTGAGCAGCGCGCCGGTGATCCGGGCCACCGCCGCCCTGTCGCCCGCCACGACGGGACCGGCCAGCAGCGGCACGACCAGGCTCGCCAGCGCGCCGCCGGCGACGATCTCGAAGATCAGGTTCGGCACCGCGTTCGCGACCACGTAGGTGCCGCCGAGGTCGGTCGGCGCCAACGTCCAGGTGAAGACGGCGGTACGGCCGAAGCCGGCGAGCCGGCTGAGGACGGTGAGTACGGCGATGAGCGCGGCCGCTCCGGCGACACGGCCGGCGCCGGCGAGGGGTGCCGGGGTCGTCACGTCAGTCGGCGCGCCGGCCCAGTGCGTCGAGCTCGCGCAGCCCGGGGGTGCGCTGGATGACCTGGGTGAAGCTGACCTTCTCGCTGGCCGCGGTGAGGCCGGCGAGCACGGCGAGCAGCCCGGCCCGCCCGACGGGCCCGGTACGCGCGGCCAGCGCCACGCCGAGCAGCGCGCCGAGCGCGTTCGCGCCGCTGTCGCCGAGCATCACGTCCTCGCCGAGGTCGGCGGGGAGCAGCCCGGCGGCGGCGCCGACGGCACCGGCGGCGATCCCGCCGTGCGGGCCACCGGCCAGCGGGGCGCCGAGCAGGAGGCCGGACTTCAGCGCCCGGCCGGGACGCAGGTCCAGCAGGTTGAGCAGGTTCGCGGTGCCGGCGATGACACCGGCGCCGAGCAGCACGTCGACGCCCCGGCCCAGCGGGCCCTGCCGCTGGCGACGCCGGTGCCCGGCGACCCGGGGGTCCGCGGCGAGCAGCGCGGCGGCGCCGAGGCCCGCGGCGCCCACCCCGACGACCTTGACCAGCCCGGCGGTGACCCGGCCCTCGCGCAGCGCGGCCAGGTGCCCCGCGAACCCCTTGGCCGCCTTCTGCTCCGGCCGGGTGCCGACCACGTCGTCGTAGAGCCCGACCGCCCCGGCACCCACCCCGGCGACCAGGGCCGCGGCTCCCGACGGGCCGCTGGAGGCGCCGAACGCGCCCGTCGCGGCGGCGCCTGCCGCGAGGGCGGGGCCGGCGGCCAGGCTCACCGTGCGGCCGCGGAAGTTGGTCCGCTCCAGCGCGGGCCCGGCCGGCGAGGTGCGCACCTCGCGCAGGGCGTAACGGGCGGCGGCGGCGCCCGCGCCGGCGATCAGCAGTCGACCGAGCAGGCTCACGCGTCCCCCTCCCGCCGTACGTGGGCGAGGCTGGATCCGGACACCGGGGTACGTCGTAGCATCACTGGGGCAGTCTAGGCAGCAGGGTGGCGTTGTCGGCGACGCCGTACTGACCGGCCTTCTTCTCGGTGACCTGTTGCACCAGCGCGAGGGCGGTGACCAGCTGGCCCTGGTTGGTGTTGGCGTTGTCGACGGTGGAGATGGTCTGCACCAGCACCGGGTCGCTCCGGACGGCGGCCACCAGGTTTCCGCCAGCCGAGCCGTTGCCGCCGACGACGATGGTGCCGGCCTGGTCGAACTGCTCGGCGACCTTGAGCACCGCCTCGTCCTTCTTCGCCGAGTCCTTGTCCACATACGGCTGCCCGCTGACCAGGACGACGGCCTCCGCCGGCGCGGTGACCGGCTTCTCGGTGGTCAGGTAGTTGGCGTTGACGTAGGCGGCAAGCACCGCCCGCCGGTCGGCCTCGGTGACGGGGGTGGCGCCGGCCGCCCGGTCGATCAGGACGCTGGCCAGCAGCGCGCTGGACGTCTCGACACCGTTGCTGTTGCTCGGCAGGTCGGCGGTCGGCGCGCCGGTGGGGCGGGCAGCGGTGACCGCCAGCTCCAGCAGGTTGTTGTTGTTGTCCGGGTTGATGAACTTGTCCTGCAGGTCGATGCGACCGGTCACCTGGGCGCCGGCGAGCTGGAGCATCTTGACCACGCCCTCGGTGTGGTCGCGCCCGGTGGGCAGGCTGACGACCAGCACCCGCTTGCCGGTCAGCGTGCCCGGCAGGACGACCTCCGCGATCTGGGCGGCGAACTCCTCCTCGAGCTCGAGCTCCTTCTCCATGCTCTGGACCGCCTGGCGCATCAGCTGGTTGTCCTTGCGCAGCCCGTTGACGTGTTCCTTGAGCGAGTCGGCAACCGGGCCGTTGAGGGCGGCGGTGCCGACCACCAGGCCGATCGCCAACGCGAGGAAGACGGCGGTCAGGGACACGACGTGGTACCGGAAGTTGATCACACCTGCAGCCTCTTGATCGGTGGGACGCTAGAAAAGCTGTTCAAGCTGGAACACGAAATTGTTCCACCACTCGGAGACCACGCCCAAATACGCCTTGCCGACGGTGGAGACCGCCACGGCCGAGGCCATCGCCGCGATCGCGGAGAGCACCAGCAGCAGCAGCGACGACCCGGAGATGCTCTGCCGGTAGAGCCGGCTCACGCCCTTGGCGTCGACCAGCTTGCCGCCCACCTTGAGCCGGGTCAGGAACGTGGAGGCCATCCCGCCGCGGCCCTTGTCGAGGAACTCGACGAGGGTGGCGTGGGTGCCGACCGCGACCAGCAGCGAGGCACCCTTCTCGTCGGCCAGCAGCATGGCCAGGTCCTCGCTGGTCGCCGCCGCCGGGAAGGTCACCGCCGGCACGCCGAGGCCGTTGACCCGGGCCAGGCCGGGCGCCCGGCCGTCCGGGTAGGCGTGCACGATCACCTCGGCGCCGCAGCGCAGCACGTCGTCGGTGACCGAGTCCATGTCGCCGATGATCATGTCCGGCGTGTAGCCGGCCTCCACCAGCGCGTCCGCGCCGCCGTCGACACCGATCAGGACCGGCTTGAACTCGCGGATGTAGGGGCGCAGCACGTCCAGGTCGGCCTTGTAGTCGTAGCCGCGCACCACGATCAGGCAGTGCCGCCCCTGCATCTCGGTCTGGATCTCCGGCACGCCGACCCCGTCGAGGAGCAGGTCGCGCTCCTGGCGGAGGTAGTCCATCGTGTTGGCGGCGAACGCCTCCAACTGGACCGAGAGCCCCTCCCGGGCGTCGGCCATCGACTTGGCCACCGACTCGGCGTCCTGGAGGCTGCCGTGCCCCACCGGCTCGTCGCCGAGGAAGACGGTGTTGCCCTCGATCCGGACGGTGTCGCCCTCGCGGATCCGCTCGAAGACCCCCTCCCCCAGGTCGTCCAGGAGCGGGATGCCGGCGGCGACCAGCACCTCGGGCCCGAGGTTGGGGTAGCGGCCGGAGACCGACGGCTTCGCGTTGAGCACGGCGCCGACGCCGACGGCGACGAGCGAGTCGGCGGCGACACGGTCGAGATCGACGTGGTCGATGACCGCGATGTCACCGGGGCGGAGCCGGCCGACCAGGCGTTTTGTCCGGCGGTCGAGGCGTGCGGTGCCGAGGATCCTGCCCGGTTCCGCGTTCCGGGTCCGGCGCAACGTGGGTAGACGCATCGTGACCATCCTGGCATGTGAGGCAGGCAATTCTGTCGCGACATGCCTGAGCAGGGCCGCCTACCCAGGGAAGCACACTAACGCGCAGGCCGGTGTGCCTGTGCTCACAATCGCCGACCTCACGGGCGCCTTTCCCGGGCCGCCACGGCGAGAAGCTCCTCGGCGTGCGCGATACCCAGGTCCGAGTCGGGCAAACCCGCGAGCATCCGGGCCAGCTCCCGGGCGCGCTCGGTGTCCTCCACCACCCGCACCCCGCTGGTGGTGACCGCCCCGCCCGTGTCCTTCGCCACCACCAAGTGCCGGTCGGCGAACGCGGCCACCTGCGGCAGGTGGGTGACGACCAGCACCTGGTGGCTACGGGCCAGCCGGGCCAGCCGCCGGCCGATCTCGACCGCGGCCTGGCCGCCGACCCCGGCGTCGACCTCGTCGAAGACCAGCGTGGGTGGCCCGCCCGAGCCGGCGAAGACCACCTCGATGGCGAGCATCACCCGCGACAGCTCACCGCCGGAGGCGCCGCGCTGCAACGGCAGCGAGGGCGCGCCCGGGTGGGCCAGCAGGCGCAGCTCGACCTCGTCGCCGCCGTCCGGGCCGACGCCGACCTCGGTGCCGTTGACCGGCAGGGTCGGCTCGGCGCGCCCGGCGGCGCGGGGCAGCACCGCCACCTCGATCCGGGCGTGCGGCATGGCCAGCCCGGCCAGCTCGACGGTGACCTGCTCGGCGAAGCGGGTCGCCGCCTCCTGCCGCGACGTCGACACCCGGCCGGCCAGGTCGGCCACCTCACCGGCCAGCCGGGAGGCCTCCCGGTCCAACTCGTCCAGGAGGTCGTCGGAGGTGTCCAGGTCGGCCAGCCGGGTGCGGGCACGCTCGGCCCAGGCGATCACCCCGTCGACGTCGTCGGCGTACTTGCGGGTCAGCGCGCGCAGCGCCGCCCGCCGCTCGTAGACGGTCTGCAACCGGGCCGGGTCGGCGTCGAGCGCGGCGAGGTAGGCCGACAGCTCGGCGGAGACGTCCGTGACGAGAGTCGCCGCCTCCTCCAGCCGCCCCGCCAGCTCACCCAACGCCGGGTCCGTGCCGGCCTGCGCCTCCAGGGTGCGGCGGGCGGTGCCGAGCAGCGCCGCCGCGTCCGGCGTCTCGTCGGTCGCCTCCACACCGCCGGCCACGCACTGGTGGGCCACCTGCGCCGCGGTACGCAGCCCCTCGGCGTGCTCCAGCCGCTGCGCCTCCGCCTTCAGCTCGTCGTCCTCGCCGGGCTGCGGGTCCACCCGGGTGATCTCGTCGAGGCCGAGCCGCAGCAGGTCCGCCTCCTGGTTGCGCTCGCGGGCGTTGCGCCGCCGGTCGGACAGGTCGTCGACCACCGCGCGCCAGCGGGCGTACGCCTCGCGCAGCGCGTCGAGCAGCTTCTCGTGCTCCGGGCCGGCGAAGCGGTCCAGCGCGGCCCGCTGCTCGGCCGGCCGCAGCAGCCGCAGCTGGTCGGACTGGCCGTGCACGGCCACCGCCTGCTCGCCCACCTCGCCGAGCATCGACACCGGCATGCTCCGCCCGCCCAGGTGCGCCCGGGAGCGGCCCTCCACGGTGACGGTGCGGCTCAGCAGCACCGAGCCGTCCTCGTCGGGCTCGCCGCCCGCGTCGGTGATCCGCGCGTGCACGGTGGCGGCGACGCGGCCCGCGAGCCGCAGCCGGCCCTCGACCACCGCCCGGCCCGGCTGGGCGCGCACCCGCCCGGCGTCGGCCCGCCCGCCGAAGAGCAGGCCGAGGCCGGTGACCACCATGGTCTTGCCCGCCCCGGTCTCGCCGGTGATGACGTTCATGCCGCCGGTCAGCGGCAGCGTGGTGTCCTCGATGACGCCCAGTCCGGTGATGCGCAGCTCTTCCAGCACAGCAACCGACAGTAGACGCGGCCCCCGACACTTGACCAGCCGGCGTGCGCGCGCCGGTGCGTCCGCCCGCCGACACCTCGCCGGGGCGGCCCGTCGGCGCCGGCCGGGCCCGGGGTCAGCGGCGGTTGCCGCGCCAGCCGTGCACGGGCAGGTCGAACTTCGCCACCAGCCGGTCGGTGAACGGGCGGTCCCGCAGCCGCACGACGCGCACCGGCAGCGCGCCGCGCCGCACGGTGACCCGCGCCCCGGGCGGCAGGTCGTAGACCCGTCGGCCGTCGCAGGACATCACGGCGAGGGTGGTGAACGGGTCGACGGTGATGACGAACGTGGAGGTGGGCGCGGTGACCAGCGGCCGGCTGAACAGCGCGTGCGCGCTGATCGGCACCAGCAGCAGGGCCTCCACCTCCGGCCAGACCACCGGCCCGCCGCCGGAGAACGCGTACGCCGTCGAGCCGGTGGGGGTCGCGCAGACCACGCCGTCGCAGCCGTACCGGGACAGCGGGCGGCCGTCCACGTCGACCATCAGCTCCAGCATCTGGGCGCGCTCGCCCTTCTCGACGCTGATCTCGTTGAGCGCCCAGGACTCGATGGTCGGCCCGCCGTCGAACTCGGCGGTCACGTCGAGGGTGAGCCGCTCGTCGACGGTGTAGTTGCGCTCGACCACGTCGCGTACCGCGCTGTCCAGGTCGTCGATCTCGGCCTCGGCGAGGAAGCCGACCTTGCCGAGGTTGATGCCGATCAGCGGCACCTTCTCCGGGCGGGCCAGCTCCGCCGCGCGCAGGAAGGTGCCGTCCCCGCCGAGCGCGAAGACGATCTCCGCGCCCGCGGCCGCCTCGAGGCCGGTCACCGGGACCACTCCGGGCAGGTCGAGGTCGTCGGCCTCCTCGGCCACGACCCGCACCTCGAAGCCGGCCGAGATCAGGTCGGCGGCGACGGCGCGGGCGTGCTCGGTGCTGCGCCGGCGACCGGTGTGCGTCACCAGCAGCGCGGTGCGGCTCACCGGGACGGCCGTCCCGTCGCGCCCGCGCGGCATCCGCGCGGCACGCCCGCGACCGCGGGGCTCGCCAGTCCACTCACCCGGCCACCTCCTCCGTCGCCGCGTCCGGCTGGTCGCCGGACGGCACCGGGCCACCCGGCCCGGCGGTCACCACCGCGCGCACCCGCTCCGGGTCGGCCGGCGGTGCGTCCCGGCGTAACCATACGAAGAACTCGACGTTGCCGCTCGGCCCGGGCAGCGGACTCGCGGCCACGTCGGCCAGGCCGAGGTCGAGCCGGGCCGCCGCGGCGGCCACGTCGAGCACGGCCTCCGCGCGCAGCGACGGGTCCCGGACAACCCCGCCGGCGCCCACCCGCTCCTTGCCGACCTCGAACTGCGGCTTCACCATCAGCGCCAGGTCACCGTCGGGCCGGGTGCAGCCGGCCAACGCCGGCAGCACCAGCCGCAGGGAGATGAACGACAGGTCGGCGACCGTGAGGTCGACCGGGCCGTCGATGACCTCCGGTGTCAGCGTACGGACGTTGGTGCGCTCGAAGACCCGCACCCGGGGATCGTTGCGCAGCGGCCAGGCGAGCTGCCCGTAGCCGACGTCGACCGCGACCACCTCCGCCGCGTCGGCGCGCAGCAGCACGTCGGTGAAGCCGCCGGTGGAGGCGCCCGCGTCCAGGCACCGCCGGCCGGCCACTGTCAGCCCGCCCGGGGCGAAGGCGGCCAGCGCGCCGGCCAGCTTGTGCCCGCCCCGGGAGACGTACTCCGAGCCGGGGTCCTCGCCGGTGACCAGGAGCGGATCGGCGGGGTCGACCATCGCGGCGGGCTTACGGGCCGGCACGCCGCGCAGCTGGACCCGGCCGGCCTCCACCAGCGCGGCGGCCTGTTCCCGGGACCGGGCCAGCCCGCGGCGGACGAGTTCGGCGTCCAGCCGGTTACGACGTGCCATGCGTGGTTCTTCTCCGGTCGGTCAGGTCTGGTCGATGGTGGCGAGGGTCTCCCGCAGCGTCTCGTACGCCGCCTCGTACTGCGCGATCTGGTCGGCCGGGGCGAGCGTCGCGGCGTTGGCCATCGCCCGTACGGCGGCGTCCACGGCGGGATGCCGGTCGTCGCCGAGGTCGTCGGCGGACTCCGGCAGCGACGGCGGAGCCGGGCGCGGGCCCGGCCGGGCGGCGGGCGGCGGACCGGGGCGGAACGGGCCGGTCGCCGAGCCGTGTCCGGCGCCCGGCGGGCCGGGGCGGGCGCCGGGCGGCGGGCCGGGCCGGAAGGGGCCGCTCACGATCCGCTCCCCGCCGGGGCCGGGCGCATCACGCCTCGTCCTCCGGCGGCCGCTTGCGGGCCGGTGCCTTCTTCGCCGGCCGGACCGGCTCCGCGGCGCCCTCGGTCGGGGCGAGGGCCGACGGCGTCCGCTTGGCCACCGCCTTCTTCGCCACGGCCTTCTTGGCCAGTGCCTTCTTCGCGACGGCCGGCCTCGCCACCGGGGCGGGGGCAGCCGAGGTCGGTACGGCCGGCTCGGCCGCGCCCGGGGCGGGCGACGGCCCGGCGGCGGGCACCGGGTGCGCCGACGCCTCGGTGCCGGTGGGCAGCGGCGCCGGGGCGCCGAGGGTCGCCTTGGCGTCCCGGAGCTGGCGCTCGAGTTCGTGCACCCGTCGGGTCAGCTCGGCGACCTCGTCGGCGGTGGCGAGCCCCACCGCGCCGAGGGCCCGGTCCACTTCGAACCGCACCAGCTTGGTCAGCGACTCCCGGTTGGCCGCGCCCGTGGAGACCAACTCCTCGGCGAGGGTCTGCAGCTGGGCGGCGGTCGCCCCGCCCGAGCCGACGACCCGGCGAACCGCGTCCTGGGCCTTCTTCCGGGGCGCCTCCGTCAGGCCCATGGCCAGCTCGAGGTAGGCGCGCCACGCGTCCTGCATGCCTGTTTCCTTCCGCGGGGCGGGGGTGTGCAGGTGCCACGCTACCGGGCACCCCGCGACGCCCTGTGCGGTACGGTGCCGGGGACGGCGTGGCGAGCGGTGAGGGGGCGATGGTGGCCAGCGTGGACGAATGCCGGCAGGCGTTGCGGGATCTGGCGGCCCGGCTGGACCGCAACGCGGAGACGGTGCGCGAGAAGGTCGACTTCGACCGGACGCTGGCCTGCCGGATCACCGACCTGGAGACCGCCTTCCACGGCCGGCTCTCCGGCGGCCGCCTGGTCGACCTGGCCGACGGCGACGACCCGAAGGCCAAGATCGCGCTGAGCACCGGCAGCGACGACCTGCTCGCACTGGTCCGCGGCGAACTCGACATCACCCGCGCGGTCACGTCCCGGCGGGTGTCGATCAAGGCCAACCCGCTCGACCTGATGAAGCTACGCAAGCTGCTCTGAGCCAACCCGCGCGGGGCCTGACCCGGGAATGCGGGCGGCCGTCGGCGGGAGCCAGTTCGGCGTCGGCGGCCCGTCAGGCGGACAGGCCGAGTTCGGCCAGTGCCTTCTCCGCCTCGGCCGAGCCGGGACGGATCCGCGCCGGCAGCCGCGTTGACCAGGCGGTCGCGCAGAGCGCCGCCAGGGCGTCCAGCGGGCGGCCCGACCCGGCCAGCTCCAGCGCGTCGTCCCGCGCGGCCACCGACCATCCACCGGCGTCCGCCGGGCCCGGGACCCGCACCACGGCCGCCGGGTCGAAGAGCCCCGCCAGGTCCATCGAGACGTACGTCGGCCTGCGGTGCGGCGGGGCGGCGAGCAGTTCGGCCGCGTCACTCACGCCGGTGAGCACCAGCAGACTGTCCAGTCCGGCCCGCCGGGCACCCTCGATGTCGGTGTCCAGCCGGTCGCCGACCAGCAACGTCCGGCCCTCGCCGGCACGTCGGGCCGCCGTGGTGAACAGGGCCGGCTCGGGCTTGCCGACGACCACGTCGGGATCCCGGCGCAGCGCGGTGCGCAGCACGGCGACCAGGGCACCGTTGCCCGGCAGCGGTCCACGATCGCTGGGCAGGGCCGGGTCCGTGTTGGTGGCGACCCAGGTCGCGCCGCCGCGCACGGCCACCGACGCCTCGGCCAGGTCCGCCCAGCAGACCTGCGGGCCGAAGCCCTGCACCACCGCGACCGGCGACTCGTCGGCCCGGGACACCGGGGTCAGCCCGACCGCGCGCAGCTCGGCCCGCAGAGCCTCGGTGCCGACGACCAGCACCGCGGCGCCGGCGGGAAGCTGGTCGCGAAGCAGCTCCGCGGCGGCCGCCGCCGAGGTGAGCACCTCCTCGGGCCGGGCGGGCACGCCCATCCCGGTGAGCAGGTCGGCCACCTCGCTGGAGCGGCGCGAGGCGTTGTTGGTCGCGTACGCCACCGACCGGCCCTCGGCGTGCAGCCGGCCGACGGCCTCGACCGCGCCGGGGACCGGCCGGTCGATCAGGTAGATCACGCCGTCCAGGTCGAAGACGACCAGGGCGTACCCGTCGACCAGCCGTTCCCCGGCACCCGTCGTCATCGCTGCGCGGTGTCCGACCCGCCGGAGGCGGTGGGCTCGCCACCGCCGGTGGCGGCCCCGCTGTCGTCGCCGGGCGTACCGGCGGCGACGGTGCTTGCCTCGTCGTCGGTCAGCTCGTCGTCGGTCAGGTCGTCCGACGGCACCGCCGCGACCGCGGCCCCGTCCTGCTCGTCGTCCTCGTAATGCTCGTCCTGCTCGTCGTCCTCGTCACCTTCGTCACCTTCGTCGTCGTCTTCGTCCTCGTCGGCGTCGGCGTCGGCGGTCGGCTCCGTGTCGCCGGCGAGGTCGGCGTCCGGCCGGGCCGGTACCGCACCCGGGGCGCCGGGGCCGGAGGCGATCGCCTCGGCGGACTCCTCGTCCTCCTCGTCGCCCTCGATCACCACACCGTCGAGCTCCAGCAGCCGCTCGGCGGCGTCGGTCTCGCCCTCGGTGTCGACGTCGGCGGCGCGGGAGAACCACTCGCGGGCCTCGTCACGACGACCGACGGCGAGCAGCGCGTCGGCGTACGCGTACCGCAGCCGGGCCGTCCACGGCTCGGCCGTCTCGCTCGTCAGCTCGGGAACCTGGAGCATGGCCACGGCGGCGTCCTTCTGGCCCAAGTCGCCGCGCGCCCCGGCCGCCACGATCAGCAGCTCGGTCGCCACGGCCTGGTCCAGCTTCTCCCGGTCCGCGCCACGGAACAGGTCGATCGCCCGCTCGGGCCGGCCCAGCGCCCGCTCACAGTCCGCGAGCACGGCCAGGTGGCTCTGCAACCCGCTCATCCGGTGGTACGTACGCAGCTCCGCGATCGCGGTCTGCCACTCCCCCGCGTGGTACGCGGCCAGGCCGACCGCCTCGCGGACGGCCGCGATCCGGGACGCCAGCCGGCGGGCCGCCAGCGCGTGCGCCAGCGCCTCGGCCGGGTCCTCGTCGATCAGCTGACCCGTCGCCACCAGGTGCCGGGCGACCGTCTCGGCGACCGGCTTCGCCAGCGAGAGCAGCTCGGCCCGGACGTCCTTGTCGAGGTCGGTCGCGACGATCTCGTCGGGCAGCGCGGGGCCTGCCGTACGCTCCCCCGCCGCCTCCGGACGCTCCCGCCGCTCGTCGCGACGCTCTCCGCCCCGGAAGCCGCCCTCACGACGGTCGCCCTGGCGTTCTCCGCCCCGGTAGCCACCTTCGCGGTCACCGCCCCGGTAGCCACCCGGACGGTCGCCGCCCTCGCGACGGTCGCCACCGCGGTAGCCGCCATCGCGGTCGCCACCACGGAAACCACCTGGACGGTCGCCACCCTCGCGACGGAACCCGCCATCGCGGTCGCCACCCCGGTAACCACCCGGACGGTCGCCACCCTCGCGACGGTCGCCACCGCGGAAGCCGCCCTCACGCGGCGGACCCGAACGGAAACCACCCTCACGGTCGCCCCCGCGGAAACCACCCGGACGGTCGCCACCCTCACGACGGTCGCCACCGCGGAAACCACCCTCGCGGTCACCACCCCGGTAGCCGCCTGGACGGTCGCCGCCCTCGCGACGGTCGCCACCGCGGAAGCCGCCCTCACGCGGCGGACCCGAACGGAAACCACCCTCACGACGGTCCCCACCACGGAAACCACCCTCGCGGTCACCACCACGGAAACCACCTGGACGGTCGCCGCCCTCGCGACGGTCGCCACCGCGGAAGCCGCCCTCACGCGGCGGACCCGAACGGAAACCACCCTCACGACGGTCCCCACCACGGAAACCACCCTCGCGGTCACCACCACGGAAACCACCCGGACGGTCGCCACCCTCACGACGGTCGCCGCCACGGAAGCCACCCTGGCGCTCGCCGCCCTCACGACGGTCGCCACCGCGGAAACCACCCTCGCGGTCACCACCCCGGTAGCCGCCTGGACGGTCGCCGCCCTCGCGACGGTCGCCACCGCGGAAGCCGCCCTCACGCGGCGGACCCGAACGGAAACCACCCTCACGACGGTCCCCACCACGGAAACCACCCTCGCGGTCACCACCACGGAAACCACCCGGACGCTCGCCACCCTCACGACGGTCGCCGCCACGGAAGCCGCCTTCGCGGTCACCGCCACGGAAACCGCCCGGACGCTCGCCGCCCTCGCGACGGTCGCCGCCACGGAAGCCACCCTCGCGGTCACCACCACGGAAGCCACCCTGGCGCTCGCCGCCCTCACGACGGTCGCCACCGCGGAAGCCGCCCTCACGCGGCGGACCCGAACGGAAACCACCCTCACGACGGTCCCCACCACGGAAACCACCCTCGCGGTCACCACCACGGAAACCACCCGGACGGTCGCCACCCTCACGACGGTCGCCGCCACGGAAGCCGCCGGAGCGCTCGTCACCGTCTCGACGGAAGCCACCTTCGCGGCGGTCGCCGCCCCGGAAACCCTCACGGTCGCTGCGGAAGCCGCCCTGGCGGTCGCCGGCGTCCCGACGAGGGGCGCCACCACCGCGGGAGTCGCCGTCACGCGGACCGGACCGGAAGCCGCCCTCTCGGCGGTCGCCACCACGGGAGTCGCCGTCACGGCGGTCGCCGCCGGCGTATCCGCCGCGCTGGCCGCCCCGGTCCTCGCGGTACGGGGGCCGGTCGTCGCGGCGCGGCGCTCCCTCGCGTCCACCCGAACGGTCTTCGTAGCGACGGGGACGATCTCCGCCCTGCGATCCTGAACTCACAGGTACATCCTTCCTCATTGCGTCACCTACGACGCTACGCAGTCGAGGGCCGACCCGGATGGGGCGGCCCTCGACTGGAAAAGTTGTCCGGCGGTGTCCTACTCTCCCACACCCTCCCGAGTGCAGTACCATCGGCGCTGGAGGGCTTAGCTTCCGGGTTCGGAATGTAACCGGGCGTTTCCCCTCCGCCATGACCGCCGTAACTCTATCGACATATCAAACAACACCAACCACGTGGTCTGTTGTTCGTTTATCGAGAGTTGCACAGTGGACGCGTAGCAGCTTAGTAGTCAAGTCCTCGGCCTATTAGTACCGGTCAACTGAACCCGTTACCGGGCTTACATTTCCGGCCTATCAACCCAGTCGTCTAGCTGGGGGCCTTACCCCACAAAGTGGGTGGGATACCTCATCTTGAAGCGAGCTTCCCGCTTAGATGCTTTCAGCGGTTATCCCTTCCGAACGTAGCTAACCAGCCGTGCCCCTGGCGGGACAACTGGCACACCAGAGGTTCGTCCGTCCCGGTCCTCTCGTACTAGGGACAGCCCTTCTCAAGTATCCTACGCGCACGGCGGATAGGGACCGAACTGTCTCACGACGTTCTAAACCCAGCTCGCGTACCGCTTTAATGGGCGAACAGCCCAACCCTTGGGACCTGCTACAGCCCCAGGATGCGACGAGCCGACATCGAGGTGCCAAACCATCCCGTCGATATGGACTCTTGGGGAAGATCAGCCTGTTATCCCCGGGGTACCTTTTATCCGTTGAGCGACACCGCTTCCACTCGCAAGTGCCGGATCACTAGTCCCGACTTTCGTCCCTGCTCGACCTGTCAGTCTCACAGTCAAGCTCCCTTGTGTACTTGCACTCAACACCTGATTGCCAACCAGGCTGAGGGAACCTTTGGGCGCCTCCGTTACCCTTTAGGAGGCAACCGCCCCAGTTAAACTACCCACCAGACACTGTCCCTGAACCGGATAACGGTCCGAAGTTAGATACCCAAATCAACCAGAGTGGTATTTCAAGATTGCCTCCACCCATACTGGCGTATGGACTTCACCGGCTCCCACCTATCCTACACAAGCTAATTCGGATACCAATGTCAAGCTATAGTAAAGGTCCCGGGGTCTTTCCGTCCTGCCGCGCGTAACGAGCATCTTTACTCGTAATGCAATTTCGCCGGGCCTGTGGTTGAGACAGTGGGGAAGTCGTTACGCCATTCGTGCAGGTCGGAACTTACCCGACAAGGAATTTCGCTACCTTAGGATGGTTATAGTTACCACCGCCGTTTACTGGCGCTTAAGTTCTCCGCTTCGCCCCAAAGAGCTAACAGGTCCCCTTAACGTTCCAGCACCGGGCAGGCGTCAGTCCATATACATCGAATTACTTCTTCGCATGGACCTGTGTTTTTAGTAAACAGTCGCTTCCCCCTGCTCTCTGCGGCCATACAACGCTCCACCCGCGCGGGGCTTCACGTCTCCGGCCCCCCTTCTCCCTAAGTTACGGGGGCAATTTGCCGAGTTCCTTAACCACAGTTCGCCCGATCGCCTCGGTATTCTCTACCTGACCACCTGTGTCGGTTTGGGGTACGGGCCGCTAAGAACTCGCTAGAGGCTTTTCTCGGCAGCATAGGATCACTGACTTCACCTGAATCGGCTCGGCATCACGTCTCAGCCCTAATGGTGTGCGGATTTGCCTACACACCGGCCTACACGCTTACCCCGGCACAACCACCGGCCGGGCTCAGCTACCTTCCTGCGTCACCCCATCGCTTGACTACTACCCGCCAGGTTCCCACGCTCCCCCAGTTCGGTCCGAAGACCTCCCCAGGTTCGGGTGGTTAGCACAACGAGGTTCATCAGGGACGCTCTTTCGCGGGTACGGGAATATCAACCCGTTGTCCATCGACTACGCCTCTCGGCCTCGCCTTAGGTCCCGACTCACCCAGGGCGGATTAGCCTGGCCCTGGAACCCTTGGTCATCCGGCGGAAGGGTTTCTCACCCTTCTTTCGCTACTCATGCCTGCATTCTCACTCGTGCCGCGTCCACAACTGGGTCACCCCGCTGCTTCACCCCCGGCACGACGCTCCCCTACCCATCCACACACCTGCACAAGGAATCAAGTCCAAGCGAGGTAAAAATGTGAATGCCACAGCTTCGGCGGTGTGCTTGAGCCCCGCTACATTGTCGGCGCGGAACCACTTGACCAGTGAGCTATTACGCACTCTTTAAAGGGTGGCTGCTTCTAAGCCAACCTCCTGGTTGTCTATGCGACCCCACATCCTTTTCCACTTAGCACACGCTTAGGGGCCTTAGCTGGTGATCTGGGCTGTTTCCCTCTCGACTACGAAGCTTATCCCCCGCAGTCTCACTGCCGCGCTCTCACTTACCGGCATTCGGAGTTTGGCTGATTTCGGTAAGCTTGTGGGCCCCCTAGACCATCCAGTGCTCTACCTCCGGCAAGAAACACGCGACGCTGCACCTAAATGCATTTCGGGGAGAACCAGCTATCACGGAGTTTGATTGGCCTTTCACCCCTAACCACAGGTCATCCCCCAACTTTTCAACGTTGGTGGGTTCGGCCCTCCACGCGGTCTTACCCGCGCTTCAGCCTGCCCATGGCTAGATCACTCCGCTTCGGGTCTAGGACACGCGACTGAACGCCCTATTCAGACTCGCTTTCGCTACGGCTCCCCCACACGGGTTAACCTCGCCACATGCCACTAACTCGCAGGCTCATTCTTCAAAAGGCACGCCGTCACCCCGCAAGGCTCCGACGGATTGTAGGCGAACGGTTTCAGGTACTATTTCACTCCCCTCCCGGGGTACTTTTCACCATTCCCTCACGGTACTCGTCCGCTATCGGTCACCAGGAAGTATTTAGGCTTACCAGGTGGTCCTGGCAGATTCACGGCAGATTTCAGGGGTCCGCCGCTACTCGGGAACACCCACAGAAGGTCAGCAACTTTCACCTACCGGACTCTCACCGTCTACGGTCAGCCGTTCCAGACTGTTCGACTAGCCACTGACTTTGTAACTTCTCGAACAAGTGTCAGCTTGTTCAGCAGGGTCCCACAACCCCGACCACGCAACCCCTGACAGGTATCACACGCAACCGGTTTAGCCTCAATCCGCTTTCGCTCGCCACTACTCACGGAATCACTAAATTGTTTTCTCTTCCTACGGGTACTGAGATGTTTCACTTCCCCGCGTTCCCCCCACACACCCTATGTGTTCAGGTGTGGGTGACTGGACATGACTCCAGCCAGGTTTCCCCATTCGGACACCCTGGGATCACAGCTTGGTTGACAGCTCCCCCAGGCCTATCGCGGCCTCCCACGTCCTTCATCGGCTCCTGGTGCCAAGGCATTCACCGTTCGCCCTTGACAACTTGACCACAAAGATGCTCGCGTCCACTGTGCAATTCTCAACAAACGACCAACCCACAACCCGATCCGTGCGACACCAAACCCGACCACCGCCGGCGGTATGCCACACCAGGCCATGCCTGGCAACCATCCCCACCCACAGGTGAGGCAATGGCTCCGAAAAAACAACCAACGGTTGTTCCTTCAGGACCCAACAGGGTGCTATCCGCCCTCTCCCAGCCGCACCAGGACTCCGTTCCCACCACCCGAAGGCAGCTGTACTAGAAGAACCCCAGCCGTTGCCAGGAAAAAACTCGCCAGTGTCTCCGCCATTGAGCACCCCGACCCGACATTCGCGGGCCGCGGGCTCCTTGCACCCTTTCGGGTGAAGGTGCTCCTTAGAAAGGAGGTGATCCAGCCGCACCTTCCGGTACGGCTACCTTGTTACGACTTCGTCCCAATCGCCAGCCCCACCTTCGACGGCTCCCTCCACAAGGGTTGGGCCACCGGCTTCGGGTGTTGCCGACTTTCGTGACGTGACGGGCGGTGTGTACAAGGCCCGGGAACGTATTCACCGCAGCGTTGCTGATCTGCGATTACTAGCGACTCCGACTTCACGGGGTCGAGTTGCAGACCCCGATCCGAACTGAGACCGGCTTTTTGGGATTCGCTCCACCTCACGGTATCGCAGCCCATTGTACCGGCCATTGTAGCATGCGTGAAGCCCTGGACATAAGGGGCATGATGACTTGACGTCATCCCCACCTTCCTCCGAGTTGACCCCGGCAGTCTTCGATGAGTCCCCGCCATAACGCGCTGGCAACATCGAACGAGGGTTGCGCTCGTTGCGGGACTTAACCCAACATCTCACGACACGAGCTGACGACAGCCATGCACCACCTGTGACCGCCCCCGAAGGACCTCACATCTCTGCGAGTTTTGCGGCCATGTCAAACCCAGGTAAGGTTCTTCGCGTTGCATCGAATTAATCCGCATGCTCCGCCGCTTGTGCGGGCCCCCGTCAATTCCTTTGAGTTTTAGCCTTGCGGCCGTACTCCCCAGGCGGGGCGCTTAATGCGTTAGCTGCGGCACAGGGAACCGGAGAGGCCCCCCACACCTAGCGCCCAACGTTTACAGCGTGGACTACCAGGGTATCTAATCCTGTTCGCTCCCCACGCTTTCGCTCCTCAGCGTCAGTATCGGCCCAGAGACCCGCCTTCGCCACCGGTGTTCCTCCTGATATCTGCGCATTTCACCGCTACACCAGGAATTCCAGTCTCCCCTACCGAACTCTAGCCTGCCCGTATCGACCGCAGGCTTGGAGTTGAGCCCCAAGTTTTCACGGTCGACGCGACAAGCCGCCTACGAGCTCTTTACGCCCAATAAATCCGGACAACGCTCGCACCCTACGTCTTACCGCGGCTGCTGGCACGTAGTTGGCCGGTGCTTCTTCTGCAGGTACCGTCACTTACGCTTCGTCCCTGCTGAAAGAGGTTTACAACCCGAAGGCCGTCATCCCTCACGCGGCGTCGCTGCATCAGGCTTCCGCCCATTGTGCAATATTCCCCACTGCTGCCTCCCGTAGGAGTCTGGGCCGTGTCTCAGTCCCAGTGTGGCCGGTCGCCCTCTCAGGCCGGCTACCCGTCGTCGCCTTGGTAGGCCATCACCCCACCAACAAGCTGATAGGCCGCGAGCCCATCCCAGGCCGAAAAACTTTCCACCACCAACCATGCGACCGGTGGTCCTATTCGGTATTAGCCCCCGTTTCCGAGGGTTATCCCAAAGCCTAGGGCAGGTTGCTCACGTGTTACTCACCCGTTCGCCGCTCGAGTACCCCGAAGGGCCTTTCCGCTCGACTTGCATGTGTTAAGCACGCCGCCAGCGTTCGTCCTGAGCCAGGATCAAACTCTCCAACAAAAACTTGTTGAAAAACTGTCCCGACAACAAAAAGTGTTGCCAAAGGAATCCAAGACCAGCCAAACCGAAGCCTGACCAGTCCGGGGTATAAATCATAATTGGCACTGGCTTATCAAGCACCCTGTTGAGTTCTCAAAGAACAACCACACACCGCCCAGAAACCCCACACCGTGGAGTACCCGACCCGGGGCATTTCGTTCACCGCGTCCGCCGCTTTCCGCGCCGGGCACTTTTACTACGTTACCCGGTGGTTTCCGCCGTGTCAAACCGCTTCGTAGCGATCCGCACCACTTCAACCCAATTTCCGGGCGCCACGCGGCATCGGCTTGCGCCGTTGTCGATCGTGACTTCCGGCAGGCCGGCCGCTGCGGTCTCCCGCGAGCTCGCCCGGTTCCCTACCGGCGATGAACCATACCCGGTCGGCTCCGCCTCGCCAAATCCGCCTCGCGGCGGATCCGGGGCACCGCCCGGTCTCGGGCCGGTGAGTGCAACTCGCCGGCCCGAAAGCTCGTTGCCGCGCCCGGCCTCCGGTTACTTTGCTCCGGTTCGTCCGTTCCGCGCTGGCAGAGAGAAAGTTACGCCCCCGGCGGATCGATCGTCAAATCCACCGGGGGCGTCCCGCGTCACGTCGGGACCGTACGGCTAACCCCGCAGCTCGATCCCGGCGAACGACCGCTTGCCGCGACGCAGCACCAGGTACCGGCCGTGCAGCAGGTCACCGGGGCCGACGGTGGCGTCGGTCTCCGTGATCCGGGTGTTGTTCACGTAGGCGCCGCCCTCGGCGATCACCCGGCGCGCCTCCTTGAGGCTCGGCACCAGCCCGGAGTCCCGGAGCAGCCCGGCGACGTCGGGCAGCTCGTCGACGTGGACGAGGCCGGCCTCGGTCAGCGCGGCCCGCAGCGTGGCCGGAGCGAGGTCGTCCAGGGAGCCGCGGCCGAAGAGCGCCTGGCTCGCGGCGACCACCTGTGTCATCTCCCGTTCCCCGTGCACCAGCGTGGTCAGCTCCTCGGCGAGCGCGCGCTGCGCCGCCCGGCCAGCCGGCCGTTCGGCGGTCTCCTTCTCCAGCGCCTCCAGCTCGTCGCGGGAGCGGAAGCTGAAGTACCGCAGGTAGCGGCCCACGTCCCGGTCGTCCACGTTGACCCAGAACTGGTAGAACGCGTACGGGCTGGTCATCTCGGGGTCGAGCCAGATGGCGCCGCCCTCGGTCTTGCCGAACTTCGTGCCGTCGGACTTCGTCACCAGCGGCGTGGTGAACGCCTGCACGGGCCCGGCGCCACGCCGGCGGACGTAGTCGACGCCAGCGGTGATGTTGCCCCACTGGTCCGAGCCGCCGAACTGGAGCCGGCAGCCGTGCCGGCGGTGCAGCTCGAAGAAGTCGTTGGCCTGGAGCAGTTGGTAGCTGAACTCGGTGAAGCTGATGCCGCTCTCCAGCCGCGCCTTGACGACCTCCCGGGCCAGCATCTTGTTGACCGGGAAGTGCTTGCCGACGTCGCGGAGGAACTCGACCACCGACATCTCGCCGGTCCAGTCCAGGTTGTTGACCAGTTGCGCCGCGTTCTCCCCCTCGTACGAGACGAAGGGGGCGAGCTGGTCGCGGATCCGCGCCACCCAGCCGGCGACCACCTCGGGCGGGTTGAGGCTCCGCTCGGCGCTCTCCTTCGGGTCGCCGATCTGGCCGGTGGCACCGCCGACGAGCAGCAGCGGCCGGTGCCCCGCGAGCTGGAGCCGACGTGCCGTGGCGACCTGCATGAGGTGGCCGACGTGCAGGCTCGGCGCCGTCGGATCGAAGCCCACGTAGTAGGCGGCGGAGCTGCCGTCGAGCAGCGCACGCAGCTCGTCGAGGCCGGTGGAGTCCTGGATCAGGCCCCGCCACCGCAGGTCGTCGGTCAGGGAGTCCCGCCCGGGCGGCGGGGGGCTGCTGTCGGTCACGGTCACCGATTCTCCCCCATGACCGGGGACGGAACGTACCGGGTTTGCCGGGTGGCCGGCGGCGTAGGCTGGCGGGGTCGTGATCAAGGAGGGAAACGCCGTGGACATGCCGGATCTGACGGGTGGCTTCGTCGCCCTGCTCGGCCTCAAGCTCGACGAGGTCGACGGCGACCGGGTGGTGATCCGTTGGCAGGTCCGCCCCGAGCTGCACCAACCGTTCGGCATCCAGCACGGCGGCGTGTACTGCTCGGTGGTCGAGACGGCCGCCAGCATCGGCGGGTCGCTGTGGCTCGGCGAGCGCGGACGCGTCGTGGGCGTGTCGAACCAGACGGACTTCCTGCGCGCGGTCCGCGACGGCGAACTGACCGCCGTGGGCACCCCCGTGCACCGGGGGCGCAGCCAGCAGCTCTGGCAGGTGGAGATCACCGACGCCGACGCCCGGCTCGTGGCCCGCGGCCAGGTCCGGCTGCAGAACCTCTACCCGGCCTGACCCGCCGAGGCGCGTGACGGCGCCGGCCGCAAGGCGGCAGCGGGGGCGCGTCAGCCCCGGGCCTCGTCCAGCACGGCCTCGGCCTCGTCGGGCGCCGGCTCGGCCCCCCGGCGCAGCCGGACCCCGACGATGGCGCGGTGGTCGATGCGGGTCACCTCCAGCTCCCAGCCGTCCACGACGACGCTCTCGCCCGCCACGGTGGGGATGTGGCCGAGGCAGGCGAGCAGGAGGCCCGCGATGGTGGTGTAGTCGCCGCCGGGCCGGCTGGGCAGCTCGACGCCCAGATCGACGAGGTCGTGCACGGGGAAGGTGCCGGGGAGCAGCAGGGCACCGTCCGGCTCGGTGCGCACGGAGCGCACGTCCCGGTCGGTCTCGTCGTAGATCTCCCCGACGATCTCCTCGAGGATGTCCTCCAGGGTGACGATCCCGTCGACCGCGCCCCGCTCGTCCACCACCAGGGCGATGTGCTGGCGTTCGGCCTTGAACTGCCGCAGCGCGTCCACCACCGGCAGGGAGTCCGGCAGCAGCATCGGCGGGCGGGCGCACTCGTCGACCGGCCGGTCCTCGGGGACGCCCACGAGGTCACGCAGGTGGATCACGCCGACCGCGTCGTCGAGGCCGCCGTGCCGGACCACCGGCGCCCGGGAGTGGCCGGTGGCGGCCAGCAGCAGCCGCGCGGCCTCCGCCGTGGTGCCGCTGTCGAGCGTGAAGACCTGCAACCGGGGTACGAGGACCGCCCGCAGCTGGCGGTCGGCGATCTCGACGGCGCCGGCGATGATGGTCCGCTGCTCCTTGGTGAAGCCGTGGTTGCCGGCGACGATGTCCCGCAGCTCGTCGGGGCCGATCTCGTCGGGCTCGTGCTTCGGGTTGAGCCCGACGAGGCGTACCACCAGGTCGCTGGTGGCGCCGAGGGCCCAGACGGCCGGCCGGGTCACGGAGGAGAGCAGGTCGAGCGGGCGGGCCACCAGCAGGGCCCACCGCTCGGCGGCCTGCATGGCGATCCGCTTCGGGGCCAGCTCGCCGAAGACCAGGGTGACGAAGGTCAGCGCCAGGGTGACCGCCACGATCGCGACGGTCTCGGCGGCGCCGCCGAACGCGCTGAGAAGCGGTACCAGGGGCTTGGCCAGCGACACCGCCGCCGCGGCGGAGGCCAGGAAGCCGGCGAGGGTGATCCCGATCTGGATGGTGGCCAGGAAGCGGTTCGGGTCCTTGGCGAGGCGGGCCAGCACCCGTCCGGCCCGGCTGGTGCGTTCCAGCCGCTGGATCTGGCTGTCCCGCAGCGAGACCAGGGCCATCTCGCTGCCCGCGAAGACCGCGTTGAGGACGACCAGGACGCCGACCAGGGCCAGTTGGGTCCAGATGCTCTGCACGCCCGGCTCTCCTCACGCGGGACAGGTGCCCGCCGGCACGACGGGCACCGCCGGCCGAAGGCCCCGGCCGGCGTAGGGCACTCTGTGCCCACCGGACCGGCCGGCGAATCCTCGCCCCGGGCGGGATGTGATCAGATCCGACCGGCGACCGGCGGGGCGGGCAGGTCGAGGGCGTACGAGCGGCCCTCGGGGCGGAAACCCAGCCGGTGGTAGTACGGGGCGACCATGCCGGGCGGGGTGATCACCCGACGGAAACCGCGGTCGGTGAAGAGGCTGCTGCGCCGGTAGACGAACTCGCCCGGGGTGAAGTCCCGGAACCGCCGGGTCACGTAGTCGAGGTCGACCTGCGCCACGCCGTCGGCCTCGGCGTGTGACAGCACCACGCCGACCACCTCGTCGGCGCGTACGACCAGGAAGGCCGAGCGTTCGGCGGCGGTGCCGGGCGGCCAGCGGAAGCCGGGGTTGAACCGGGCGATGTCGGCGGCGTGCACACTCAGCGTGTGGGCCAGGAACTGGTCGTCGACGCCGACCTCGACCACCTGGTAGGTGGCCTCGTCGTGGCGGGTGGCGAGCATGGTCCGCAGGTACCAGACGTTGATCACGGCGAGTACGACGTTCAGCCCGACCATGGGCCAGACCTGCACGGCGGCGTTGTAACCGATCAGGATCAGACAGCCGACCAGGTTGAGGGCACGCAGCCGGAGGATGCGCGTCTGCAGCAGCGACCAGACCAGCAGCGCGGAGCCGGTCCAGCCGATCAGTTCCAGCCAGTTCACCCCGCGAGAGTAGTGCTCGCGCGGATGCGGTGACCCGGCGGGCGGCGGGCGGGTCAGTCGCCGGCCAGCTCCAGCACCCATTCCTCCACCTCGGTGCCCCGGCCGTTGGCGTAGCCCCGGTCCTCGCCGATGACGACGAAGCCGCACTTGCGCAGCACGGCGAGCGAGGCGCGGTTGTCCTTGGCGGCGCGGGCGTGCACCGGCCGTTGGGGCAGCTCGCGCAGCAGCGCGGCGAGCGCCGCGGTGGCGTGGCCCCGGCCCCAGCGTCGCGGGTCGATCCAGTAGCTGACCTCGGTGCGCCCGTCGGCCGGGAACGCGACCACGTGGCCGACGACCTCGTCGCCGACGACCACGGTGCGCGGGACGTTGCGCTCGTCGGCGCGCACGCGGCGCCAGTGGGCGTCGAAGCGCTCCCGGTCGGCCGGGTCCTCCGGGCCGAAGGCGGCCATCCAGTTGGCCTCGGCGTCCTGCTCGTGGGCGAAGAAGTGGGGCAGGTCGTCGTCGCGGACGGGGCGCAGGCGCAGCTCGGCGGTCACGGGCCCGAGGATAGGGCCGACCACCGACAACCGGGCCGCTGGCCGCCCGGCCGGCCGGGACGCCCGGTGGGGCTGCCGGATCGGCGTCGCACCGGACCGCTGGCCGGGACGCCCGGTGGCGCTGCCGGATCGGTGTCGCACCCGCGCGCCGACCGTGGGCGGCAGGGCCTTTGGTCCCGGGTCAGTCGGGCGGAACTCCCCTGGCCGGTGCCGTCCGGCGGGACGAGGGTGGGATCGGGACGGTGCGCCGCGACGGCGCCGGCAGGGCGGAGGGCGATGTGGGACGGTGCGGAGAACGGCGGCCACGGGGGCGTACCGGTGCCCGCTGACACGTCGACCAGGCCGGCGGCCGGGCTCAGCTCGGCGGAGGCCGCCGTCCGACTGCGCGCGGACGGGCCGAACGCGGCGGTCGCGCCGGCCCGGCGCCGTCTGGGCGGGCGCGTCCTGCACCAGCTCAGCGACCCGTTGGTGGCGCTGCTGCTGGCCGCCGCCGTGGTCACCGCCGTGCTGCGCGACTACCCGGACACCGCGGTGATCGTGCTGGTGGTGCTGGTGAACACCGCCATCGGTGTGGTGCAGGAGGTCCGCGCCGACCGGGCGATCGCCGCGTTGGACCAGCTCGCCGCGCCCACCGCCCGGGTCGTCCGGGACGGCCGGGACGTCGTCCTGCCCGCCGCCGACCTCGTCCGTGGTGACCTGGTGCGGGTCGAGGCCGGCGACGTGGTCCCGGCGGATCTGCTGCTCGCCGAGGCGGCCCGGCTGAGCGTCGACGAGTCGGCGCTGACCGGGGAGTCGGTGCCGGTGACCCGGGCCGTGGGCGAGGAGGCCAGCGCGGGGACCGTGGTCACCACCGGGCGGGCCACCGGCACCGTGGTACGCACGGGTGCCGCGAGCGCGCTCGGCCGGATCACCGCCCTGGTGGCGTCCACCAGGCCCGCCGCCACCCCGTTGCAGCGCCGCCTCTCCGCGCTCGGTCGGGTGCTCGGCTTCGCCGCGGTGGTGCTCTCGGGGCTGGTCTTCGTCATCGGCGTCGTCGGCGGGCGGCCGGTGGCCGACATGGCGGTCACCGCGGTGAGCCTCGTGGTGGCGGCCGTGCCCGAGTCGCTGCCGGCGGTCGTCACCCTCGCCCTCGCCCTCGGCGCCCGCCGGATGGCCGGGGCACGGGCCATCCCCCGCCGGCTGCACGCGGTCGAGACGCTCGGCTCCGTCACCGTCATCGCCTCCGACAAGACGGGCACGCTCACCGAGGGCCGGATGGCGGTGCAGCACGCCGTCACCGCCGGCGGCTCCCGCTACGGCGTCACCGGCAGCGGTTACGCGCCGCAGGGCGCGGTGCACCAGGGGGGCGCGCCGGTGGCCGTACCGGACGACCTGCGCAGCCTGGCGCGCGCCGGGCTGCTCTGCAACGACGCGACCCTGGCCCCGCCCACCGACGAGCGGCCGGAGTGGGCCGCCGTCGGCGACCCGCTGGAGGCGGCCCTGGTCGCCTTCGCCGGCCGGTGCGGCCTCGACCCGGAGCTCACCCGCGCGGCGTGGCCGCGCGTCACCGAGCACCCCTTCGACCAGGAGCTGCGCCGGATGACCACCGTGCACCGCTCCTGCGACGGGCGGTACCTGGTGGTGTGCAAGGGTGCGCCGGAGAACGTGCTGGCCGCGCCGCTGGTCGACGCCTCCGCCGAGGAGATCGCCGAGCTGACCTCCGTCGCGCACCGGCTGGCCGCCGAGGGGCTGCGGGTGCTGGCCATCGCGTCCGCCGTGGTGGACGCCCCGCCGGCCGATCCCGCCCGGCCGGTCGGGCTGCGGCCCGTGGGGCTGGTCGCCGTCGGCGACCCGCTGCGCGCGGGCGCGGCCGACATCGCGGGCAGCTTCGACGACGCCGGGGTCCGGCTGGTGCTGATCACGGGCGACCACCCGGCCACCGCCGCGGCGATCGGCGGCCAACTGGGGCTATGGCGCGAGGGCGACCCGGTGGTACGCGGGGACGACGGCGACCCGGCGCGGGCGCACCCGCAGGCGCGGGTGTTCGCGCGGACCCAGCCGGAGCAGAAGCTCGACATCATCGCCGGCCTCCAGTCGCGGGGGCACGTGGTGGCGATGACCGGCGACGGGGTGAACGACGCCCCCGCGCTGCGTCGCGCCGACATCGGGGTGGCGATGGGCGGCGGCACGGAGGTCGCCCGGCAGGCCGCCGACCTGGTGCTCGTCGACGACGACCTGTCCACGGTGGCCGCCGCGATCGGTGAGGGTCGCCGCATCTACGACAACATCCGGCGCTTCCTGCGCTACGCGCTCTCCGGCGGGGTCGCCGAGATCGCCGTGATGCTGCTCGGCCCGCTGTTCGGGCTGGCCGTACCGCTGCTGCCGGCGCAGATCCTCTGGGTGAACCTGCTCACCCACGGTGTGCCGGGGGTGGCGCTGGGCGCGGAGCCGGCGGAGCCCGGCACCCTGCGCCGGGCGCCGCGCTCCCCGTCGGAGTCGGTGCTCGGGGCCGGCCTGGGCCGCGACGTGCTGGTCACCGGCGCTCTGATCGCCGCCGTGGTGCTCGGTGCCGGCGTGCTCGCCGCGCACTGGGACCGGCCCTGGCAGTCGGTGGTCTTCGTGGTGCTCGGCCTGGCCCAGCTCGGGGTGGCGCTCGCGGTCCGCGCGCCGCGACCGCGCGGGGCCCGGCGCGGCAACCTGGCGCTGCCGGTCGCGGTGGCGGTCTCCGCGCTGCTCCAGGTCGCCGGGGTGCTGCTGCCGCCGCTGCGGGAGCTGCTCGGCACGCAGCCGCTCGACGCGGCGGAGCTGCTGGCCTGCGCCGCCGTCAGCGTGCTGCCCGGGCTGGTGCTGCGGCTGGCCCGCCGCCCGGGTGGCGGCGACGGCCCGGCGGACGCGCCCCTGCCGGACGGGGGCACCCGGGGTCCGGACGCGGTGGCCGGTGTCGGTCGGCCCGCGCGGCGCGTGCCGGTGTCGGACGGCCCGGCCGGTGACCGCCAGCCTGCGATTCGGGACCAAGGTCCCGCTGGTCGGGACGACCGCCTCTGACGGGTAGCGTGCGGACGAAGCAGGCTGAAGGTGGACGAAGGAGGAGTCGATGACCATCAACACCGGTGCCCCCGTCGTGGTGGGTGTGGACGGCTCGGCCGCCGCGCTCGACGCGGTCCGGGTGGCGGCGCGGGAGGCGGCGGAGCGGCAGCGTCCGCTGCGGGTCGTGCACGCCTTCATCTGGCCCCTGACGCGCGCCCCGCTCGGTGCCGCCGAGGGCGCGCCGGCCGGCGCCGGTCTGCGCAACCAGGCCGAGCGGTACGTCGCCGAGGCGATCGCCGAGGCCACCAGGACCGCCCCGGACGTGCCGGTGACCGGCGTGGTGGTCGACGGCGCGGCGACCCCCGTCCTGCTCGGGGAGTCCCGGAACGCCGCCCTGCTGGTGCTGGGCCACCGGGGCCTGGGCGGTTTCGCCGGGCTGCTGCTCGGCTCCGTCACCGTGCAGGTCTCCGCCCACGCGCAGGTCCCCGTGCTCGTGGTGCGCGGGGAGCAGCGCGCCGACGGCCCGGTCGTGGTGGGCGTCGACGGCTCCGAGTGCTCCCTCGAGGCCGTCGCGTTCGCCTTCGAGGAGGCGAGCCGCCGGGGTGCCCCGCTGCTCGCCGTGCAGGCCTGGCTCTATCCCACGCCGGTCGGCCCCGGTGACGTCCTGCCCCTGGCGTACGACCTGGACGCCTACGCCGCGGACGAGGAACGGGCCCTCGCGGAGTCCGTCGCCGGCTTCGCCGAGCGCTACCCCGACGTGCCGGCGCAGCACCGGCTGGTCCGGGGCTCCCCGGGCGGCGTACTGGTGGAGGAGTCGAAGAAGGCCCAGCTGGTGGTCGTGGGGGCGCGCGGCCGGGGCGCGCTGGGCGGGCTGCTGCTCGGCTCGGTCAGCCACGCGGTGCTGCACCACGCGCACTGCCCGCTGGTGATCGTGCGGCACCCGAAGCGGGCCGACGCGTCCTGATCCGGTCACCGCACCGCGACGCCGTCGCGTCGGCCGTTCCCCCGGCCGGCGCGACGGCGTCGACGCAAATGCCGGCGGGTCGGCGGTGCCCCGTCGACAATGGCCTGATCGATCTCTGGAGGGCTGATGAACCGACCCGTGGTGGTGGGTGTGGACGGATCACCGGCGAGCCTGCTGGCGGCGGAGCACGCCGCCCGGGCCGCCGTGCTGCGGTCCCGCCCCCTGCACCTGGTGCACGGCTACCTGCATCCGCTCGGTTACGGCGTGCCGGTCAACCCGTACGACCTGGGGTTGCCGGCGCCGACCGAGGAGGCGCAGAAGATGTTGGAGACGACGGCCGCCGACCTCGCCGAGCGCTGCCCGGGGCTGACCGTCGAGGTACGCCAGGTGGCGGGCGGGCCGGGTGCGACGCTGGTCGAGGAGTCCCGGCGGGCCGAGCTGGTGGTGGTGGGCAGCCGGGGGCTGGGCGGCTTCGCCGGGCTGCTGCTCGGCTCGGTCGGCACGCAGGTGGCCGCCCACGCGCACTGCCCGGTGCTGGTGGTGCGCCCCGCCGAGGAGCCGATCCCCGTCGCCGGGCCGGTGCTGGTCGGGGTCGACGGGTCGGAGCCCGCCGAGCTGGCGGTCGGGTACGCGGCCGACGAGGCGGCCCGCCGGGGCGACGGGCTGGTGCTGTTGCACGTCCAGCCCCCGGACCGCGCGCCGGCGGACGGGGCGACGGAGACGCACGCCGCCGAGCTGCTGGCCACCGCCGCGGCGGCCGTCCGGGGCAGCCATCCGGGGCTGGCCGTGGAGGAGCGGGTGCTCCGGGCGCCGAAGGCCGAGCAGGCACTCGTCGAGGCCAGCGGGGACGCGGCGCTGGTGGTGGTCGGCTCCCGGGGCCGGGGCGGGTTCGCCGGGCTGCTGCTCGGCTCGGTCAGCCAGGCCCTCGTGCAGCACGCGCACTGCCCGGTGCTGGTGGCCCGCCCGTACGGTCACGCCCGCTGACGTGCCCCGACCCGCCGGCCCCGGGCGGGGTCGGCGGGTCGGCGGCGATCAGTGGTCCCGACCGCCGAGCAGCTCGTCGAAGCTGGTGGTGAGGGCGAACGGGTCGGCGGGGCCGGTGGACGCCGGCCGCCGGAGGACCTGATCGGCCAGCTCGCCGCCGGCGCGGACGATCCGCGCCCGCAGCGCGCCGTCGGCGGACCCGGCGGACCAGTCCTCCGGGGCGGCGAAGACCGCGGTGGGGAGCACGACGGACCGCAGGTGGGCGAACATCGGACGCAGCGCGTGCTCCAGCGCCAGCGAGTGCCGGGCCGTTCCGCCGGTGGCGCCGACCAGCACCGGCCGGTCCGCGAGCGCGCCGGATTCGACCAGGTCGAAGAACGACTTGAACAGCCCGTTGTACGAGGCGTGGAAGATCGGCGTGACGGCGATCAGCCCGTCCGCGCCGGTGACCGTGTCGAGCACCTCCCGCAGCGCGGGCGACGGGAAGCCGGTCAGCAGGTGGTTGACGATGTCGTGGGCGTGCTCGCGCAGCTCGACGGGGCGGACGTCGACGTCGTCGCCGCGCCGGGCCAGCTCGTCGCGGGTGGCCACGGCGAGCTGGTCGGCGAGCAGCCGGGTCGACGAGGGCCGCCCCAGCCCGGCCGACACCACGGCGAGGGTGCGGCGGGTCATCGGCCCGCTCCCGTCCCGGCACGATCCGCGGCGTCGCCGCTGGTGGCGGCGTCCCGCAGGGACGCGTGGGTGGGCGCGGCCGGCACGTGCGCCGGGCGCAGCGACTCGAACTCCTTGCGCAGCACGGGGACGACCTCCTCGCCGAGCAGGTCGAGCTGCTCAAGCACGGTCTTCAGGGGCAGGCCGGCGTGGTCCATCAGGAACAGCTGGCGCTGGTAGTCGCCGACGTAGTCGCGGAAGCCCAGCGTGCGGTCGATGACCTGCTGCGGGCTGCCGACGGTCAGCGGGGTCTGCGCGGTGAACTCCTCCAGCGACGGGCCGTGCCCGTAGACGGGCGCGTTGTCGAAGTACGGCCGGAACTCCCGCACCGCGTCCTGCGAGTTGCGCCGCATGAACACCTGCCCGCCGAGGCCCACGATGGCCTGGTCGGCGGAGCCGTGACCGTAGTGGGCGTAGCGCTGCCGGTAGAGCCCGACCATCCGCTGGGTGTGCTCCTTCGGCCAGAAGATGTGGTTGGCGAAGAAGCCGTCGCCGTAGTAGGCGGCCTGCTCGGCGATCTCGGGGCTGCGGATCGAGCCGTGCCAGACGAACGGCGGCACGCCGTCGAGCGGGCGCGGAGTCGACGTGAACGACTGCAACGGGGTGCGGAAGCGGCCCTTCCAGTCGACCACGTCCTCGCGCCAGAGCCGGTGCAGCAGGTCGTAGTTCTCGATGGCGAGGGGGATGCCGTTGCGGATGTCCTGGCCGAACCACGGGTAGACCGGCCCGGTGTTGCCGCGCCCCATCATCAGGTCCACCCGACCGTCGGCGAGGTGCTGGAGCATCGCGTAGTCCTCGGCGATCTTCACCGGGTCGTTGGTGGTGATCAGCGTGGTGGAGGTGGAGAGCAGCAGGCGCTCGGTGCGGGCGGCGATGAAGCCCAGCATGGTGGTGGGCGACGACGGCACGAACGGCGGGTTGTGGTGCTCGCCGGTGGCGAAGACGTCGAGGCCGACCTCCTCGGCCTTGAGCGCGATCGTGACCATCGCCTTGATCCGCTCATGCTCGGTCGGCTCGCGACCGGTGGTCGGGTCGACCGTGACGTCGCCGACGGTGAAGACTCCGAACTGCATGACCAGCTCCTCGCGTTGTCCCTGGCCGGGGCCGCTTCGGCGCCCGGACGCACCGCACAACATGTTTGACGAGTCAACTATTCCGCCACCGGAGGCACCGCCGGTGGCCGCCGCCACGCCTTCCACGCCCTGCACGTCGATCACGCGGCGGGCGCGCCCGGACAGGTCAGCGGCTACGCGGCACGTGCCGGCGGTAGGCGCTGACCGTCGGGTCGTCGGCGATCCAGAACCGCCACGGCACGTCGTGCGCGCCGGTGACGCCGACGCGCGGCCCGGCGGCGACCGCCTCGCCGGGCACCGGCACGTCGGCCGGGCGCAGGCGGACGGGACCGTCGCCGAGCAGCCAGCGGCCGTAGGCGCTCTTGTCGATGCCCAGGGCCGCGCAGAGCCGGGCGGGCCCGCGCGCGAGATCGACGTCCCGGCGTACGGCGGGGCGCCGGGCGCGGGCCGTCTCGACGCCGTCGACCACCTCGCCCGCGCGCAGCAGCACCGCCGAGGCCTCCCCGTCTGACCCCGTGACGACGTTCATGCACCAGTGCATGCCGTAGGTGAAGTAGACGTAGGCGTACCCGGCCGGGCCGAACATGACGGCGTTGCGTGGGGTGCGACCGCGGTGCGCGTGCGACGCGGGGTCGCCGGCCGTCCCGGCGTACGCCTCGACCTCGGTGATCCGGACGGTCACGTCGCCGGCGGTCAGCCGGCAGCCGAGCAGGCCCCGGGCGGCCGGCACCACCGGGCCGGCGAGCAGGTCGGCCAGCCCCGCGAGGTCAGCGGGCCGGCGCTGGGAGTACGCCACCACGAGCACGACCCTATCCGCCGGCGCCGCCCGACGCCGGACAGCTATCAACATTCCGTTGACAACGTAACGTTGACGTGATGAGGTGCTCGCATGACCGACTCCTTCACCGCCCCCGACGCCGGCGCGTCCCGGGCCCACCGCACCTACGAGGCGCTGCACCGGATCACCGAGCGGCACGCCGGCACCGAGACGCGGCGCCGCCGACACACCAACCCCTACGTACCGGACGCCTACGAGGCGGTCGCGCTCGTCACCGCCCTCGCCGCCGGCGGGGCCGAGGTCGAGCCCGACGAGGAGCCCGTCGACGAGGCGGACCTCGTCGCGGCGCTCACCCTCGTCCCGCACCTGCGCGCCGAGGTCGACACGATGGAGGCGGGGCTGCTGACGCTGGCCCGCAGCCGCGGACTGACCTGGCAGCAGATCGCGTACGGGCTCGGGCTGGGCAGCGCGCAGGCCGCCAAGCAGCGCTTCGAACGGCTCTCCGCCCGCACCGTCACCACCGAGTGACGCCGCCGATGGACGAGACTGGGCGCGGGATCGGTGTCGAGGAGGACGCGATGACGCGCGAGGAGATGCTGGCGTACTGCCTGGGGAAGCCGGGAGCCTGGCTCGACCGGCCGTGGGAGGGCGACGAGGTGGTGAAGGTCGGCAGCCGGATCTTCGCCTTCCTCGGCTCCGCCGGCGGCGACCAGCCGACCGTCGGGGTGAAGTGCGGCCCGAGCCGGGACGTGGCCGACGAGTGGCTGCACCGGCACCCGGGCGACGCGCGGCCGTCGCCGTACATCGGGCGCGCAGGCTGGAACACGCTGCGCCTGGCCGGCGGGATCGACGAGGAGGAGCTGATCGAGGCGGTCGACGCCTCGTACGACGCGGTGGTGGCGAAGCTGCCGAAGCGGGAGCGCCCGGCGGGCTGAACCCCGCGCGACGCCGACGGCGCCGCGCGGGGTCGGCGACTCAGCGGGGTACGACCCGCTCGGCGGCCCACTCCCGCCAGGTGGCGAGCTTGTCGGCGGCGGCGGCGAGCTGGTCGGCGACCGGCCCGGGACCGGTCGAGCCGGGCGTGATCCGGGCGGCGAGCGCCGAGCGGACGGAGAGCACGTCGCGCACCGACGGGTCGAGGTGCTCGCTGACCGCGGCGAGGTCGTCGTCGCTGACCTCGTCGAGGGCGCAGTCGCGGGCCACGCAGAGCGCCACCAGCCTGCCGGTGATCTCGTGCGCGTCGCGGAACGGCACGTTGCGGCGCACCAGCCAGTCGGCGACCTCGGTGGCGAGGGAGAACCCGACCGGCGCGGCCGCGACGAGCCGGTCGGCGCGTACGGTCATCGTGGAGATCATCCCGGCGAGCGCCGGCAGCAGCAGCTCCAGGGTGTCGACCGCGTCGAAGGCCGGCTCCTTGTCCTCCTGCATGTCCCGGTCGTAGCTCATCGGCAGGCCCTTGAGCATGGTGAGCACGCTCATCAGCCCGCCGACGAGCCGGCCGGACTTGCCCCGGGCCAGCTCGGCGATGTCCGCGTTCTTCTTCTGCGGCATGATCGACGAACCGGTGGCGAACGCGTCGTCCAGCTCCACCCAGCCGAACTCCTGCGACGTCCAGAGCACCACCTCCTCGCCGAGGCGGGACAGGTGCACCCCGATCAGCGCGGTGACGAACAGGAACTCGGCGACGAAGTCCCGGTCGGCGACCGCGTCCATCGAGTTGGCGAAGGACGTGCGGAAGCCCAGCTCCTTGGAGACGGCCACCGGGTCCAGCGGCAGGCCGGAGCCGGCGAGCGCGCCCGCGCCGAGCGGGCTGACCGCCGTGCGGTGGTCCCAGTCGCTCAGCCGCTCCAGGTCACGCAGCAGCGGCTGCACGTGGGCCAGCAGCCAGTGCCCGAACGTGACCGGCTGGGCGTGCTGCAGGTGCGTCATGCCGGGTGCGGCGGTCTCCACGTGCCGCTCGGCCTGCTCGACCAGGGCCTCGGCCAGCTCGACCAGCCGACCGGCCACGCCCCGGGCGTGGTCGCGCAGGTAGAGCCGCAGGTCGGTGGCGACCTGGTCGTTGCGGGACCGGCCGGCGCGCAGCTTGCCGCCGAGGCTGCCGAGCCGCTCCAGCAGGCCGCGCTCCAGGGCGGTGTGCACGTCCTCGTCGTCGACCGTGGGACGGAACTGCCCGGAGGCGCAGGCGGCCTCCAGGTCGTCCAGGGCGGCGAGGATCCGGCCCAGTTCGTCCGGGTCGAGCAGGCCGGCGCCCGCGAGCACCCGGGCGTGCGCCCGGGACGCCGCGATGTCGTACGGGGCCAGCCGCCAGTCGAACTGCACGCTCACCGACAGGCGGGCCAGGGCCTCGGCGGGGCCGCCGGCGAATCGGCCGCCCCACAGGCTCGTGCGGTTGGTGGCGGCGCTGTTCTCGGTCAGGCTCTTGTCGTCCACGGCGCCCATTCTGGTGGTCATGGTCAGCAGCCGCCCAACCGGGCGTCCCGTGCGGCGGCCATCTCGCTCGGCAGGCCCCAGAGCCGCACGAAGCCCTTCGCCAGGGACTGGTCGAAGGTGTCGCCGGTGTCGTAGGTGGCCATGCCGAAGTCGTAGAGGCTGGCCTCGGAGCGGCGTCCGGTGACGGTGGCCCGGCCGCCGTGCAGGGTCAGCCGTACCTCGCCGGTCACGTGCCGCTGCGCGTCGTCGATGAACGCGTCCAGCGCGCGCTTCAGCGGCGAGAACCAGAGGCCGTCGTAGACCAGCTCCCCCCAGCGCTGGTCGACGCCGCGCTTGAACCGGGCCAGGTCCCGCTCCACGGTCACCGCCTCCAACTCCTGGTGGGCCGTGATCAGCGCGATCGCGCCCGGCGCCTCGTACACCTCGCGGCTCTTGATGCCGACGAGGCGGTCCTCGACCATGTCGAGCCGGCCGACGCCCTGGGCGCCCGCGCGCCGGTTGAGCTCCCGGATCGCCTGGTACGGGGTGACGGTCTCGCCGTCGATCGCCACCGGCACGCCGGCGTCGAAGGTGATCACGACCTCGTCGGCGTCGCGTTCCTGCGCCGGGTCGCAGGTGTACGAGTAGAGGTCCTCGACGGGCGCGTTCCAGATGTCCTCCAGGAAGCCCGTCTCGACGGCGCGGCCCCACAGGTTCTGGTCGACGGAGTACGGGGACTTCGCCGACACGTCGATCGGCAGCCCCTTCTCCTCGGCGAAGGCGATCGCCTTGTCCCGGGTCCAGGCGAAGTCCCGGGCCGGCGCGACGATCCTCAGGTCGGGGGCGAGCGCGCCGAGGCCGACCTCGAAACGGACCTGGTCGTTGCCCTTGCCGGTGCAGCCGTGCGACACGATGGTGCCGCCGTGCTTGCGGGCCGCGGCCACCAGGTGCTTGACGATCAGCGGCCGGGACAGCGCGGAGACCAACGGGTAGCGGTCCATGTAGAGCGCGTTCGCGCGGATGGCCGGCAGGCAGTACCCGGCGGCGAACTCGTCGCGCGCGTCGACCACCTCCGACTCCACGGCGCCGCAGTCCAGGGCGCGCTGCCGGATGGCGTCGAGGTCCTCGCCGCCCTGCCCGACGTCCACCGCCACGGCGATCACCTCGGCGCCGGTCTCCTCGGCCAGGTACGGGATGGCGACGGAGGTGTCGAGCCCTCCGGAGTAGGCGAGCACAACCCGCTCGGTCATGGTGTGGTGTTCCCTTCGACGTTCTCTTCGCGGCGGGCCCAGCCGGCGAGCTTGTCGCCGAGTGCGGCCCCGCCGACGGCCTCGCGGGCCACGACGAGGATGGTGTCGTCGCCGGCGATGGTGCCGACGATCTCGGGCAGGCCCGCCCGGTCCAACGCGCTGGCAAGGTAGTGGGCTGCGCCCGGCGGGGTGCGCAGTACGGCGATGTTGCCGCTGGCGTCGACCCCGTTGAGCAGCTCGCGCAGCAGCCGGACCAGCCGGGCCGGTGCCGCCTCGGCGTCGCGCAGCGGCCGGTGGCCGTCCTCCGGAATGAGGTAGACGGCCCGCCCGTCACCGCCGCGCGCGGTGACCGCGCCCAACTCCTTGAGGTCCCGGGAGAGGGTGGCCTGGGTGACCTGGATGCCGTCGCCGGAGAGCAGGTCGGCCAGCTCGGTCTGCGAGTGGATCGCCTTGTCGCGGATCAGCTCGACGATGCGGGCGTGCCGGGCGGCACGGGTCAGCGGGGCGGTCATGGTGTCTCCCTGGTCGCGGCGACGCCCGGCGCCGCCGCGTCCGGGGCGGCGGGCGCGGCCCCGAGGAGGAACGTCAGCAGCGCCTTCTGGGCGTGCAGCCGATTCTCCGCCTGGTCGAACACGACGCTCTGCGGGCCGTCGAGCACCTCGTCGGTGATTTCCTCGCCCCGGTGCGCGGGCAGGCAGTGCAGCACGACGGCGTCGGGCGCGGCGTGCCCGAGCAGCGCGGCGTTGACCTGGTACGGCAGGAACGGGGTGATCCGGTCCAGCCCGTCGTCCTCCTGCCCCATCGAGGTCCAGGTGTCCGTGGCGACCACGTCGGCGCCGGCCACCGCCGCCACCGCATCGGTCAGCGCCTGCACCGAACCCCCGGTGCCGGCGGCGATCTTCGCGGCCCGGGCGACCACCTCCGGGTCGGGGCCGAAGCCCGCCGGCCCGGCGACCCGGACGTGCATGCCGGCGGTCGCTCCGGCGAGCAGGTACGAGTGGGCGAGGTTGTTCGCCGCGTCGCCGACGTACGCCAGCGTCCGCCCGGCGGTGCCGCCGCAGTGCTCGCGGACGGTGAGCAGGTCGGCCAGGAGCTGGCAGGGATGGAAGCCGTCGGTGAGCGCGTTGACCACCGGCACGCTGGCGCCGTCGGCCACCTCGGCGATCCGGTCGTCGCCGTGGGTACGCAGCACGATCGCCGCCACGTAGCGGGACAGCACCCGGCCGGCGTCGGCCAGCGTCTCGCCCCGCCCGAAGTGGGTGACCTGGGTGTCCACCACGAGGGGATGTCCACCCAGCTCGGCGATGCCCACGTCGAACGAGAACCGGGTGCGCAGGCTCTGCTTGTCGAACAGCACCGCCACCGACCGGGGCCCGGCCAGCGGCCGGTGACCGAACCGGTCGGCCTTCATCCGCGCCGCCAGATCGAGCACGGCCGACTGCTCGGCGGGGCTCAGGTCGTCGTCCCGCAGGAAGTGCCGGATCACGCCCCCGCCTCCGTCGTACTCGACATCGCCACGGTGGGCGCGGTGGGCGGCGTCGAGATCTTGGTAGGTTCCGGCCCCTGGAGGGGCCGTTTCTCACCAAGATCTGGTGCAGAGTCGGCGGCGCTGGCGGCGGCAGCCGGGGATGCGCCGGCAGCCGCCGGGACGGAGCCGGCGGCAGGGACGGAGGCGGCAGGGGCAGGGGCAGAGGCAGGGGCCGGGACCGTGCCGGCGGCGGCCGGGGACGCCGCGTCGAGGGCGGCCGGGAGGGCGGCCAGGAAGTCGTCGGTCTGGGCAACGGTGAGGATCAGCGGCGGGGCGAGCCGTACCACGCCGGGCTGCACCGGGTTGACCAGGAAGCCGGCCTCCCGCAGCGCCTCGGCGAGCACCTTCGAGACGGGCGCGGCGAGCACCACGCCGAGCAGCAGGCCCGCGCCGCGTACGCCGTCGACCAGCGGGTGGCCCAGCGCCTCGATCCCCCGGCGCAGCCGCTCGCCGACCCGCTTGACGTGGTCGAGCAGCCCCTCGCTGGCGATGGTCGACACCACCGCGAGGGCGGCGGCGCAGCTCACCGGGTTGCCGCCGAAGGTGGTGCCGTGCGAGCCGGGGGCCAGCAATTCGGCGGCCCGACCGAAGGCCAGGCAGGCGCCGATGGGCAGCCCGCCGCCGAGGCCCTTGGCAAGGGTCACCACGTCGGGCTCGATCCCGTCGGCCTGGTGCGCGAACCAGTGCCCGGTACGCCCGACACCGGTCTGCACCTCGTCGAGCACCAGCAGCGCGCCGTGCCGGGCGGTGATCCGGCGTGCGGCGGCCAGGTAGCCGGCCGGCGGGACCACCACGCCGTTCTCCCCCTGGATCGGCTCCAGGATCACCATCGCGGTGGCGTCGGTGACAGCCGCCTCCAAAGCCGCCACGTCGCCGTAGTCGACGTGGGTCACCTCGCCGGGCAGCGGGCGGAACGGGTCGGCCTTGGCCGGCTGGCCGGTGAGGGCGAGCGCGCCCATCGTCCGGCCGTGGAAGCCGCCCCGGGTGGCGACCACGTGCGAGCGGCCCGTCAGCCGGGAGAGCTTGAACGCCGCCTCGTTGGCCTCCGCGCCCGAGTTGGCGAAGAAGACCCGTCCCGGCCGCCCGGCCAGGGCCAGCAGCAGCTCGGCGAGGGCAACCGGCGGTTCGGCGATGTAGAGGTTCGAGACGTGCCCGAGGGTGGCGACCTGCTTCGACACGGCGGCCACCACGGCCGGGTGGGCGTGGCCGAGGGCGTTGACCGCGATGCCGCCGACGAGGTCGACGTACTCCCGGCCGGCGTCGTCGACCACGACGGCGCCGGAGCCTGCGACGAGGGCGAGCGGCGGCGTGCCGTAGTTGTCCATCATGGACTGTGCCCAGCGCTCGACGAGCGTGCTCATCCGGCGATCGTGCCTTCCTGGTTGGCGGCGGCGGAGCTGACAGGCCCGCTCCGCGCGCTGACGGCGTCCTCTTCGTTCGCGACTGCGGGGCTTGGTCGCTCCGCTCCCGCACTCCTCGCGCTCACGGCACCCCCTCCGTTCGCGACTGCGGGGCTTGGTCGCTCCGCTCCCGCACTCCTCGCGCTCACGGCACCCCCTCCGTTCGCGACTGCGGGGCTTGGTCGCTCCGCTCCCGCACTCCTCGCGCTCACGACCATGGTTCCGAATCCTTCCGAGGTGAAGACCTCCAGCAGCGTGGAGTGGGCGACGCGGCCGTCCACGACGTGCGCGGCCGGCACGCCCTGCCGCACCGCCCGTAGGCACGCCTCCATCTTCGGGACCATGCCGCTGGACAGCGACGGCAGCAGCGCCGCCAGTTCGTCGACGGTGATCTCGCTGATCAGGCTGTCGGTGTCGGGCCAGTCGGCGTAGAGGCCCGGCACGTCGGTGAGGACCACCAGCTTGCGGGCGTCCAGGGCGACGGCGAGCGCGGCGGCGGCGGTGTCGGCGTTCAGGTTGTGCAGCACCCCGTCGGCGTCGGGCGCCACAGTGGAGATCACCGGGATGCGACCGGCGCCGATCAGGTCGGTGACCGCCGAGACGTCGACCGACTCGACGTCGCCGACCTGCCCGACGTCGACCGGTTCCCCGTCCACGTACGCGGGCCGCCGTACGGCGGTGAACAGTCCGGCGTCCTCGCCGGAGAGGCCCACCGCGAACGGGCCGTGGGCGTTGATCAGGCCGACGAGTTCCCGGCCGACCTGGCCGACCAGGACCATCCGGACCACGTCCATCGCCTCCGGGGTGGTGACCCGCAGGCCGCCGCGGAACTCGCTGGCGATGCCCAGCCGGCCGAGCATGGCGGAGATCTGCGGGCCGCCACCGTGCACCACGACCGGCCGGAGGCCGGCGTAGCGCAGGAAGACCATGTCGGCGGCGAAGGCCCGCTGGAGCTCGGGGTCGACCATGGCGTTGCCGCCGTACTTGACCACGACGGTCGAGCCGGAGAAGCGGGCCAGCCAGGGCAGCGCCTCGATCAGCGTGGCCGCCTTGACCTGGGCGCGGGCGAGGTCGGTGGAGAGGCTCATGTCGAGTAGGCCGAGTTCTCGTGCACGTACGCGTGGGACAGGTCGTTGGTCCAGATCGTGGCCTCGGCGGCGCCGGCGTGCAGGTCGATGCGGATGGTGACGTCCCGGCCGGTCAGGTCGACCTTCGACCGGTCCTCGGCGGCGGCACCGGAGCGGCACACCCAGACGCCGTTGACGGCGACGTCGACCCCGTCGGGCTCGAACGCGGCGGCGGTGGTGCCGACGGCGGCGAGGATCCGGCCCCAGTTCGGGTCGTTGCCGAACAGCGCGGTCTTGACCAGGTTGTTGCGCGCCACCGAGCGCCCCACCTCGACCGCGTCGTCCTCGCTCGCCGCGCCGACCACGTCGATGGCGATCTGCTTGGTGGCGCCCTCGGCGTCGGCGATGAGCTGCTGTGCCAGGTCGTGGGCGGCGGCGGTGACCGCCGCCGCCAGCTCGGCCGGGGTCGGCGCGATGCCGCTCGCGCCGCTGGCCAGCAGCAGCACCGTGTCGTTTGTCGACATGCAGCCGTCGGAGTCGATCCGGTCGAAGGTGACCCGGCACGCCTCCCGCAGGGCGGCGTCGAGGGCCTCGGGCCCGGCCACCGCGTCCGTGGTCAGCACGCAGAGCATGGTGGCCATCGCCGGGGCGAGCATGCCGGCGCCCTTGGCCATGCCGCCGACCGTCCAGCCGCTGCCCCGGGCCACCGCGGTCTTGGGCCGGGTGTCCGTGGTCATGATGGCCTCGGCCGCCGCCGGGCCGCCGTCGCGCGCCAGCCGGCGGATCGCCGAGCGTACGCCGGGAAGCAGCTTGCCCATCGGCAGCCGCTCGCCGATCAGGCCGGTCGAGCAGACCGCCACGTCGGCGGCGCCCAGCATCAGCCGCGGGCTGGCGGCGGTGAGCGCGGCGGCGGTGTGCTCGGCCGTGGCGTGGGTGTCCTGGAAGCCGGCCGGGCCCGTGCAGGCGTTGGCGCCACCGGAGTTGAGCACCACGGCGCGCGCGACGCCGCCGCGCACCACCTGCTGCGTCCAGAGCACCGGCGCGGCCTTGACCCGGTTGGCGGTGAACACGCCGGCGACACCGGCGTCCGGGCCGTCGTTGACGACCAGCGCGACGTCGCTCGCGCCACTGGTCTTGAGCCCGGCGGCCACCCCGGCCGCCCGGAACCCCCGCGGAGTCGTGACGCTCACTGCACCAGTCCTTCGTTCGTGGCTGCGGAACTCACGGCGCGACTCCCCAGATGGACAGGCCCGTCGTCTCCGGCAGGCCACACATCAGGTTGGCGTTCTGCACGGCCTGGCCGGCGGCGCCCTTGCCGAGGTTGTCCAGCGCGCTCAGCACGATCATCCGGCGGGAGTCGACGTCGACCGTGGCCTGCAGGTGGCAGGAGTTGGAGCCGAGGGTGGCGGCGGTGTGCGGCCAGGCCCCCTCCGGCAGGACGTGCACGAAGGGCGCGTCCGCGTACGCCTCGGCGAGCACCGCCCGCGGGTCGACGCCCCGGACCGGCACCGCCGTCACGGTGGCGAGGATGCCCCGGGGCATCGGCGCGAGCACCGGGGTCAACGACAGGCCGGTCGCGCCGGTGGCCTGCTTGATCTCCGGGACGTGCTGGTGGGTGCCCACGCGGTATGGCGACAGGTCGCCCATCACCTCGCTGCCGAGCAGGTGCGGCTTGGCCGCCTTGCCGGCGCCGGAGGTGCCGGAGGCGGCGACGACCACCACGTCGGCCGGGGAGGCGGCGCCGGCGGCGACCAGCGGGGCCAGGGCCAGGATGATCGCGGCGGCGTAGCAGCCGGTGTTGGCGACCCGGGTGGCGCCGGCGATCAGCTCCCGCTGGCCGGGCAGCTCGGGCAGGCCGTAGGTCCACGGCCCGGCGTGCGTGCCGCCGTAGTAGTTGGCCCAGGCGTACGGGTCGGCGAGCCGGTGGTCGGCGCCCAGGTCGACGACCCGGACCTCGGGCGGCAGCTGGGCAGCCAGGGCCGCCGACTGGCCGTGCGGCAGGGCCAGGAAGACCAGGTCCGCGTCGGCCAGCGTCGCCGCGTCCGTCTCGCCGAGGACCAGGTCCAGGCCGGCGAGCTGCGGGTGTACGACGTCGAGCCGGTGCCCGGCCTGGCTGTGCGCGGTGGCGGCGACCAGATCGAACTCCGGATGCCCGGCGACCAGGCGGATCAGCTCGCCGCCGGCGTAGCCGCTCGCCCCGGCGACCGCGACTCGGATACCCATCCCCACCTCCGCATGACTATGCAGAGGAGGCTAGCAAGCGGCGACACCTGTCTGCAAGTTCATGCAGTCGACTGCATGGGAATGAGACTGGTCCCGATCACGCTCCCACCCACCTGTGGAGCCGGGAAACGCCGAGGGCTCCTCCCGCGCCGGCGGAAGGAGCCCTCGGCGTCACTCAGGCGCCGCGCAGGGTGGCGCCGAAGCGTTCCGCGGCGCGGGCGACCGCCGCGTCCCGGGCGGCCACCGCCTCCTCCACGGTCAGCGTCCGGTCCGGGGCCCGGAAGGTGAGCTTGTACGCCAGCGACCTGCGCCCCTCGCCGAGCTGCTCCGAGGCGTACACGTCGAACAGGCGCACCTGCTCCAGCAGCCCACCGGCGCCCTCGACGAGGGCCTGCTGCACCTGCGCCGCGGGCACCGAGGCGTCCACCACCAGCGCCACGTCGATCAGCGCCGGGGGGAAGCCCGAGACGACCGGCCCGGACGCCACCGGGGCGGCCGGCAGCGCGTCCAGGTCCAGTTCCATGGCGCTGGTCCGCCGGGGCAGCTCCAGCGCCGCCACGACAGCGGGGTGCAGCTCGCCGGCGTGCCCGACCACCGTGCCGTCGACCAGCAGCTCGGCGCAGCGGCCGGGGTGCCAGGGGGCGTACTCGGCGGCCCGGACCTCGATCCGGTCCACCGGGACGTCGGCGGCGGCGAGCACGTCGCGGCCGGCCTCCACGGCGTCCGCCCAGCCGGCCGGGCGGCCCGCGCCCCACCAGCCGGCCGGCTCCACGTCGCCGGTCAGCACGACGGCGACGTGCCGGGGCTGGTCGGGCACCACCGCGTCTGCGGCGGCGAACTCCTCGTCGGTGGGTCGCCGGTCCACGCCCATCGCCGGCGGGCGGCCGGCGTCGGGACGCGGGTGGAACACCGCGCCGATCTCGTAGAGGGCGAGGTCGCGCTGGCCCCGGCCGAGGTTGCGCTTCGCGATGCCGAGCAGCGGGCCGAGCAGCGTGGTGCGCAGCAGCGGCTCCTCCTCCGACAGCGGGTTGGCCAGTCGCACCGCGCTCCGGCGCGGGTCGTCGGCCGGCAGGCCGAGCTGGTCGGCCAGCCCGGGGGCGACGAACGGGTGCGCGAGCACCTCCACGTACCCCCGCTCGGCGAGCGACCGGGCCACGGCCCGGCGGCGGCGCTGCTGCCAGGTCAGGCCGCGGCCGGGCGGCGCGGTCGGCAGCACAGACGGCACCCGGTCGTACCCGTCGAGGCGGACCACCTCCTCGACCAGGTCGGCCGGGTCGGTCAGGTCGGGCCGCCAGGTCGGCGGGGTGACGCTGAGCGCGCCCCCGGTGCCGGCGGCCACGCCGACCTCGCCCGGGTCCTCGGCCAGCCGGTCGGCGCCCCGGGCCACCGTGCAGCCGACCTGCTCCAGCAGGGCGGCCACCCGCGCGGGCGGGTAGCTCACGCCGATCCGCTGGCTCGGCAGGTCGGCCGGCAGGACGACCGGGGTAGGCGGCCGGACGTGGTCGATGTCGAGGATCTCGTCACCGGCCGCGCCGCCCGCGTGCTCGGTGAGCAGCCGGACCGCCCGCGCGATGGCCACCAGCGGCAGGGCCGGGTCGACGCCCCGCTCCCACCGCTTCGCCGCCTCGCTGAACAGCTTGTGCCGGCGGGCGGTGCGCCCGACCATCACCGGGTCCCAGTGGGCGGCCTCGAAGAGCACGTTCGTCGTCCCGGCGACGACCTCGCTGGTCTCGCCACCCATCACGGCGGCCAGCGAGATCGGGCCGGTCTCATCGCAGATGACCATGTCCTCGGGCGCGAGGGCGCGGGTGACCCCGTCCAGGGTGGTGAGCTTCTCCCCCGCCTCGGCGCGGCGGACCACCAGCGGCCCGGCGATCCGGTCGGCGTCGAAGGCGTGCATCGGCTGGCCCAGTTCGAGCATCACGTAGTTGGTGATGTCGACCGGCAGCGAGATGCTGCGGATGCCGGCGACGGTGAGCCGCCGCTGCATCCAGTCGGGGCTCTGCGCCGTCGGGTCGACGCCGCGCACGAGGCGGGCGGCGAACCGGTCGCAGCCGACGGTGTCGCGCACCTCGACCGGGTAGGCCGGCTCGGCGGTGCCGCCGGGCGCGGGCGCCAGGCCCGGGTCGCGGAACGGCACGCCGAGGGCGTGCGACAGCTCCCGGGCCAGGCCGCGGACGCTCATCGCGTACCCCCGGTCGGGGGTGATCTCCAGGTCGACCACGACGTCGTCGAGGCCGACGACGGGCCGCGCGTCGTCGCCCGGCTTGGCCGGGGTGTCCGCGGGCAGCACGACGATGCCGTCGTGGTCGTCGCCCAGGCCCAGCTCCCGCGCGGAGCAGATCATGCCGTGGGAGTTGCGCCCGTACGTCTTGCGCGCGCCGATGGCGAAGCCGCCGGGCAGCACGCCGCCGGGGAGGATCACCACGACCCGGTCGCCGGGGGCGAAGTTGCGCGCCCCGCAGACGATCTCCTGCGGCTCGCCGGTGCCGTTGGCGTCGCCGACGTCGACCCGGCAGAACCGGATCGGCTTCTTGAAGCCGGTCAGCTCCTCGATCTCGCGGACCTCACCGACCACCAGCGCACCGGTGACGGTCTCCCGCAGGTCCACCACGGACTCGACCTCGATGCCCAGGCCGACCAGGGCCTGCTCCAGGTCGCCGGCGGGCAGGTCGGCAGGGAGGTCGACGTACTCCCGCAGCCAACTGACAGAAACTCGCATGACTCAGACCACCGTCTCCATGACTCGTACCCGCATCGCCTACGCCCCGGTCCCGAACGCGCGGGTGAACCGCACGTCGCCCTCGGCCATGTCCCGCATGTCGCTGACCCCGTGCCGGAACATCACCGTCCGGTCGATGCCCATGCCGAACGCGAATCCGGAGTAGACCTCGGGGTCGATGCCGCAGGCGCGCAGCACCCGCGGGTTGACCATGCCGCAACCGCCCCACTCGACCCAGCGCGGGCCGTCGCGGTGCTCCGGGAACCAGACGTCGAACTCGGCCGACGGCTCCGTGAACGGGAAGTAGTGCGGCCGGAAGCGGGTCTTCGCGCCCTCGCCGAACATCGCCCGGGCGAAGTGGTCCAGGGTGCCGCGCAGGTGCGCCATGGTGATGCCCCGGTCCACCACGAGCCCCTCCACCTGGTGGAAGACCGGCGCGTGGGTGGCGTCCAGCTCGTCCGTGCGGTAGACCCGGCCCGGCACGATCACGTAGATCGGCGGCTTGCGGGTCAGCATGGTGCGCGCCTGCACCGGCGAGGTGTGCGTACGCAGGACGAGGCCGGAGCCCTCCGTGCCCTCCGGCGGCGCGACGTGGAAGGTGTCCATCAGGCCGCGCGCCGGGTGGTCGGCGGGGATGTTCAGGGCGTCGAAGTTGGTCCACTCCAGCTCGACCTCGGGCCCCTCGGCCACCTCGTAGCCCATGCCGACGAACAGGTCGCTGACCTGCTCCATCATGGTGCTGATCGGGTGCCGGGCGCCCCGGGGCCGCCGGTCGTGGGGCAGCGTCACGTCGACGCGCTCCTCCACCAGCACCCGTTGCGCCTGCTCCCGGTCCAGGACCTCCTGGCGGGCCGCGTACGCGGCGTCGATGGCGCGGCGGGCCTCGTTGACCCGCTTGCCGGCGTCGGACTTGGCGGCCGGCGGCAGCGCGCCGATCTCGCGGCGGGCCAGCGAGACCGGGGACCGGTCGCCGAGGTGCGCCGGGCGCAGCGCGGTCAGCGCGTCCGGGTCACCGGCCTCGGCGAACGCCTTCTCGGCGGCGGCGACGGCCTCGGCCAGGGCGGCCGGGTCGAGCAGGGCGACCTGCTTCGGGTCGTACGGATCGTTGCGGTAGCTCATGGCGTACGGGCACTCCCTCACGGCGGCGCCAGCCCTCACGGGCGGCGAAGCGAGTCTACGGACGCGCGGCTGTGCCGCAGCCCGCCGGTGGGAGTTGTGCGGGGAGCAGGTCAGGCCCGCCGCCCGCCGACACCGGCGGGCTGGCTAAACGAACGCCGTGGCGCGTTCATGGGCGGACGGTCTCCCCTGCGATCTGACTCGACGGCCGGGTCACGACCGCCGCTGTGCTCTCGCCGAAGCGTACAGGCAGACGGCGGCGGCCGCAGCCAGGTTCAGGCTCTCGGCGCGCCCGTGCAGGGGCACCCGGACCCGGGCGTCGGCGGCGGCGGTGAGCGCCTCGGGCAGGCCGTGCGCCTCCGCGCCGAAGAGCCAGGCGGTGGGGGCGGCGAGCCGCCCGTCGTCGGCGAGGTCGTCGAGGTCGTCCTCGCCGTAGCCGGTGGTGGCGAGCACGGTGAGCCCGGCGGCGCGCAGCGCCGCGACGACGTCCGCCGGGTCGGGCGCGCGGACCACGTCGACGTGGAAGAGGCTGCCGGCCGAGGCCCGCACGCACTTGCCGTTGTACGGGTCGACGGCCTCGCCGGCGAAGACCACCGCACCGGCGCCCGCGGCGTCGGCGGTGCGCAGCACGGTGCCGGCGTTGCCCGGGTCGCGGATCCCGGCGAGCACGGCCACCAGGCGGGGCCCGTCGGCCAGGGCCCGCTCCAGCGGCACGTCGAGGTGGCGGCAGACGGCGACGAGGCCCTGCGGGGCGACGGTCTCGGCCAGCGCGGCGAGCGCCTCGTCGGTCGCCTCGGAGACGGGCACGTCGGCACGGGCCGCGACGGCGGCCAGGTCGGCGTGCCGGTCCAGGGCTGCGGGCGTACCGAAGAGTTCGGTGACCACCCCCGGGCAAGCCAGGGCCTCGCGGACCGCCTGCGGCCCCTCGGCCAGGAAGCGGCCGGCGGCCTCGCGGTCCCGGCGGCGCTGCAACCGGCGGGCGGCGACGACCCTGGGGGTACGCGGGGTGAAGGGGCCGGAGACAGCGTCGAGGCGTCTCCCGCGCGATGGTGACTGCATGGGAGACGCCTCGATCTGCTGGTGCGCGGGGATCAGGCGGCCTGGGCCGCCGCGCCGCCGGTGCCCTCGGCCGCGACCGCGGCCCGGGCCAGCTCGACGATCGCCGCGAAGGCGGCGGCGTCGTTGACGGCCAGGTCGGCCAGGATCTTGCGGTCGACCTCGATGCCGGCCAGGCGCAGGCCCTGGATCAGGCGGTTGTAGGTCATCCCGTTGGCGCGGGCGCCCGCGTTGATCCGCTGGATCCACAGCTGCCGGAAGTCGCCCTTGCGGTCGCGACGGTCCCGGTAGGCGTACTGCATCGAGTGCAGCACCTGCTCCTTGGCCTTGCGGTAGAGGCGGGAGCGCTGACCGCGGTAGCCGCTCGCGGTCTCCAGCAGGGTACGACGCTTCTTCTGGGCGTTCACAGCCCGCTTGACGCGTGCCATCTCAACTCCTAATTACGTAAGGTGGCGCGCGTCAGCGGCCGAGCAGCTTCTTGATGCGCTTGACGTCGGCCTTGGCCAGCACCACGGTGCCGGTCAGCCGACGGGTCTGGGTGGAGGGCTTCTTCTCCAGGTTGTGCCGGAGGCCGGCCTGCTGGGCAACGATCTTGCCCTTGCCGGTCACCTTGACCCGCTTGCCCATTCCCGTGTGGCTCTTCATCTTCGGCATGTGGAACGTCTCTCCCCTGTTACTCGCCGCTGTTGTCGGCGACGGTGCCGGTGTCACCGGCCGCTGCGGGCTCGTCGACCGGGGCGCCCTCGGCGTCCCGTTCCCTCGGCCCGCCCCGGGTGGCCGTGGCGGCGACCGCGGCGGCCTTGGTGGCGCGGTGCGGCGCGAGCACCATGATCATGTTTCGACCGTCCTGCTTCGGAGCGGCCTCGACGTACCCCAGCTCCGAGATCTCCGACTCGAGCCGGCGCAGGAGCCGGTAACCCAGCTCCGGGCGGCTCTGCTCGCGACCGCGGAACATGATCGTCACCTTGACCTTGTCGCCCGCCTTGAGGAACCGCACCACGTGACCCTTCTTGGTCTCGTAGTCGTGCGGGTCGATCTTCGGGCGGAGCTTCATCTCCTTGATGACGGTCTGCTGCTGGTTACGCCGCGCTTCGCGCGCCTTCAGTGCGCTCTCGTACTTGAACTTGCCGAAGTCCATGAGCTTGCACACCGGCGGGCGCGCCATCGGCGCAACCTCGACCAGGTCCAGGTCGACGTCCGCGGCCAGCTGAAGGGCGCGCTCCAGCGGGACGATGCCCACCTGCTCACCCTCGGGGCCGACCAGTCGGACCTCACGTGCCCGGATCTGCTCGTTCACGCGTGGTTCGACGCTGATGGGGCCTCCTCGAGTCGGAATCTCTACGTGGCCGACCCTCGCGGCTCCCGGGTGGGAGCCGGCCCGGAAAGCAGAAGGCCCCGGCGCATGCCAGGGCCCGCTCGACCGGTCGGCACGATCACATGATCGCGCATCCGGTGCCGGGACGTGCCCGGAACCGGTGACCGGACCCGGCCACCGTGGTGGCGACTCGGGTGGGAGCAGGCGCTCCTCTTTCAAGGCTGCACGCATGGGCGCGATGCGCACACACGAAGACAGCCTGGTCGACTTGGTAACACTACACCCTCGCCCGGACACCCTCCCAACCGGGCGCCCGGATCAGCGGCCGGCGGCGCCCTCGGTGAGCCGGGCCTGGTGCGCCTGGTGCAGCCGGCGCAGGGCGCGGACCCCCTCGACGGCCCGCTCCTTGTCGGCGGCCTGGAGGGCGACCATCGGCAGCAGGTCGTCGTCGTGCAGCTCCAGGCTGGCCCAGGGCGCGCCCCGGTCGAAGCGGACCCCCCGGACGACCTCCCACGGCAGCTCGTACGAGCCGACGAGGTTGCGCACGCGCACCCCCGACGCGTTCGCGTCGACCCGGGGACGGGTGAAGATCAGGACGGCGAGCGCACCGAGGACGCCGAGCCCGACCATCGCGATCTGGTCGCCCCGCTGGAAGCTGCCGTAGCCGTTGCCCGTCGCGCCGCTCAACGAGGTGGCCAGCAGGCTGAACACCACGAACAGCACAGCCGCGCAGGCCCAGCAGACCACTCGGATGCGGCGCGGGCGCAGGTGGACGGACTCGATTTCGCTCACCCCACCAGTCTGCCACCCGGTCCCGGCCGTTCCCGCGCCGCCACACGTTCCGCCCCCGCCCGGCGCCCGTCAGTCCTCCCCGGCCTCCAGCTCGCCCATCCGCCGCAGCCGGGGCAGATCGCGGACGGTGATCCGGCGGTAGTCCGTGTCGACCAGGCCTTCCGTGCGCAGTTCACGCAGGGCCTTCTGGATGGAGGTCTCGGCGGCGCCGCAGATGCTGGCGAGCTCGGGCTGGGTGAGCCGCACGTCGATGACCACGCCGTCGCGAACCTGGCGGCCGTGGGTGCGGCAGAGCTCGGCGACGACCCGGGCGACCCTGATCTTCACCGGGTAGGAGGTGAAGTCGATGCGCCGCCGGTTGGACCAGCGCAGCCGGTCCGACACCATCGCCGCCAACTCCAGCGCGGCGTCCGGGTGCTCCTTGAGGAACATCTTGAACCGGTCGGGCTGGATGACCCGGTACGTCGCCGGCCCGCAGGTGGTGACGCTCGCCGAGCGGGGCCGGTCGTTGAGTGCCGACATCTCGCCGACGAGGTCGCCGCCGACGCGCAGGGCCAGCAGTGCGGCCCGCCCGTCCGGAAGGGTCGCGGTGACCTTCGTCAGCCCCTCATCGAGCAGCACCAGGTGCGACTCCCGTACGCCCTCGTGGATGACGATCTGTCCGGGCGGGACCCGCCGGCGCACCCCCAGCTCCAGCAGGGCGGCACGAACCGGAGGGCCGAGCCGTTGCAGGAACGTGCCGTACGGCCAGGTGACGTCGGACAGTTCGGCTGGTCGTCGCATCAGCGCTCTCATCCTCCTCGGCCAGCGACAGCCGTCGAAGCGTAGCCGGCCCTGCGCGTAGCGCGACGCCCGCAGGCGCAGGGCGGCGGCGACGGCGAGCTGGACGATCACCCACGCCAGCAGGACGCCCGGCGGCCAGCCGACCGCGAGCAGCAGCTCCATCAGCCCGATCCTCATGCGACCAGGAGACCGGTCCGCCGCGTGCCGGACCCCCGAACAGGACGGGATGACGCCCCACCGACAGTTCCGGGCGATGCCGTACTTCTACGGGGTTCCGCCGGGCCCGCCCCGGTTCGATGTCCCCTGCGGTGCCCGCCTGTGGGGCGGGTCGGGCGACGAAGGGCGGCACGACGATGC